>NZ_JAVEPN010000001.1:0-313064 GCF_034008105.1 Trichlorobacter sp.
GTCTTCGGGCTTCTTGTAGTCTTTCATCAAGGCATCGAGCAGTTCGTCGGTAGTGGCCATCGGTTCCTCCTGTGAGGTCAGATTTCAACCGATTTTTGCCACTTACACAATCTATTTTACAGGCTCTGGGTAACCAGGCGTCAGGTATAGCCGATCTGCAGCTTCACGATACCATCCGGCTCTATTGTGAGAACAAGCCCGAGATCAGCGCCTGTTACCTGTTCGGGTCCTATGCGTCAGGTAAGAATCGGCCGGGCAGTGATCTGGACCTTGCCTTTCTCGTACACCCGGAACTTGATGAAGGCCAGATTGATCAGCTCCGTTCAGCCGTCATCATTGAGCTTGGGCGGCTTACGCGGCTGGATATCCACCCGCTTATCATGAACACCGCAGGTGAACTGGTGCTCGGGCAGATCTTTGCCAAGGGGGTCTGTCTGTACCAGCGCAGTGATAACGAGCTCAAGCGTTTCCGCCGTCAAAAACTGCCGATGATCGCCGAGTTCGGTTATTATGTTGCCGATATGAGGGCGAAGCTTGCCGGCCGTTATGGAGGACACCGTTAATGGTTGATCGTCAGATTGTGGTTGCAAAGACGGCTCTGATTGAGAAATCAGTGGCCCGTATCCGTGCCAAGCGACCAGCTAACCTGGAGCAGTTCATGGCGGAGCCTGACCTGCAAGACATCGTGATGTTCAATATCATCCAGGCCTTACGGTGACGGATGGGGCAGTATGGTATCGAAAAATATGAAAGAAAAGGACAGTAGGCGTTATGAGTGTTCATGAGGTCATCAAGCAGGTAGTCGCTATCATTCTTGCCTATCCAAGCCTGAATGGATATGGCTTTACGGCTCCTGAGTCACGGGCGAGGCCAGCGAGATGAGAAGCGTGCCACAGTTTACGGATATACCCGTCTGAACAGGTGCATCCAGTTTATCCAGGGTTTAGTTCAGTGGTTCAATTGCCGATATATTTAATAAGTAGACATCGAAAAGAGCGGTGTTTCGTCCGAGCAGATGGCAACGGTCGATGATCCATGGTTAAGAAGGAAAGGCAAAGGCGAGTAATGGCGAGCAGTGCAGAACGAGTCTTTTAAGAGCGTTTGTCACATGCATGCGTCGGGTAGATTCTGACAAGCCCTGGAAGCTACTGGGGTAGCTGGCGTGTACCAAGATGCGGAAAGACCATGTGACGAGGTATTGAAAAAATTACCTGGCAGCTTGATGCTTCATTAAGCAGCCTACAGTCTGGTACGGATAAAACCTGGGCCTTGATTCGCCTGACAGGGCAAAACAGGGGCTGTGGCGCATTGGACACAGGCAAACAAAGTTAAAAGAGCATCAAAGCCGAAAACAGTAGCATCTGAACAACAAAACAAACTCAAGAACCAACCGGCTGGTTGAAATGGACTCAAATCGAGTCGATTTTAAACGGCATGTTAAAACAGGGAAAATGATGGGAAATATAGACATTTATAAAATTGAAACGCATCTAACGTTAGACGAAAAGCATAAGCTGCAAGAGCTTGCTATGGCAACTGCAGGTGATACGTATGTTGAGCTAGGCTCTTACCTCGGATCATCTTCTTGTTTTATAGCATCAGCAATCAGGAGCTCTGGCAAGAAAGCAAAATTATACTGTGTCGACACTTGGTGTAATGAGGGGATGGCGGAAGGGCTTAGGGATACTTTCGAAGAGTTTACTGAGAACACGTGCTCATATGCGGATATAATAGTGCCATTGCGAGGCAAAAGCGGGGATATCGCTGAAAGTTTTAATGAAAAAATAGATTTTCTATTTGTTGATGCTGGACATGACTATGAAAATGTTAAAAATGATGTGTTGGTGTGGTTTCCAAAGCTTAGGCGGAATGCGCGAGTTGTTTTTCATGATATTGGTTGGGCGGAGGGTGTGCAACAGGTCGTTAGGGATTGCGTCCGACAATTTGCCCATGATGAGGGGGCGCTTCCTAATATGTATTGGGCATGTATTTCGCCATGCGCTGATCGCTTGTCTAAGGAAACCTTTTCTGCATTAAAAAATCAGCAAGACCAGTTACGTCTAATTCAAAGATTGGCCTCAGTAAACATTCCTGTTAATGAAATTGACTTAGACGTTGATGTCTTTATCTCGTGGTTGCAGCATTTTCATGAAATCTATGGCCGTTATGCCAAATTGAATGACGTTGCGATTGAAAAGTGCCTGGAACACTATATTGCTTACAGGCTTTCAGGGTTAACGCCTGGACAGTTCTATATAGATGTCGCAGCAGCCGGCAGCAACTGGGCCGATTGTCTTCAGAAGCAAGGGGTAAATGCATATAGCCTCGACCTGTCTTTCCCGAAGGGGATTCATGGGAACAAGATAGGTGCCAACGCTACGGCAAGCTGTTTGCCAAGCGATTCCGTTGATGCAATGTCTCTGCAGTGCGCTTTTGAAGCCTTTCGAGGTGATGACGACAAGCTGTTTGTTAAGGAATCCAAGCGTGTCCTTAAGGATGGGGGCAAAGTAGTCATTTCTCCGTTATACCTTGATGACAGTCATTTTATATTGTCCAGCAAAAACAGTGACCTTTCGGAAGTGCCTCTGGATGAGGGTGCCATAAGGGCCTGGCGAGAAGATGAATATGACGAGGCGTTCAGTCGTCATTATTCACCTGAGGCCTTGGCAGAAAGAATATTTTCAAATCTGGGTGGCCTCTCTGCAAAAGTTGTCTATATCAAGAATCTGGAAGAATTCAGGCGCCGCTTCCCAGGCCAGCGTATCTATTGTGATTTTAATTTGTATATTACGAAGAGTGCAGATTCAAGTGACGTTGTTGAGGTGGATAAATTGGGCAACATTTACAATGAACATTTTTATAACGAACAAAAAGATGCATCTTACCGATCGGCTGAAGCTGTCGTCCCTATTCTCACGGATGTCTTTCAGCCACGGTCAGTAGTCGATATTGGCTGTGGTGTCGGTGGCTGGCTACGAGTGTTTCAAAAAAATGGTGTAACCTTCGTCTGCGGTTATGATGTTAACGAACTCAGCTCAGACAATTATTTTATCGACAAGAGGCATATTAAGACCAATGTGAATCTTGTGGACAGCAATTTCAGGATACTAGAAAAAGTTGATCTGCTGATCTGCCTTGAGGTGGCGGAACACCTGCCTGCTGAGGTTGCGGACCAGTTTGTTGCCAACCTGGTCAACGCCTCACCGGTGGTGATCTTTTCAGCAGCTTTGCCCGGACAAACCGGTGTGAACCACATTAACGAGCAACCACCCTGGTACTGGCGCGAAAAATTCAACCGGTTCGGCTATGTGGAAATTGACTTTATCCGGCCTCAGATTCTGAGAAACGATACTGTTTGCTGGCGGTACCGGCAGAATATTACCTGTTTTGTCCGGTCGGATGCATTGGCGGCCCATCCTCTGCTTATTGCCTTAGCAAAGGAGCACGGTCAGAGAAGTGACGCACATAAGTTGACCATAGTTAACGAGTGGGTGCTCAAGCATATCCTGAACGGTGAGCATATGACCGGAGCCCCGACGGCTTATGCACAGCCTGATCAGCCTTTAGTCTCGGTCATAATTCCTACCTTCAATCGTTCCGCACTACTCTACGACGCACTTGCGTCGCTAACCTCGCAAACCTATCCAGCAGAACGTTTTGAGGTACTTGTTATTGACAACGGGTCGACTGATAGCACTGCCGAGGTCTGTCAGCACTTTGCGCGTAGAATCCGTTGGCTCAAACGGATTTGTGATCCTCGCCCAGGACTGCATAACGGCAGACATACCGGTCTAGAGGCGGCCAGTAGTGATATTCTTGTCTTTGCCGATGATGATATTGAGGCGCTACCAACTTGGCTTGAAGGCGTAGCAGAATCGTTTGCCGACCCAGGCGTTGCGCTTGTTGGCGGAAAGATCCTTCCGAAGTTTGAGATTACACCACCGGACTGGGTGGCTCAATTAAGCCGTAAAACTGGTCGTGGCTGGGCTCTCGGCTGGTACAGTATCCTTGATTTTGGCGATACGGTGCATGAAATTCCGCCGGAATATGTTTGGGGGTGTAATTTTGCAATACGTAAGGATGTCCTGAAAAAAACGGGTGGATTTCATCCTGATTCGCTGCCGCATGAGCTCATAAAGTACAGGGGTGATGGTGAAACCGCGGTGTCGGTTGCTGTCCGGGATTTGGGATACAAAGCAGTTTATAATCCGAAAGCTTCAGTGTACCATGTCGTATCGAGCAGGAGATTGACGGTCGATTATATTTACCAGCGGGCTTTCAACCAGGGCATTTCCAACTCATACACCTCGATTCGCAAAAATAGAGCCCTGTCGTCGCCGATGCAGTATGCGCCGTCGTCGAATACAATTCATGAAACTGTAGATCGCGGTCTTGTGGATGGCTTCAACTATCATCAACAGGTGGTACAAAAAGAAACCAAACTACTGGAGTGGGTTATGCGTGACAACTACTTTGGGGAAATGGGGCAGCCGCAATGATACAGACGAATGCTGCCAAATTGATAGACCACATCACCTGGAACGACCAGCACATCGCCACTATCATCCGTCGTGATTTCATGCCTTCGGAAACGACCTTTATTTCACCGGATAGCTATTACCAGCAGCTTGGCTTCGTCGTCTATCTTAAGGATGGCGTTGTGGCCCGTCACTCACATCTGCCGTTGCAGCGACATCTGGTTGGTACACCGGAGACCCTCTTGATCAGGAAGGGACGGACCGAAGTGGAGCTCTACGCCATGGACAAAAGCCCCCTCGGCAGTTGGGTGCTGGAGGAGGGTGACATGATCCAGTTGGTGGCGGGCGGGCATTGTTTCAAATGCCTGGAAGACACTATTTTTCTTGAGATCAAGCAAGGACCGTATACCGGCCTGGTGGAGAAGGAACGCTTCTGATGATCCCTGTCTGTGAACCATTGGTAACGGCGCGGGATATGGAACTGGTCAATGATGCCCTCGCTTCTGGCTGGATTTCGTCTGCAGGGAAATACCTTGATCTGTTTGAGGAGCGCTGGGCCGCCTACTGCGGCATGCCGTTCGGCATTGCTGTCTCCAACGGATCCACTGCGCTGGATATTGCGGTTAATTTGCTGGGCCTTGAAGCCGGCGATGAAGTCATTATGCCAACTTTCACCATCATCTCGCCAGCACAATCGGTTGTCAGGGGGGGGGGCAAGCCGGTACTGGTGGATAGTGACCCGATTACCTGGCAGATGGACACGAGCCAGATCGAGTCAAAGATAACCTCACGAACACGTGCCATAGTGGTAGTTCATATCTATGGTCATCCGGCTGACATGGACCCTATCATGGCGCTGGCTGAAAAATATTCCCTGACGGTGATTGAGGATGCTGCCGAGGTGCATGGTGCCACATACAAGGGGCGACCATGCGGCAGTATCGGTCATATCAGCACATTCAGCTTCTACGCCAATAAGCTGGTAACAACCGGTGAAGGCGGAATGGTTCTGGTCAAATCCAGGGAGCATGCTGAGCGGGCCCGTTCACTGCGGAATCTCTGCTTTCAGTTGAGCCGGCGTTTTTACCATGAGTCATTAGGGTACAATTACCGGATGACCAATCTTCAGGCAGCAATGGGAGTCGGCCAACTGGAGCGGCTGCATGATACCATAGACCGCAAGCGTGACATTGCCCATGCATACAATGCATCGTTTGCCGAAATACCGGCGGTTCAGCTCCCGGTAGAGATGCCTTGGGCACATGCTGTCTATTGGGTGTACGGCATTGTGTTGACTGATGAACGCTCCGAGGATGCCGTAAGAGTAATGGCGCTTATGCGCGAGCGGGGAGTGGAGACACGGCCCTTTTTTCTGGGTATGCACGAGCAACCGGTGTTCAACCGGATGGGACTGTTCTGCGACGAACGGTATCCTGTGGCAGAGCGGCTGGCACGCAGGGGGGTTTACATCCCTAATGGGTTGACCATGACAGCCGGACAACTGTCCTTGGTTGCAGATGCTGTCAAGGAATGTCTGTCATGAGTGTTTTTGTCGAGTATGCCCGCTACTATGACCTGCTATACCGTGACAAGGACTACGCAGGTGAGGCGGCGTATGTGCATACCATTATTCAATCATGTGCCTCCGGCGCACGCAGTGTCCTTAATCTGGGGTGTGGCTCGGGACGCCATGATCGATGTCTCGCTGAATTGGGTTATGAGGTCACCGGTGTAGACATCTCGGAGGAAATGCTGACAGCTGCCAGGAATGCGGCTGCGGTAAATCCAGGATTGAAATATGTTCATGGTGATGTCCGTACGGTCCAGCTGGAAAAGAAATTCGATGTTGTTATCTCTTTATTTCATGTGATGAGCTACCAGACGACCAATGCTGATCTGATGGCTGCTGTTGCCACTGCAGCCGACCATATGCATTCCAAGAGCATCTTTATCTTTGACTGCTGGTACGGCCCGGGCGTTCTTACGGACAGGCCGACCGTACGTGTTAAGGAGCTTGAAGATGAAGCGCTGGCGGTGACGCGCATAGCCCAGCCCGTCATGCACCCCTCCGAAAACGTAGTTGACGTTAATTATCGGATGTTTATCAAGTCCAAAGTGAACAGCGAGATACATGAGATTTGTGAGACACACAAGATGCGGTACCTGTTTGTCCCGGAAATCCAGCTATTGCTCACCGGTGCTGGTCTTGAACTCAGTCGTTCAGAAGAGTGGCTTACAGGTGCTCGTCTGGGTTGTGCCAGCTGGAATGCCGTCTTTGTCTGCCGAAAGCGCCCTGCTTGATTCGTCTGCCTATATTCCTGCCTCAATCATCCGAAGATCCGGGGGGACATCCTTGAACGTTATTGTTTTTGGCGGCTGCGGATTTATCGGTTCACACCTTGTGGATGCACTACGGTCACAGGGGCATAACGTTTGCGTCTTCGACAGAAACTACGAGCTTTTTCGGTTGCCGCTTCCTGACGTAGAGTATGTGATTGGCGATTTCGGCAACAGGGGTCTGGTCTCGTCAGCAGTCAAAGACATCGATGTCGTCTTTCATCTCATAAGCACCACGGTCCCCAAGACGTCGAATGACGACCCGGCCTTTGACGTGTCATCAAATGTCATAGAGACATTGTGCCTCCTTGATGTATGCGTAAGGGAAAAGGTTAAAAAGGTGGTTTTCGTTTCATCCGGCGGAACAGTGTACGGTATTCCAAATACACTGCCGATCAATGAAGACCACCCTACCAATCCGATCTGTTCATACGGAATATCCAAGCTGGCCATTGAAAAATATCTGTTTCTTTTCCGCAGGCTACATGATCTGGATTTCACGGTAATAAGGCCGTCCAATCCATACGGTCCCCGTCAGAATCCCAAAAATATCCAAGGCTCAGTCTCAGTTTTTTTGGGCAACATACTGGAAGGGCACCCTATAACCATTTGGGGCGATGGATCGGTTTCACGGGATTTTGTCTACATACGCGACCTGATAGATGGGATTGTCAAGGCAGCATTTTTGAAAACTGAACACCGTGTTTTCAATATCGGGAGCGGTGTGGGGACCACGCTTACCAACGTGCTTGAATTAATCCGCGTAGTGACCAAGTCTGATCCTGCGGTTATACATACTGGTAACAGATCGTTCGACGTATCAGAGCTTGTTCTTGATACAAGGCTAGCACAGAGAGAGCTTGGCTGGGCACCACAAACTCCTTTTCTGCAGGGTTTGTATGAGACGTGGAATGCGATGCTTGATCACGAACAGTATAAGAAGGTTGGTGTTTGATGACTGTGGGTAAAAAAAAGGCTGCCGTATTTCTATGCTACTATTCTATCGGCAAATCATCTCCGGTGATCTGCCTGTTAGAGATGCTGTGTGATTATTATTGCGTCGACCTGCACCTTTGCAGTGTGGGTCATCTGAATGCAAGTGTCATGCAGCGAGTGCATCAGGTTGTGCAGTATCCGCCAGATATCGATATAACCATGCTTCAGGAAAACAGGTCGCTTTTTTACGATTATTTTATCGCACTTGATGCCAATGGATTCGTACTCAGCAAGACGCTATTTCCGGCAAGCCGTCCCGTTTACTACAGTCTGGAGCTGTATTTTAGAAATAATGCCTTCAACCTGCATTATCCTGAGCGGATTATGGAGCATGAGAGGCGACAGATAAATTCCATCAAGGGGCTGATCATCCAATCCGAAGAACGGGAGTCCCTGTTCAGAAATGAATATGGCCTTTCTCCTGAAATACCCACCCTGCTGCTCCCCATTACCTATATGCAGCCATCAAGCCGGGAACGCTCTGATTACCTCAGACGCAAATTCAATATCCCGCATAACCAGAAGATCGCCATTCATCTTGGAGGGATCCAGGAACAGCACTGCCTATTGGAGATTGCTGCGGCCTTTCATGATGTTCAGGACTGGGCGTTGGTTATGCACGGCAACGCCTATGGAGATTACAAAAAATATCTCGAACTGTTTGTACGGCGGCACAGCATTTCCAATGTCCATATTTCAGATGATTATGTCGAACAGATCGAAGATCTTGATGTAATCGTCAAGTCTGCCGATGTGGGTATTGCCTGGTACAAAAATGTCTCGCCGAATTTCACTTCCGCTGGAAAGTCGTCCGGCAAGATCTCGGCTTACCTCCGTTTTGGGCTGCCCGTACTGGCAAACCGCTACAGAAGTACTGTTGAGGCGATTGAAGGCAGGGGGTGCGGGGTTTGTGTCGACAATTTTGAGCAGATTCCGACCGCCCTAAGAAACTTGTCTGCAAGTTATCGCTATTATTCTAATAATTCATTCAGGGAATACGATAATGTTTATTGGTTTGAAAATCACCGGACAGCACTGCGCAGCTTTATTGAATTAGAGCAAGCGGCGAGACCAGGACTGCAGGAAAGCAACCCTGATTTTGTGGACCCTGTCTTGTCAGCTGATACAATTGATATCTACTGGATCAGAAAAAGCATCGTTACGGCGCTGAAAGGTTACCTGGAGAGGGCAAGCGGCCTAGTGTTGGATGTCGGTTGTGGCCGGATGCCCTATAAAACTCTGATCTCTAGTTACGATGGTATTACCGGCTATATCGGCCTTGATATTGAAAACCCAGGCTATCAGACCCACAGCAAGCCGGATCTTTTTTGGGACGGTGTCCGGATCCCTCTTGCAGATAATTCCGTTGATTGCGTCATTGCAACGGAACTGTTTGAACATGTTCCGGATCTTGAAGCAATGCTGCGGGAGATAAAAAGGGTCCTCAGGCCCGGCGGGAGCATATTCTTTACTGTGCCGTTCCTCTGGCCGTTGCATGACATGCCACAGGATGAGTGCCGTTACACGCCGTTTTCCTTAAGGAAGATCTTTGAACGGGCTGGCTACTCTGATACTACCATTTCCGCGCTGGGGGGCTGGGATGCCAGCCTTGCCCAGATGCTTGGACTGTGGATCAAGAGAAGGCCCATGGAAGATAATCAACGTAGTAGGTTCATCGAGCTATGGTTTCCATTTTATCAAGAGTTGCTGCGGGCTGAACAGAACATTCCTGTCTTGGATTATGATGGCATGTCCAGGCAAAGCGTCATGATTACAGGGCTGTATGGCGTAGCTGTCAGTGGGTGACATTTCGCAGGCGAGTCGTTTATCTATGATCGGAGTTGCCGGTATATGCATTTAAACCAAGGCATGTCACTTGCTTGCCATCAGCAAAATGATCAGCAGGCGACCGATAAAGCGCGGATAGTCGTTATTGAAGATAGTTTTCCCGTAATATCAGAAACATTTGTTCTGGATCAAATCTCAGGGCTTATTGACCGTGGTCTTGATGTTGAGAACTGGTCATTGCGCCGTTTGGATCAGGGGGTCAGTCACTCTAAAGTTATTCAATATCGTCTCATTGAAAAAACGCGCTATCTGGCGCTACCTACTCCTGAGTTGCGTCATACACCACAAGCATGGGTTAACGAGCTGACTCGCCTGAATGGTCTTGGCGACTTGAGCCGCATTGGCGCATTCCACATACATTTTGGCACCAATTTCATTACCTTCGAACCGCTCTTCCAGGTACTCGACACCTTTCTCATTGTCTCGTTTTACGGTTATGACGCTTCAAAGTATTTAGTGGAACATGGTGACCGTTGTTATGATGCCCTGTTCCGGCGGGCAGACCTGATCACCACACCCACTAAATATATGATGGACGAGTTGGTACGGAAAGGGTGCCCTGCAGACAAAATTACCGTGCATCGTTGTGGTGTAGCGATCCCGGCGCTCCCTCTCAGTCGAGCTGCATGCGGTAATCGGGTGACTATGTTGAGCGTTGCCAGACTAGTGGAAAAAAAGGGGATTGAATATGCCCTAAGGGCATTTGCCCTGATTGCCGTGAGTAATGATGTCAAATACCGCATCATAGGTGACGGGCCGCTTAAATATGAGCTGATGGAGCTTGCCAAGCAACTAGGCCTTGCGGGTGTTGTTGAATTTATCGGTTTTATTCCCATCGAAACACTCCTGCATGAGATGGAGCAGGCTGACATTATCGTACTCCCCAGTGTGACAGCAGACAATGGTGACCAAGAAGGGCTGCCTGTTACATTGGTTACGGCTCAGGCGTTGGGATTGCCGGTGATCAGTACATTCCATGCAGGCATCCCAGAGCTTGTGATAGACGGGGTTACAGGGTTTCTCTCGATAGAGAGGGATGTGCAGCAGATTGCGCAGCATATGGAGCGGCTGACAAATGATCCCGGATTACGGCAGAGCTTTGGTGCAAAAGGGCGTGAACGTGTTCAGGACGAATTCGATATTGAAACACTAAATGATAAACTGGCATCCTACCTGTTAAAGGGTATTCAACAAGGCTGGCAAGGACCTGCGACTGGTGTAGAGTGCCCAATATGTGGTGAATGTTTTGAGTCGTTTCTTCCTTTTGGTGTAGTACAACGGGAAAATGCTCTTTGCCCCGAGTGCAATTCATTGGAGCGCCACCGTCTCCTTTGGCTGTTCTTGCAACAAAAAACGAACTTCTTCACCGCGCCTCACCTGAAAGTGTTGGATGTAGCTCCAGTTCCATTTCTCTCCAAACGATTTATAAAGATGCCGTCTCTTCAGTATCTAAGCATCGATATCCATTCGCCACATGCCATGCTAAACATGGATCTTACCGACATGTCATTACCTGATGATCATTTCGACTGTGTTTTTTGCTACCATGTCCTGGAACATATCCCTGACGACAGGAAGGCGATGAGAGAACTATACCGGGTAATGAAGCCGGGAGGCTGGGGAATCTTGCAGGTGCCCCTTAGGCCGGGTCTGGAGAAAACTATAGAGAATCTTACTATTACTGACCCACAGGAACGCTTACGTCTCTATGGCAATGTAGATCATGTCCGTTATTATGGTCTTGATTATAAAGAACGTCTTGAATCAGCCGGATTTAAGGTTAAAGTAGATTGCTTTTCAAGACGGTTTTCAGGCGCTGCGATGAACCATTATGGGCTTCCGGAAGGTGAAAATATATATTTCTGCATGAAGCCAATCCCGGAGCAGGAAGAACGCCCTCCTTCAGCAAGTCAGTGCTTTGTGCCCCATATATCTATTTTGATCCCCACCTATAATCGCTCCCGCTATATCTCGGATGCAATTGCCAGCGCCATTGCCCAATCATACGAAAATTTCGAAATAGTTGTCGTGGATGACGGTTCTACCGACGATACGGCACAAGATGTTCGATCTTTTAATGACCCTCGGCTCCGTTATGTGCTCAAGGAACACTCCGGCGCACCGGCAACCCGTAACCGCTGTGTCGAAGAAGCGCGGGGTGAGTTCGTTCTGTGGCTTGATTCTGATGATGTCCTGTTGCCGGGTGTTTTGACTCTCTATTCAGAAGTGGTCAGGAAACTCCCTGACGCCGACGTGATCTACGGTGATTTGATAGTTGTCGATGATACCCTGACGCCGTTGAAAGAGGAGACATTTCCTGACTGGTATGGGCGTCGTGATGAGTTGCTAGCCGAAATGTTCCGACACAATGCCGTTCCCAATCCCGGCACCATGGTCAGGCGGTCCCTTTATGAAAGCATTGGCGGCTATAACACGCAGTTTCGTCGTGCTCATGATTACGAGTGGTGGGTGCGGGCAATCCCGCATGCAAAGTTTAAGCACGCAGGCTTGCAGGTTGTTAAATGGCGCTGGCATGACAGCAACATGTCTTCCGGAACGGTGAAAATCGATACAAGTTTTGAGGCTCGTATTGTTCGCGACATGATTGAAAACTATGATTTGAAGGGGCTGTTCCCTCACATTGACTGGGCCAGAGTACCTGAAATGCAGGCTGAGGCATTGGCGTATGCAGAAATAGCAAGTCGGTTTATCACATTGAAAGATGCTGAAGCTGCGAGCCACTATGCTAAAGAGGCGGTACGCCTGTTTCCCCACAAAGATATCGTCAGGTTTGCGGAAGAACTGGAAACTGTAGTCCGTGGTTTTGATCCGCGCAGCACGTTGAATTGTGTTAGTACCAGCGCTGTAACATCAAATAAGGCAGCCGATCCGATAAGAATTCTCCTTGTGGCCCATAACTTCCCACCTCACTGGTTTGCGGGAGTAGAAAACTACACCTATCAATTGGCACAGCACCTCAAGAAAACCGGATGCGAGGTGTCGGTGCTGTACCCGCAGGATGATCCATCTGCTGTACAACCGACTATTGTTGAAGGCGAGTATCAGGGGCTCAGGATATTCACGCTGCGTAGCAACCACAGGTTAGATGAACATAGTGCACTGACCTCGCAAGTGTCTAACAAGGCAGAAGAAAAGGCCTTTATTAATCTTCTGGCGACTAAGAACTTCGACGTTGTTCATTTTCATCATACCTTGAACCTCTCCTTTTCCTATCCGTTGATCGCCAAGCAAATGGGGCTCAAGACATGTATGACGCTCCATGATTACTGGCCGTTATGTCTCAGTATTCATTTGTACGATCAGGAAGCTGATAAGCTGTGCAGTGGCCCAGAAAATACGCTGAAGTGTGTTGACTGCTACTTGCGGCGTACTGGTGTGACGCTTGCTCACGCCAAGGTGATGGAGATGTTTGCACAACAGGTATCCTTCAGGAACGATTATGCCCTGAAGATGCTTAACATGATTGATGTACTGGCAGCACCCTCAAGATACCTGGCTGATCTGTATCATCATTATGGTGTCAAGCGAGAGATTGAGGTTTCGCCTTTAGGGCTTGTGCCCGTAGCACACATACAGCACCAAACGAGCTCTGACGTGGTCTTTGGTTTTTTAGGCAATATCCATGATCTGAAAAATGTTTACCTGCTAGCAGATGCTTTCAAGGGGGTTGAGGGAAGAGCGGTTCTTGAGTATTGGGGGTATGGCGTCAATCAGTACATCGAACGGCTCATGCACGAAATCAGTGATGACTCCCGTATCCGCTACCGTGGGCGTTACACACCGGAGCAGTTGCCTGAAATTTTGAGCACCATAGACATGGTTGTGGTGCCGTCATTGTCTGAAAACTATCCATTGGTAGTCAGGGAGGCATTGAGTGCCGGAGTGCCTGTGATCGCATCCAACGTAGGGGGCATCCCAGAAATTGTTACTGCAAATGTGAACGGTGTGCTGATCGATCCGACTGACAAGGAAGGGTTGCAGCGTTGTTTGCAATCATTTGTAAATAATCCTCAACGAATAGCTCAATTGGCAGCAGGTATCGGCCCAATTAAAGCTATGGGGCAGGACGCACAGGAATGGAAACAACGCTATCAGTCTCTTGTCGGACAGGCTTCAGTCGAAAAAAAATTGAACACGCAGCGTAAGCGGGTTGTTGCGGTATTCTCACTGGATAGGCAGGCATTTGCCTGTCCACAGCTGAGGTTGCTTGGTCCCTTGGAGCGTCTAGCTGATGAATATGACGTTCGATGGGGAGCGCAGGTCGCTGACGCTAATTGCACTACCGACCTGGATGCTATACAAACAGCTGATATCATTCTTGTGCAACGTTTTTACCCGCGTCAGGGGACCCTGCAATTTTTAGAACAGATGCTTGCAACGGGCAAGCCGGTCATTTACGAGCTTGATGATCTGATTACGGATGTACCAAATGACAATCATCTAAAGCCGTGGATTAAGGAAACAGCAGACCTGTTGCCAACCATGCTGCCACGTTTCAGCGCCATCACCGTTTCAACAGCGGCGTTGGCAGATGTTTGCAGGGCGTACAACCCAAATGTGTATCTGCTACCTAACCTGATTAATGAGCAATTGTGGCAGGCTTCAGCTAGATCTGCAGCAGGTAGTCCTGTTATCATCGGTTTTGCCGGTACGGCAACCCATCGTGCCGACCTGCAGGCTATTGAACATGCTCTGTTTAGAGTGGCAGAAAAGTACGGCGATCGCGTAGCTTTTAGGTTTATGGGTGATTATAGCCCGGCTTGCAAGGAGTTGCCCGGTTTCGGGTATATACCTTTTGCTGAATCTTACCGGGAGTACGCTGCCCAGTTGCCCACTGCCGGCTTCGATATTGCCGTTATTCCGTTGCTAGACAATCCATTTAATCGGGCCAAAAGTAACATCAAATGGCTTGAATATTCATCCTGCGGCATTGCTGGCGTCTATGCCGATCTTCCGCCGTATAACAGCAGCGTGAAGCACGGTGAGACCGGACTTTTGACCGGCAGGGACCCGGAACAGTGGTTTCAGGCTATTTGTTTACTGATAGATCAACCTGCTCTCCGTAGAAAGATTGCTGAACAGTCCAGAAACGAGGTGCTGACGAATTACACTCTTGAGAAAAATGCCGGGCTCTGGCTTGAGGCCTATCAGGAAATAATGGAAAAGTTTCATAACAAAAGCCTGGTGCCGCCATCAATGGCCGTTCCGCAACAACAGGACTGCAACGTTCAGGTAGTAAGCATTGTTATCCCTGTCTTTAATCAGCTCCATTTCACGCAACAATGTCTGCAGGCGCTTTTTGAAACGTTATCGTCTGACATCACCTGTGAAATCATTGTTGTCAACAACGCCTCCAGCGACGGGACCGACGCTTACCTGCGCGGCCTTGGCGAACGCGTGCGTGTTATCAGCAATGCAACGAATCTCGGTTTTGCCAAGGCCTGCAACCAGGGTGCGCGGGCTGCCCGCGGCGAATATCTACTGTTCCTGAATAACGATACGGTGGTTCAGCATGGCTGGCTTGAACCTCTGCTTGAGGTGCTTGAACAGGACGCCTCGGTTGCAGCGGTCGGCAGCAAGCTGCTGTATCCGGATGGCACTATTCAGCATGCCGGTGTGTTGCTGGTGGATGATCAACAGCAAGGTGACCCGCTGGTGGCACGGCATCTCTACCAGCGGATGCCGGGGGATCATCCGGCAGCCAATATGTTGCGCAGCATGCAGGCGCTGACAGCCGCCTGTCTGCTGGTACGCCGCACTGATTTCGAAACGGTTGGCGGCTTTGACGAGGGATACTGGAACGGCTATGAGGATGTGGACCTCTGCCTGAAACTGGCAGCAGCCGGCAAGCGACTGGTATACCAGCCAGCCAGCGTGGTGGTGCACCACGAATCGCAGTCCGGGCCTGAGCGCTTCCGCCAGGCGGGCCCCAATATTCAGCGGCTGCATCAGCGTTGGCTGGGCAAGGTGCAGGTGGACGCCATCATCCAGGCCGATGGGACGATCCAGCATGGTCCGGGGATGCTGAGCGGCACCACGGCCATCTACCAGCCTCCTGCTGCGCCAGCGACAGTTCAGGCTAAGCAGCCGACTGCCTCGGCCAGACCACGTCAGTACCAACTGGTGCCGTTGGTGGCCGGTTCCGCCTCTTCGTTGCTGCAACGACTGTCGAGCTCCCGCACGACAAGGGACGTGCTGCAGCGCTACACTACGGATGTCTGAAAACCTTGAAAGGATTAAACGATATGAAGAACCATGAACTGCAGGATTGGCTGAAGGCCGGAGCCTATTACCGCGGCAAGGGTAATTTTGAAAAGGCCCTGGAGGCCTATGCCCAGGCCCGTCTGGCCCTGTTGTGCGAAATGGGAGAGTGCCTGGTGAGCGCCGGTCAGCTGGATGAAGGCAGGGTGTTGTTTGAGGAGGCGCTGGAGGCCAATCCGGCAACCCTGAAGGCAAATGCAGGCATGGGTATCATTCATCTGCTGGCTGGCGACCCACAGAAGGCGGAACAGGCCTTCGGCAATGTTCTGCATTGTGATCCAGATAACAGCAAGGCGTTGTGCGGTCTGGCCTTGGCCCTTAAGGGGCAGGGCCGGTTGGGCCCTGCGTATGAGTTGCTGCAACAGGCTTTGGTCCATGATCCGTATGAAAAAACAGCGGTCCAGACCGTGGCGGAGGTGAGTCTGGCGCTGGGCCGTCCAGCAGAGGCGCTGACCGTTGTGCAGCGCTACCTGAAGCGCTACCCTGATGATGTTGAGCTTTCTGCAGATCTGGCAGTGTTGGAGCAGGCAGCCCGCGCGGTGTAAGGTTGCAATCGGTGGCGACAATCTGGTAGTGTGACGGCACTCTTGGGCAGAGGGGAGCAGCGCGTATGAACGGAATAGGGCAACACCAGGCAGCGCAACAGTATGCACAGGTAACAGCGAGGCTGGCATCGATGTCGGATGCAGAGGCGTTGGCCACTCTTGAATCGTTTGTACGTGAGTTCCCGGAGTATGGTCAGGCCCAGAATGACGTGGGGGTGCTCCAACAACAAGCTGGTAATGCAGTGCAGGCCCTGGGCCGTTATGAGCGAGCGGTACGACTCGAACCTGATAATACGGTCTTCCTGAAGAACCTGGCCGGATTTTATTATGTTGAGCTTGGCTGGGATGACGACGCCATCGCCATCTATACCCGGCTGTTGCAGCAGTACCCGACCGACACGGAGTTGCTCGGCGCGCTGGCCATCATCAGCAAGGACCAGGGGCTGGAGGAACAGGCCCGCATATTCCTGCAGCGAATCGTTGAGCTGGAACCGTGGAACCGCGAGGCCCGTGAAGGTCTGCAGGCGCTCACCGTCGCCCCTGCGGGGGGACCACAACAGCCAGAACTTGATGATCTGTTGTCGGGCCTGCGTCAGGCAGCAGCGCCACCAGTAGCGCCTCCGGTTGTCGAGGCTGCAGCTGCAGGTGACCAACGGATTGTAACTCTGGAGCGGCAGTTGGCTGACGCCCCCACCAACCCTCTGTTGAATAATGACCTGGGGGTGCTGTACGCCCAGGCCGGTAACCTTGAAAAAGCCCTGGCCCACCACGAGCTGGCCTGCCGTTTCGCCCCGGATAATCTCCTGTTTCTCAAAAACTATGCCGGTATCTGCGCCTGTCGCGAGGACAGGATTGATAAGGCAATAGAGCTGCTGACCGGCGCGCTGGTAAAATACCCGCAGGATACTGAACTGCTGGCGGCGCTGGCCACAATCTGCCTGCAGGTTGGCCGGCCAGATGAGGCACTGATCTTCCTGCGGCGCATCCTAGATTTTGAGCCGTGGAATCAGGAAGCGCGCGACCTGGTGCTGCAGCTGCAGAATGCGCCGGCTGATTTTTTTTTGACCCGCTGACCCACGCCCCAGATACAGCTCGGACGGGTGGCATGCCGCCCCCCGAGCTGTCGATTGTCATTCCCGCCTATGGTCAGGCTGAACTGACCTCCCGCTGTATCGACTCACTGCTTAAGCTGCCCCCCGATCTGCCGTTTGAGATTATCGTGGTTGATGATGCCTCAGAGCCTCCCCTGGTTGATCTGCTGCAGTCGAATCCTCACCTGAGAGTGCTGCGCAACAGGCAAAACAGCGGTTTTGCCTGTTCGTGCAATGCCGGTGCTCGGGCTGCTCAAGGCCGGTTGGTGTTGCTGTTGAACAATGATACCGAGGTGTTGCCGGGATGGTGGCAGCCGTTGCAGGCGGCCATCGAACAGCATGCCGACTACGGCATTGTGGTACCCAAGCTGATTTTCCCGGACCGTACCATTCAGCATTGCGGCAAGGTCTGGAAGGATACCGAGGTGCCTAACGGATCGGCACAGCATATCTATTACAATCTCCCGGCTGATGCGCCCTGCGTTAACCGCAGTCGTGTCTATGGCATCGTAACCGGCGCTGCCCTGCTGGTGCGGCGTGATGAGTTTCTGGCGCTGGGCGGCTTTGACGAACAGTACCACAACGGCTGGGAGGACGACGACCTCTGCTATGCCTACCGCGCCCAGGGCCTTGGCTCTTACTACTGTGCCGAAAGTGAAATTGTTCATCATCAGAGCCAGACCCTGAACCGTGAACTGCGCAACCTTGAACACTCTGTTGCCGACAGCGGTGAGCTTACACGGCTGAACGAACGTTTGCAGCAGGGTACGGCTACACCTGAGGAGCGGCAAGTCGCTGGGCGGAAGCTGGCCGCCATGGAACAGCTTGAGGCAACCATGGATCGTTTCAGGCAACAGTACCTGCATAACCGCCAGCATTTTTTTAGCAAGTGGGGCGATCTGGTGCAGCGGGACGACTGGCGCTACTACCAGGCCGACGGCCTCACAACCGATCCGGACATACCCCGTTATCCCGCTCACCTGCAACAGCGGCTGGGACGCCCCTTTGAACAGGACCCGGCCTGTGGTGGTACGGCAGAACTGTGTCGGCAGCAGGGGTTGGTGTCGATCATCATCCTGACCTGGAACCAGCTGGATTACACCCGGCAGTGTCTGCACAGTATTCAGCAGTTCACAGCAGAGCCGCACGAGATCATTTTTGTGGATAACGGCTCCACTGATGGAACGGTAGCCTGGCTCCAGCAGCAGGTGGCGGTGCACGATAACTACCGTTTGATCAGTAACCGTCAGAATCTGGGGTTTGCCAAAGGCTGCAACCAGGGTATCGAGGCAGCAACCGGCGCGTACCTGCTGCTATTGAATAATGACGTGGTGGTCACTGAAGGCTGGCTAGCTGGACTGCTGGAATGTCTTTGTTCGTCGGCAAGCATCGGCATCGTCGGGCCGATGACCAACAACATCAGCGGCCTGCAGCGGGTGGCGCAGGTGGGCTACCAACGGTTGGAAGAACTTCAGGAGTACGCCACTGCCTACCGGCGGCGTTATCGGTACCGGCGGATTCCACAGCGCAGGATCGTCGGATTCTGCATGCTGTTCCGTAGCGAACTGGTGAGCAAGATCGGCCTGCTGGATGAACAGTTCGGCTCCGGCAATTTTGAAGACGATGACTACTGCATCCGCGCAGCCCTGGCAGGTTATCGAAACATGATCGCCGCTGATGTGTTTATCCACCACTACGGCAGTGTCAGTTTTCAGGGCAACCAGTGCAATTATGCGGCGACCATGCAGGGCAACAACGCCCTGTTCCGTACAAAATGGAGCCGGCCATTGCAGGGTGATCAGGCCGTGGCGGCGCAGGTGCTTAAGGTGCTTGAAAAGGCCGAGCTGCTGTACCAGCGTCAAGAGTATGAGCAGCTGATCGAGACGGTGCTACAGGAGGGGATTCGCTATGCTCACGATGAATCCCGCCTCTACTACACCCTGGCAAGTTATCTGCTGGATGCAGGCCGACCTGCGGAGGCAGAGGAGTTGTTGCTAGCCTACAGTCCGGGGCTCTATGATGCCAAAGGCTTGACGCTCTTGGGAAGGTGCAAAATCGATAACGGTGAGCTTGCAGCAGCTGCTGATCTGGCCAGCAGGGCGCTACAGATTGAGCCCGGTTATGCTCCGGCCCTGTGCCTGCGCGGGATGCTTGCCACTGCCAGTGGCGACCAGCAGCAGGGGCTACGGGATGTTCAGGCCGCACTGGCTACCGATCCCGGCTTTGGAGAGGCGGCTACCCACTGGGGGCAATTACTCTGGGAGCAAGGAGACCACGTTCAGGGATTAGAACGGATGGCCCAAGGTTTTATGCTGTGCCCGTTGTCAGCTGTGGCCAGTGGGGCCTATCATCAAGCGGTCTGTGACACTGGCCAGTATGAGCAGGCCGTGGAACTGTTTCGTGAGGCGCTGCACTTTTATCCGCAGGCCAAGGCTGTTGCCTACCTGCTGATTGACCTGCTCTTGAAGATAGGGCAGCTTGAGCAGGCCATGGCCAGGATCGAGGCCGTGCTGGTAGACTTCGGGGCAAGCGATGAGCTGTTGTCGGCCGCCTTGCCGGTACGTCACCAGTTGGGGCCTTACCAGCCCGCAGCCGATACTGGTCCGAGAGTGAGCCTCTGTATGATCGTGAAGGATGAGGAGGCCAATCTGCCCCGTTGCCTGCAGAGCTTAAAGCCGATTGTGGACGAACTGGTGATCGTTGATACCGGTTCGACTGATAGAACCGGCCAGCTTGCAGAGATTTTCGGGGCCAGGTTGTTTGAGCGGCCCTGGGATGGTGACTTTGCTGCTGCCCGCAATGCTGCCCTGGAGCAGGCCAGTGGTGACTGGATCCTGGTGATGGATGCCGATGAGGTGATCGCCCCGCAGGATTATGAACGTTTCAGACACTGCCTGCGTTCGGACAGTACTCCGGCTGGCTACATCATGCAGACCCGTAATTATCGTAACTCGGTAAGTATTGAGGGCTGGCAGGCCAATGACGGTAGCTACCCGCTACAGGAGCAGGGCGGCGGCTGGGTAGCCAGCAGCAAGATCCGCCTGTTTCCCAATCAGGCTACAATCCGGTTTGAAAAGCCGGTGCATGAACTGGTTGACTACAGTATTGACCGCCTGCAGTTGCCGGTGCGGTCGTTCGACATCCCGATTCATCACTACGGCTACCTGGATGCCGACAGGCAGCGTTGTAAGCAGGAACAGTACTACCGATTGGGCTGTGAAAAACTACGCCAGGATGGAGGCACTGACCTGAAGAGCCTGTCGGAGCTGGCGGTGCAGGCTGCGGAGCTTGGCTATTACCAGCAGGCGATCGAGTTGTGGCAACGGGTGCTGACAATTGATGCCAACTTTGTGCTGGCCTGGTTCAACCTGGGCTATTGCCATCTACAGCTTGGAGATATCACCCAGGCCTTTGATCGTTCGCAAAGGGCCCTGGCCCTGGCACCTAACCATCGTGAGGCAGCCCTGAACGCTGCCATCGCTGCCTTTTGCCTCGCTAATGACCAGATAACGGGCGAGTTGCTGCAGGCCTTTGATCACGATACTAACCTTACCGCGGCGCTGCTACGGGCCTGTCTGCTCGTCTGCAGCCAAGAGAAGCGATCATTTGACGAGGGTATGACCGTTTTGAACGACTTGCAGGCCCAAGGTGTGGTGATGGGGCCCTTTATGGAGGGGATGTTGGAGAAGCTGCAACAGGCAGGCAACGGTGCACGGGCGGAGCAGTTGACAGCTGCCCTGCAGCAACTGGGCATACAGACCCAACAGGGCGGGCAGCGTTAGTCGCTTTGCTGTGGCAGTCCTGTGGTCTGGGCCAGCAGGCTTTCTTCGTACTCGATCAGGGAACGGGCCGTTTTTAGCGCCTTGTAATAATCGCCGGCCAGGATCAGGTCGCTGAGTTGGGTGATCAGCAGCGTGGTGCTGGGGGCAGCAGCCACGATCTCCTTGACCAGATTCCAGTAGGCGTGGTGATAGCTGGCCAGATTCGGCTCATCGACATACATTAACTGCACCAGGAAATAGAGACGCCGCACCGGGGTGGTGGCGGCGTCTTCCTTCATGATGTCCTTTTCACGCAGCACCGGTGCCGTGTTTTCGATGTAAAATTCCGACGCCTTGGGGCCGTTGGTGACAACCGCCCGGCCAATCAGGATCTTTTCATCTGGCTTGAGCCGAATCTTGAGCGCCATGATCAGGGAGCGATCAGGGCCTGGGTTACGCCCGAACTGAGTGCACCGAGGTTGTCGGTAGTGGCTGCCAGTTGTGAAGCTGCTGATTGGACCATGCTGTCAGGGCTGCTGGTTTCCAGCGCAGGTACTGCGCTGGCCAGCATTTGGCCATTTTGCCCAACCGTAGTATTCCAGAGGTGTTGCACCTGTTCGTAAATCGGCGGCGGTGGCGGCGGCACCATCATCTTGATCAGTTCTTGCCTGATCGAGGCATAACTCATCAGCAGATCCTGGCGATCTTTACTGTCGAGGTTGAAAGGCGGGTAGTTTTTGATGATCGCGTTCAGGTTGGCCTGCATGGCGCTGACCTGTTCGGCGGCCTTGGCCAACTGCTCGTTGGTTTCCCGTACGCCGCTGATCAGCTGGTTCATCTTGGTGTGCATCTGCTCAATCGCCTTGACCGTGTCCAGATTTTTCAGGGCCACCGACGACGTCTGCACCTGGTCGCTGACCTGCCTGGCGGGCGCTGCCTTAATGGCGGCAGCCGAGGCGGCCTGATCGGCCTGGGCCTGCTGTGCTGCCGGTGTTGGCTGCTGGTAGCTTTGTGCGCCGGCCAGAGCGGCAGTGCTGGTAATAGGGTTAAGTTCCATGGGGTACCTCCACGGATGCTGATGTTAGTGAACAAAGAAGGGGGGCCATGGGCCCCCCTTCCTGGTTACTGCATCTGCATCTCGGGTTGACCTTTGTTTTGCTTGGTCAACTCGTTGTTAGAACAGTCTCAGAACTGCCTGGGCTGCCTGGGATGCCATGGAGAGGGAGGTGATGCCCAGGTTCTGACGGGTCTGCAGCATCAGCATGTTGGCGCCTTCCTCGTTGGTGTCGGCCAAGGTCAGGTTGTCAGCACCAACGGTCAGGGTGTTGATCATGCTGTTGGTGAAGTCCTGACGGGTGGTGACAACGCTCAGGTTAGCGGACAGTTTGGAGGACTCGGAGCGCAGCGTGTCAAGAGCGCCTTCCAGCTGGCTTGAAGCACTTGCGATGTTTGCATTAGTATCAAGAGCGGTAGCCTCAATCCCCAAACCTGTGGCAGTTGCGTCAAAGCCGTTGATGCCCAGAGTGGAGGCGCCGGTGGTCTGGCCGAATTCAACGGTCAGGTCACCTGCGGTCAGCAGGTTGGTGCCACGGTAGCCAGAGTCGCTGGCCAACTGGGAAACCTGGGTCATCAGGGTGTTGAAGGTGGCGGTGTAGTTGGTGCGGTCGGTGGCGTTGGAGGTAGCCAGGGCAGCACCGGCAACACCTTTGGCGGACTCGATCAGGGCAGTGATGCCCTTGATGCCGTTGTCAGCAGCCTTTACCAACTGCACGGCCTCGGCCATACCGTCTTTACGGACCGAAAGGTCGGCAGCACGGGAGGTGTGACCCTGTGCAGCAAAGAAGTTGGTCGGGTTGTCCAGGGCGGTGTTAACCTTTTTGCCGGTTGCCAGACGGTCCTGGGTGCGGTTGATCAGGGAGTTGGTGCTCTGCAGGGAGAGCAGGTTGTTTCTCATGCCGGTGGTGAGGGAGATGTCGTTGATAGCCATGGTGAAGCTCCTTTCTAGGGTTTGTCGCGGCATTCTTGCCGCTGTGGTGGACTGCGTTAGTTTGTTTATCGGTAGTGGTTTGCAAGACTTGAGAAAAAAATAGCAGCTCAAATCATTTTGTCAAATTACTTTGTCAAGACCTATGCAGATCACGGCTCATCTCGCAGTAGCACCTCACTATCCCAGGGTTCAAACGGAATCAGGCGCTGGGTGGGCAGGTGCGGGCGCATGAAGGTTGTGCCAGTCTCGTTGAGCATGCAGGCGGCAAAGGAAAAGGTGCTGTTTGAGATCGCCACCATGTCGCAGATGCTGAGCAGATAGAAATCAATATAGTAACTGGCACAGAAAACCTCAGGCGTGAGTGTCGGATCTAGGTCCAGATAGCTGACGGGATTAAAGTCGGCAAAGTCCGGCAAGATGTTTTCCGGCTCATCGCTGGCAATAAAGAGAACCGGGTTGTCGAGGGTGCCCCATATCTCTTGCAGCCATGTCCGGTACCAGGCCGTTGGCGCCATAAAGAGGAAGCGGTGGTTGACATAGGCGTAATCGCCGCGGCGGATGTGTACACCGATCACTGTTTTGCCTATGCTGCGCAATCGTTCGACAGCCGGCGCGATTCGTTTCGCGATGGCTGGCAGAGGTCTGTACAGTGTTTGGAAGTAAGTCTTGTGAGGAAGATAAAAGCTGGTGTGAAACTGAAAAAAACCCTGCAGGTCGACGTTGCGCAGGGTTGTGTCCAAGCTTGGCAGGTCAGCTTTGTTGTGGGTGTTGGCATCAATGCAGATCTGCGGAAAGTGATGGGTGATCGGTGAGTCGGTGTGGCCGAAAAGGAAGGTGCCCAGCCAGACCGGGGTTTCGGTCTGAATCTGGTGGAGCCTGGCGTATAGTTTGAGAAAGGCGTATTGGAACAGCTGGTTGCCCAGGCCATACTGCCCGAGTGAGGAGATGGTGATGGTTCGTTGACGGTCAGTAGCTGTATCCGCAGGCGTAAGGCAGAATGCTGTAGGTGTTCCAGGTGCTGCCACTGCCTCGAGCTGGTGCGCAACGCTTGCAACCACCGCCTCCCAGTCCCGCGACGCCTCCTGACGAAACAGGCGCATGGATGGATACCAGGGGGAGCTGCTCCCATCGACTCCCCAGCGCCAGTCAGGAGCAAAGGGTAGCAGCAGCCATACAGGCCGGCCAAGTGCCCCAGCCAGGTGGGCGACCGAGGTGTCGACCGTGATCAGCAGGTCGAGATGGGCCAGCAGGGCGGCGGTGTCGTCTAGCTGCTGCAAGTCGCTGGTCAGATCGATGATGCCATGTTGTTGCAGTACTACTGCCTCTGTCTGCGTAGGTTGCCACTGCAGGTTAACAAAGGTGATGTCGGGGCGTTCGACGGTAATCTGAAGCAGCAACTCAAGCGAACAGGAGCGATTGGCATCATTGATGTGGGTTGGATTGCTGCGCCAGACCAGGCCGACCAGCGGCTTGCCGGTGGGTAGCCGTTCCCGCCAGGCCCGGCACTTGTCGTTAGCGGCCAGCAGATAGGGGATATGATCCGGGATGGTGTGCAGCGTGGTGCCCAACAGCCGGGGCAGGTCCAGTAGGGCTGCCTGGAAGTCGACCGCCGCCGGCTGATCTCCCCGCAGGATGACCTGGTGGACTCCTGTCAGTGTGCGGCAGAGCTCAAGGAGGGTGCGATCCTGGACTTCAAGTGTGATGACGATTCCTCGTGCTGCCAGCAAAGGGATGTATCTGGCAAACTGGATGGTGTCGCCGAGCCCCTGCTCTGCCCAGATGAGCAGCCTGCAATGGTCGGTAGCGCCATCCCAGGCGGGAAGATTGGTGTGGCGGCGGGGAATCGGATCGGTTTTACAAAAGCGGGCATCGAAATCAGTAAAGCCACGCTGATAGTCGCCCCGTAGCAGTCTTAGTAAGGCCAGGTTCCAGCGGGCAGTGCCATAGTCTGGTTTCAGGACCAGTGCGCGGACGAAAAGGCGCTCGGCTTCATCAAGACGACCCAGGGCCTGGCAGACGGTTGCGGCATTTTGTGGTGGCCGGGGATCGGCAGGTGACAACGCTTCGGCCCGTCGAAAACAGGCGAGTGCCTCCTCCAGCTGATGCTGGCTATGGAGGGTGATGCCAAGATTTAGCCAGGCGATGCTGTTGGTGGGATCGTTTTTAAGCACGTGGCGCAGCAGTTGCTCAGCTTGCTGATGATCTCCGTTTTTCTGGTGTGCTATGGCCAGGTGGGTAGCATATTCGGCCTTGTCCGGCGAACTGCTGACGGCCCGTTCCAGCCAGGCGATCGCCTCGGGGTACTGGCCAAGCTGGAGGGCAGCGGTGCCACGCAGGTAGCAGAGCTGGGGATCGTTGGGGTGCTGTTGCAGTAGACGTTCATAGATGTGTGCGGCAGTGACACAGTCTCCCTGCTCGTGAAGGGCGATGGCCTGGTCAAGCTCAGTGTGATGATCTGCGGCGTGAGCCGCTTGATGAGGAGCGCTGGTCTGCTTACGGTGGTGATCACGCAACTGCTGTAGGCGGGCGAGTGTGTGCCGGATAACGCCTTGCTCGCTAAAGTACTGTTCCCATACCGCTCTGGCCTGGCGACACATTGCAAAAAGCCGGTCTTGCCCGGTGGCAACGATCCAGTCGGCCAATATCCGGCCAGCTGCTGCTATATCCGGTTCGGCAATCTTGAGACAGCAGCTGCTGTACTCTAGCTGGTCTTCATAGGGCAGGAGACAACAGTCGGAAACCAGTATCGGTATCCGTCCGGCCGCCAGGGTTTCGAAAAATCGGATGCTGTTGGTGCCTTCACCTCGGGGACAAAGCACGGTGAGTGAGTCGGCCAGGGTTGTGAGATAGCGTTTGCGACGTTGTTGCTGCTCGTGCGGAGACTTGATGTGGCAATGGAAGCCGGCGGTCGGATCAACAAACACGGACAGGCGCTGTTCCAGCTGCGCCGCCAGGACCAGCTCGCCACGGACCGGTGCTGAGGCGATGTTGCCGGTAAAAGAGGTCAGGTAGCGCAGGCGGGCAAAGTTGAAATCCGGGGTGATATCCCGAATCCATTGGGCTGGATAGGGTATGGCAAAGGCCCCCGGATCTCGCTTGAAGCGATTGATGCTGACTTGAAAAAAGATCGAGGGCAGGTCGAACGGCGTGTTGTTGTCATGATTGGAGTAAAAGATGTGGCGGTCGGCGTAACCACCGAAAAAAGGCAGGGTCGCCAGGAAATGGCGCGTACCATCAACACCGACGTTATCGAGCAGGCCGTCTAGATACTCGGGAAGCAGGAAAAAGTCGGCTTGCTCGGGGGCGTCAGTCTGTTCAAGTGCAGGTTCATTGTTGCTCAGCGCCATAGCTAAGGGTACCTGCTGCAGGTTCCGATAGCGGTTTGCCTCGGTGAGCAGATAGTCTCTGCCGGGTTGGTAGCAGTATATGCGAACGGTTTTCTCTTTCGTAGCGGACTCCTGGCTTACTCTTGATGCCTGGTGCGGATGGTGATCTGCCTGGCGATCTTTTTCAAGAATTTTTTCAAAAAACCGATATACTATTTACACACGAACCGCAAGCGGTGCGGGGGGTATATCATGGATCTTACGAGCGCTACTGAAAAAATGTTTTCAGCCCTGCTGGGGCAGCAGGATACCCGATCAGGCGTGTCGAATGCAGTGCTGTCAAGCGGTATTGGGCTGCTGGAAAAGGGCAAATATAAAGAGGCTGCAGCGGCCTTCAGGCAGGCATCAGCCTTAAGCCCCGATAACGTCGGCGCCTATAATATGATGGCCCAGGCCCAGATCAAGCTGGGTAACAATAAGGAAGCCATCAAGGCCTATACCCTCTCACTCAAGATAGACAAGAGCCAGTCAGATGTGCACACCAATCTGGCAAATATCTATATCGACGAAAAGAATTACGCCGAAGCCGAAAAGTCGCTGAAGGCAGCCAGTCTCGCCGATCCCACCAGTCCGTTGCCACATTATACCCGTGGCCATCTGTTGCTTCAGCAGCAGCGATTCAGTGAAGCTGAGGCTGCATTTAACCAGACCATCAGGCTTGCCCCCCGTGATGGCAATGCCTATTATGGTTTGGGTGCAGCGCTCAATGCACAGGGGCGCCACAGTGAGGCCATTATTCAGTTGCAGCGGGCTCTGGAGCTTAAGCGTGATTCTGCACCGAGCTTTAAGGAGTTGGGTGTTGCCTATGCTGCACTGGGGGATTCGTACAAGGTGGATGAGCAGATCAGCGCCTTGAAGGCGTTGGAGACAGCGCAGGCAGATAGTTTTGTCGAAGATCTGGAAGAGCTTGTTCGCCAACCGAAGATTATCGGTGTCGATACAGAACGTAGTACGTTCAATACGGTCTTTGGGCCGGCTCCGTTGTTGGTGCTCGATCCTGTTACCTTTAGCCAGCCTGGCGCTGTTAAGGAGTTTTCAATTACCTTCCGTTTTGACAGCGATATGGATATGACTTCGGTGTCCAATATCACCAACTGGAAGATAGGTAAGCCGACCGGCGTCAGCGGTGGCCTGTATGACAACGGCTTGTATAAACCAACGGACCGGTCAAGCTTTACGACCATGCCCAACCGGGTGACCTATGACCCCACCCAGAAATCTGCAACCGTGTATTTCTCTCTCTATCAGAACGATACTCCCTTTAGTGAGGGAGGTACAATTGATACCAAGCACCTGACCTTCACGTTTATGGGCAAGGACGCAACCGGCAAGCAGATCGATAGTTCTGGCGACCAATATAACGGATTTGCGGACAAGGCGTTCTGATGGCTTGGCTAGACGGATGCTTGCTTTAGAGCCATAATCCGATTATGTTCACTGCACGTTGAAAAGCCTTCCTTGTTGAGTACTTTTAAAAGGGGTGAAGAATGAACCAAGTTTCAGCTTACACGAATATGCAGAAGGAGCATCTCACCGGTCGTGAACTTGAGGCCTCGGTGCTGACCCGGGCTGGTCTGATGCTGAAGTCTGTGCAGGAGAACTGGCAGGCGCCTGACCATGAGCAGAAACTGCTGGAGGCGATCAAATTCAACCAGAAGGTTTGGAGTTTCTTTCAGGCCGAACTGTCCGATCCTGATAATCCGCTGCCCAAGAACCTGCGGGAGGATATACTCAACCTGAGCATATTTATCGACAAGCGGTTATTTGAAGTGATGGCCAACCCGGATAAGGACAAACTGCAGATCGTGATTGATATCGATTTTAACATCGCCGCCGGCTTAAGGACCACGCCCCAGCCGTAACAGGGTGATGACATCCGCGGTAACTCCTGCTATCCTCTACAACCACTGTAGAGGATAGTTTCGTTTGAGGAGGTTTTTCATGGCAGCTGCAGTACAGCACCATCGTTTGATTATTCTTGGCTCCGGACCTGCCGGCTATACCGCTGCAGTCTATGCCGCACGGGCCAACCTGAACCCTGTTTTGATTGCCGGTCTGCAGCCGGGTGGCCAGCTGACCACCACCACCGAGGTGGACAACTGGCCCGGCGACCATGCCGGGGTGGAAGGCCCCGACCTGATGGAGCGGATGCGGCAGCATGCCGAACGATTCAACACCCAGATTATCTACGACCAGATCGCAGCAACCGACCTGCAACAGCGTCCTTTTGTCCTGAAAGGTGACAGTGCAACCTATACCTGCGATGCCCTGATCATCGCCACCGGCGCCTCGGCCCGCTATCTGGGGCTGCCGTCGGAAGAGGCCTTCAAGGGCAAGGGCGTCTCAGCCTGCGCCACCTGTGACGGCTTTTTCTACCGCAACAAACCGGTGGCCGTGATCGGCGGCGGCAACACCGCCGTTGAAGAGGCGCTCTACCTGGCTAACATCGCCTCCCATGTTACCGTGGTGCACCGTCGTGACCAGTTCCGCTCCGAGAAGATTCTGGCCGATAAGCTGCAGGCCAGGGCAGCTGAAGGCAAGGTGACTATCGAGTGGCTCCATGTGCTGGATGAGGTGCTGGGGGATACCAGCGGTGTCACCGGCATGCGGATCAAGGATGTGCGCGATGGATCCACCAAAGAGATCGCCCTGGACGGTGTCTTCATCGCCATCGGGCACTCGCCCAATACGGCAATCTTTGAGGGTCAGCTGGAGATGCAGGACGGTTACCTGAAGACCAAGGGTGGCTCAGAGGGCTTTGCCACCCAGACCAGTATCCCCGGTGTCTTTGCCGCTGGTGATGTACAAGACCACATCTATCGCCAGGCGATCACCTCGGCCGGTACCGGCTGTATGGCGGCTTTGGATGCGGAGCGGTTTCTGGATGGAGTAGCGCCGGATTCTTCAGCCGCATAAGTTCGTTGGCTGCGCCGGGTGCTGGTCGACGTAGTGCTGCTACGCCTCCGTGCACCCTCCTTGCCGCCTGCTTCTGCGACTGAAGCTCTGCGGCTTTGTATGGGGAACACACGATGATTATTGATCCGCCCAAGGATGATAGTATTCATAAGCTGCTGCAGGAGGTGGGAAGGACCCTGCAGGAGAACCAGCGCTTTCTGGAGGCGCTGAAACAGGACCAGGCGGTCGAGGATGAAGGTGATGCAGGGCCGGATGACGCGGCTGCTGACGAGGAGTTCGAAGAGTTATAGCGGTTAGTGCCTCGCATGCGTAAAAAAAGGCGTCCCCGGTTTTGGGGACGCCTTTTTTGATCTAAGGCTTTTCTGAAATAAGGCTTAGTGCCCCTTCTTCTCCTGTTTGCCGCCGTTCTTCAGCCGCTCCTCACCTTTGACGCCGATATGGCAGGTGGCGCAGCGGGTGTTGGAGGCAAAGGCCAGCGAGCCGTTGTGGCAAGCGCCGCAGTACTTGCCCTGATAGAGCGACTCCATCACAAAATCGCTGTTTTCCTGGGCCTTCTTGGCCTGCATCTCGAACAGGCGGTTGTGGCACATCTCGCAAGACAGGCCCTTTTCCATGTGGGCCTTGTGGGAGAAGATCACGCCGCGCACCGGCTTATCATAGACGATCGGCGCTTCGGGGTAGGCGTTGGCAAAGGCCAGGCCGGCGGCCAGGGCCAGCAGGGCGATTACAGTGGAGAGCATACGTATGGTCATCGGTGAGTACCTCGTCGCGTAAAGTTAATTAGCCTTTGGTGTAGAACACGTTGGGACGGGTGCCGGATTCGGGGCGCAGAATCCAGACCGGCTTTTCGATCTGATGGACGATCTTGAATACACGGTCTTCCTGGTTGGAAAGGTCGCCGAAGATCCGGACATCAGCCGGGCAGGCATGGGCACAGGCGGTGTCCTTCTCGCCTTTGGAGATGCGGGTGTCCCAGCAGAAGTTACATTTGTCAACAGCATGACGGGTCTCGTCAAAGTAGCGGGCATTGTAGGGGCAGCCCAGCTGGCAGGTTAGACAGCCGATGCACTTCTTGATGTTCATCATCACGATGCCGTTGCTCTTGTCCTTATAGGTGGCCTTGGTGGGGCAGACACGAACGCATTGCGGCAGGTTGCACTGGTTGCAGAGTACCGGGATAAATTCACGCTTGCCGCCAATGGCGTCAGGAGTCTCCTTTTCAAGGATGGTGGTGCGGTAGTTGCCATGGCGTCTGGGCACGTTGTTGGTAACCACGCAGGCCTCCATACAGCGCTCACAGTCGATGCAGCGATCCTGCTGCATGACCATGCTGTAATGGGGCTTGTAGGGGTACTTTTTAGCGAAATCAGAGGCATGGGCGCGGTTGAAGGTGGAGATGGCCGAAAAAAGGGTGCCTCCGGCAAACACGCCGGTGATGGCCAGGCCCATCTTGAAAAAATCCCGTCGCTCCTGGTTCGAAACGTTCTCGAGCCCTTCGTTCTTCAGATTGTTCAGATCTATATGCTTGTTCATGTGTTGGTATCCTCGTTATCGGTTGCTATGTCAGTGGATTAGTGGTGTTCAACCTTGTGGCCGTCGAATACTTTTTCGCCAACCAGAAAGAGTAGTGCGGTCAGACCAAAGCCGCCAGCGGCGATGATCCATTCATAGACCGAGGGGAAATAGCTGAGCATATCCTTGAACTCATTCACGCCCAGGCTGTAATAGACCGGCAGCGATTGGCCGAGGAAGACCAGGTTGTAGCGCATCACGAAGATGCCGATGATCATCGAGAGCGAGGCGACCAACATCATCTTCAGGTTGCGGCCCTTGGAGAGGATAAACAGTACCAGCGGACCAACCATGCCCAGCAGGATTTCAAAGAACCAGAAGATGAAGGCGTGGTGGCCGACAACCTCGGAATGGACGATCGGATAGGCGCCGCCGGGTTGACCGGCTGCACCGGCAATCAACTTCCAGGTGGTGAAGAACAGGATCACGGTGATCAGCAGGATGCCGATCTTGGTGGTGACCTCCAGGGCACGCTCCATGTCGGGGGCCATCTGTTCACGGTTAACCTTGTAGCCCAGGATATGGAACAGGATGATCACCGCGCAACCGGTCATCATGGCTGAGGCGATGAAGTAGATCGGCATGTAGGGGCCTTGCCAGTATTCACGGCCCATCAGCAGACCGAACACGGCGCCCAGGTTGGAGTGGGCGGCGATGCCGGCCACAGAGCCGCTGAAGCCACAGATCACCGCCAGGTTATGCTTGTTGATCAACAGAAAGATATACTCGGCGAACATGAAAGCCAGGTAGACGCCATAGAGGGTGCCCATCCACCAGATGTTGGAGGTCAGGTTGGGGGAGATCACGTTATAGATTGCCATCCGCCAGGGGATCTTGATCTCGAAGGCGATTACGAAGAAACCGGACAGGATGGTGGCAATGGACAGGAAGACCGAACGTTTGGCGATCGGCATGAAATCCTGCACACCAAAGACGTGGCCGATGGAGGAGACCAGGCACAGTCCGGTTGAGGTCACCACGAAAAAGACGTAGGCCGCAATCAGGATGCCCCACGGTACCTCGCGGTAGACATTGTAGTAGGCTTCATGGCCCTTGAACATGGTCATCAGGCCGAGCCCTGTGGCGGCCAGTACCAGGCACAGAGAGATAAAAACCATCAGGTAGAAGCCGGTCCCGGCTGTCTTGAGCCGGTTTGCGACGCCGCTTACCAGCTCGTTCAGTGTTGGTGCGCTGTGATTGGTCATACGTGCTAGGTCCCCTTTACTCTGGTGTGTGATGGCAAATCGATGCATAGAACAATTGTTGCATTTGCAACGCTTTGGTTTCTAAACGCTTTTTTCTAGCATAGGCGATGGTGAAATGCAATCCCATAAAAATACAGCACTAATCAATGAGTCGCGGTGTTGCTTTGTTGCAAAATGGGGTGTTGCAATCTGCCGGGGCGTGCAACGTGATCGGCGCAGGCGGTTGCCTTGACTTCGACGGGGGCATCTGCTAGGCTGCGATTTCTTGTTAACTTATCTAATTGACGGAGATTTTTCTGATGGCTAAGAAGCTGTTCATCCCTGGTCCGGTAAATGTGGCCCCTGAAATTTTCGCTGCCATGTCGCAGCCGATGATTGGCCACCGTATGAAGGAATATGCCGAGCTGCACGCGAGGGTCACCGCCAATCTGAAGCGGATGATGGAGACCGACGATCGCACCTTCCTGGCCACCAGCAGCGCCTTCGGTGTAATGGAGGGGGCAGTGCGCAATCTGGTCAAGGGGCGCTGCGTCAACTTCTGTAATGGTGCCTTTTCAGACAAGTGGCACGAGGTGACCCTGCGTTGCGGCAAGCAAGCCGATGCGGTCAAGGTGCCCTGGGGCCAGCCAATCACCGCCGAGCTGGTGGATCAGGCCCTGGCCACCGGCACGTACGACAGCTTTACGCTGATCAACAACGAGAGCTCTACAGGTGTCTTCTCGCCGCTGGAGGAGATTGCCCAGGTGCTGAAGAAGTACCCCGACGTGGTCAGCATTGTTGATACGGTTTCCTCGATGAGCGCCTCGCGGCTGCCGGTCAAGGAACTGGGGATCGATTGCTGTATCTTTGGGGTGCAGAAGGCGCTGGCCCTGCCGCCGGGACTGGCGATCTTTACCGCTAGCGAGAAGGCGATTCAGCGGGCCAAGACGGTGGAAAACCGTGGTTACTACTTTGATTTCATGGAATTTGTGACCAATGACGACAAGCACAACACGCCGTCCACCCCGTGTATTTCGCTGATCTACGGTCTGGATTGCCAGTTGCAGCGGATCTTTAACGAAGGGCTTGAAGTGCGCTGGGGCCGCCACCTGCAGATGGCGGAGCGGACCCGGGCCTGGGCCGTGGAGCGAGGTTTTGAGCTGTTTGCGCCGCAGGGGGCCCGTTCGGTGACCCTGACCTGTGTGGCCAACAACCGTGGTGTTGATCTGGCCGGGGTCAAGCAGCGGCTGGGTGAGCGTGGCTACGCCTTTGACGACGGTTATGGCAAGATCAAGGGGCAGACCTTCCGGGTGGCGCACATGGGGGATATGCAGCCGGCTGAACTGGAGGAGTTTCTGGGACTGCTGGATGAGGAGTTAGCGAGATAGAAACAAGACGGGGCGACCCTGCGGCCGCCCCGTTTTTGTAGCGCTTGAAATGGAAACGGAACTATTCTTCTTCGAAGACGTCTTTGCCGGCGCCGCACAGCGGGCAGCACCAATCGTCCGGCAGGTCTTCAAAGGCGGTGCCGGGGGCGATGCCGTGGTCCGGATCACCCACAGCAGGGTCGTAGACGTACTGGCAGAGCGAACAGACATACTTTGACATGGCAGTGGTTCCTTTCGTGGAAGATGCTGGCGCTACTGCCAGCTGATGGCCTGCACCGGACAGCCGTCAATGGCGGCCTGGATGGCTGCCTCGTCGGCGCCGGTCGGGTCGTAGCACTCGGATTTGCCGGCGCTGTTGAAACGAAAGACAGCAGGGCAGGAGCTGACGCACAGTCCGCAACTGATGCAGGCGTCCTGGTCAACAACCGGTTGTTTCGTCATGGGTGTCTCCTTACTGGGTGATCATGTGGGCAAACCATACCACCAATCCCTGTGAGGGGCAAGCAGGCTGCCGCAATACTGCCTAAGGAGTTGATATGACATTCGATGTTGTGGTGGTTGGTCCCTTGGGGGTCAATTGTTTCGTGTTGGGCTGCGAGGCCACCGGCCAAGGGGTGGTGGTGGACCCGGGCGGCGATGTTGAGCAGATTCTGGCGACGATACAGAAACGGGGGCTGGCGGTGGTCAGCATCATCAACACCCATGGCCACTTCGACCACGTGGGGGGCAATCGACAACTGAAGTCGGCCACCGGGGCAGAGTTGCTGATCCACCCGGCCGATGAGCCGATGCTGGACAGGGTTGCCAGCGTAGCTGGCATGTACGGCCTGCAGGCGGAAAATTCGCCGTGTCCGGACCGGCTGCTGGAGGATGGCATGCTGCTCTCTTTTGGCAACCAGCAGTTGCGGGTGATCCACACCCCCGGTCACACGCCGGGTGGCTGTTGCCTGTATCTGGAGTCTGAGCAGAAGCTGATCAGCGGTGACACCCTGTTTGCCGACGGTGTCGGCCGTACCGACCTGCCGGGTGGCTCCCACGCTCAACTGGTAGACTCCATTCGCACCCGCCTTTTCGCACTGCCGCCGCAGGTGCAGGTCTGGCCCGGACATGGCCCGGCCACCACCATCGGCCACGAACAGCAGCATAACCCGTATCTGGATTAACGCCTATGAACCTGCAAGGAAAAACCATTGTGTTGGGGGTGACCGGTGGGATTGCCGTCTACAAGGCGGTGGAACTGCTGCGTTTGCTGACCAAGGCCGGCGCCACGGTGCACGTGATCATGACCAGGGCCGCCACCGAATTCGTCACGCCGCTCACCTTTCAGACCCTGTCTGGCAACCCGGTGCACACCGAGTTGTTTAACCTGATCCAGGAACAGGAGATCGGCCATATCTCCCTGGCGGACCGGGCCGATGCTTTGGTGATCGCCCCGGCCACTGCCAACTGCATCGGCAAACTGGCCAACGGCATCGCTGACGACCTGCTGACCACCACCGCCATGGCCACTAAGGCACCACTGCTGGTGGCGCCGGCCATGAACGTCAATATGTATGAGCATCCGGCCTATCAGGAAAATGAACAGAAACTGCGGCGGCTGGGCTGCCGGCTGGTTGATCCGGAGCCGGGTTTCTTGGCCTGTGGCTGGCAGGGCAAGGGACGGCTGGCCCCGCCTGAGCAGATCTTTGCTGAACTCTGCCGCTTGCTAACCCCCCAGGATCTGGCTGGACAGACGGTGCTGGTGACTGCCGGTCCGACCCGCGAAGAGCTGGACCCGATCCGTTTTATCAGTAACCATTCCTCCGGCCGGATGGGCTATGCCTTGGCGCAGGCCGCACGTCAGCGTGGCGCGCGGGTGATCCTGATCAGCGGCCCGGTGGCCCTGCCGGCACCGGTTGGCGTTGAACTTGTTGCGGTGGAGAGTGCCTGTCAAATGCGTCAGGCGGTGATGGAGCGGGTCACTGATAGTACGGTGGTGATCAAGGCTGCTGCCGTGGCCGATTACCGTCCTGTGCTGCGCAACGATCAGAAGATCAAGAAGCAGGGTGAGCGGCTGACGATCGAACTGGAGCGCAACCCGGACATCCTGGCTGAACTGGGCCGGTTGGAAAAACGTCCGCTCTTGGTGGGCTTTGCCGCTGAGACTACGGAGCTGCAGGCCCACGCCGCCACCAAGTTGGCCGCCAAGAATCTGGACATGATTGTGGCCAACGATGTGACCCAGGAAGGGGCCGGCTTCAATGTCAGCACTAACGTCTGTCAGCTGTTGTTCCGTGATGGCCGCGTTGAGCCGCTAGCGCTGATGGACAAGCAGGAACTGGCCCACCTGATTCTGGACAGGGTGTTGACCCTGCTACAGCACAGGGGCTGATTCAACCACCGGTTGGCAGCACAAACGGCGAGCTCTGCTCGTGGCTGGCGGTGCGCAGGATCTCCAGTAATTCCGGCTGGTGCATGGCCCGCCGCAGGGTTGGTTTGATGAATTCGGCCCGCTCAATCCCCCCCGAACGGGAAATAAGTCCTGATTTGTAGAGAAAACGCAGGTGGCGTCGCAGTTCCTGGGCGGCAGTCAGGGCGGTTTCGCCGGTGGGGTCGGTCATCCAGCAGAAACTGTCATCACCATGCTGCAAGAGATCCATCACGGCATCCATGGTGATGGCCAGATATTCCTGATAATCTTCCTCACTCAGCAGGTGGTCCGAGCGTTGCGACAGGGTGCACATCAACAGCTGCCAACGCTCCAGCCTCGAAAGCAGCAAGATCGAGTTGAAGATCCGTTTGCTGTTGCCGAAGGAGAACAGGGTGGGGGCCATCACCCGCCGCAGCAGGCTGTCGTCCAGACTGCGGCCGTTCTGACAGACTGAGCGTGCCCGCTCCCAGGTGGCCGGTTTTACAAAGGCCTCAAAACGCATCTCCCAGTAGGTATGGCGTAGCGCAATGGTGGAGAAGGAACGAATGATCTTGTAGGGCACGAAATAGTTGTGGGCCACCATGTCAGCTGCCAGGTGGCAGAGGTAGCCCCAGGCGCAGGCCCGCTGCGAATCAGTGCTGGACGCCTGCAGCAGCCGGCTACCCACCCGCCAGCGGTGGCAGTTCAGCAGGTAGTGGGTGTATTTTTTGCCCACGATGATGTCGGCTGCCATGCAGCCATAGAGAAAATCGTCGCTGGCGCCGGCCAGCAGGGCGGCCAGGTTGGGCGGCAGCTGCGGGAGTCGTTGCAGCACCTCCAGGCCGATGGTCAGGTGGGTGCCGCCACCCCAGGCCAGGGCCTGATCAGGCAGCAGCAGGCAGCAACAGCACAGTAGTGCGAGACGAATCATCATGATCATGCAGGTAGCTTACTGCGGGTCGTCAGGAAATGCAAACCAGGAGCACGCGCAATGCCACACAGACTCACGCCCGGCGCCATGTATGCCTCAGTACACAGCTATCTGCAGGAGCTTGAGGAGAGCGGCGTGGATGGGGTGCCGCATGACGAACCTGCTGCGACTGAAGCGGCAGTTGGCTCAGGTTCTGGTGCTTCCTTGCAGGTTGAACCGCAGACCCTGGCAGAGGTGCGTCAACTGATGGGCGATTGCCAACGCTGCGGTCTGGCCGCCACCCGTACCAAGCTGGTGTTTGGCGCCGGTAATCCCCAAGCGCGGCTACTGTTTGTGGGTGAGGCGCCCGGCGCCGACGAGGATCGGCGTGGCGAGCCATTCGTGGGTGAGGCCGGTGCTGTCCTGACCAGGATCATCGAGGCCATGGGGCTCAAGCGGGAGCAGGTTTACATCACCAATCTGCTCAAGTGCCGACCGCCGGCCAACCGTCACCCCCACAAGGACGAGATCGAGCAGTGCGCACCGTTTTTGGCCCAGCAGATCCGCGTGATCGGTCCTGAGATGATTGTGGCCCTGGGCACCAGCGCCGCCCAAACACTGCTGCAGAGCAGGGAGCCGATCTCCCAGTTGCGGGGGCAGTTTCACACCTATCACGGCATACCGGTCATGCCGACCTTCCACCCTTCATTTTTACTGCACCACAAAGACAATAAGCAGCATTACTGGGATGTCTGGAACGACATGGTCTTGGTGCTTGGCCGGCTGGGGCTGGCGGTGCCGGAGAAAAAGAAGAAGTAGCATTAATCAGCTAATGGCAACCAGCGTCTGACCACGAACAGTTGCTGCTTGCCGTGTTGTTTTGGCCAGATGTCCAGGCCTTGCCGCGTTGTCATGATCTCCCGCAGTCGCTGGCGCAACGGCGTCAGACGTACCCCTCCATTGCCTGCCTGACCACATACGAGCAGGCTTTCAATGGCCTGTTCTCCATCGGCAACGATGACCACGTGCCCCTTCCAGACAATCAGATCCAACGGTTTCAATCGTTTCAGCAACTGCGCAAGCGTGAGCCCTGCCACCGGCACTGCCCGGCCGTAGCTGACCAGATCGGCGGTGTTGCGTGGTGTGGCGCCATCTGTGGCCTCGTACAGCAGGCCGGAACAGTCCAGGCCGGCAAAATGACGAGTCTGCCCGAACTGCACCCCCTGGCGCAGGTTGCCGCCCCAGACATAGGGCAGGCCGATTGCGGAGTGCAGGCGCTGCAGTAGTTCTTCGGCAGAGCGGGGTGCCGGAATGGGCAGCGGCGGTAGCGAGGCGCGCCGCTCGAGTCTACTGGCAGCGACAAATAAGCGCACACCCGGCGGCGGGCGGTAGGATGGGCTGGTGACCTCAAGCACCGACTGCCGGTTAAGGATCATGTCCGCCACGACCGTGAAAGGGGTGCCCGTAAAGGCGATCCACTCAAGCTGGCGCACTTGGCCACAGCGGTCTGTGGGTGGCGGTGCGCTGCTGGCAGCAGCCTGTGGACTGTTGTAGACCGGGGTTGGTGCGCTGGCCACAGCGTAGGGTAACGGTTGGGCAATGGCTGCCACCGGCAGCACCAGACAGTTCAAAATCAGCAGCAACCGTTTCATCAATGCTCTCCCAGATACTGTTTGATGCAGGCCCGCTGCTGTGTGGTCAGGCGTGGCGAGTGGCCCAGCTCCTTGACGACACCACGTTTAAGGCGTGGCAGCCAGAGGGTGTACCAGATCAGCGGCGTGCGCGGATGCTTGAGGATTGCCAGCCGTAGGTTGGGGCGGTGCTGCCAGTGGGCGTGGCGGGCCACCTGCGAAATGGTTTCGGCACTGGCGGCCCCGGAGCTGAGGAACTGGTGCAGGGCTCCCTCCTTGAGGCGCGGGTTGTCCAGGCAGACGGCCACCACCTGCGGCAGCCCCTCCTTGAGCAGCGCCTCGACAATGGCGGCGGTGCCCTGGCGGGCCAGGGCCAGTTTGTTGCCCAGGGGCTGGGTGGGCAGACGCTGGATGATCAGGCGTTCCGCTGCCATCCGCTGGTCCGGTGTGGCCTGGGGGTGACGGCTGAGCTCGGCCAGATCGAACAGGTACAGGCGGGGCAGAAGACCTAGGGCGATCTGGGGTGGCGTTTCGGGATGCCGCGCCAGCGCCTTGGCAAGTTGATAGCTGTTGCCTGCCTCATCTAAGTAGTGCTGGATGATTTCAAACAGGGCGCTGGTCAAGCCGCGCTGCTTGAGCAGGGTCAGCAGGTGATGTTCGTCCAGGGCCGGGTTGCGTAGCAGCACCCGTAGCAGGTCAGGGGACGGCTGCTCAAGCAGGGAATAGATGGCCTGCTTGTCGGCCGTGAGTGCGTGATGCAGCCGTTTGAGATCAAGCTCCTGAGGGGCTATTTCCAGTGTCTGCATCGCGGTGCCCTGGCGCTAAGCCGTAGCCTGGGTAGCCAATGCGGCTGCGTCTTTTATAAAGGCCTCGATCTCGTCCCTGGTGGTGGCCCAGGAGCACATCAGCCGGGCACCGCCGGCGCCGATAAAGCTGTAAAAACGCCAGCCCAACGCCTGCAGCCCTTGCAGCACCTCGGGCGGCATCCGTACAAAGACCGAATTGGCCTGCCGTGGAAACATCAGTTCGACCCCCGGAAGCTGGCGCAAGCGTTCTTCAAGCAGGGCCGCACTGCGGTTGGCATGACGAGCTCGTTCCAGCCAGCTGCCCGATTGCAGCATGCCGATCCAGGGGGCAGCCAGAAAGCGCATCTTTGAGGCCAGTTGCCCGGCCTGTTTGCAGCGGTAGTCGAACTCCTCCGCCAGCTGCTGATTGAAAAAAACCACCGCCTCACCCAGTGCCATGCCGTTCTTGGCCCCACCCAGGCAGAGCACATCAACACCTGCCCGCCAACTGATATCGGCCGGGTGGCAGCCAAGGCTGGCCACCGCATTGGCAAACCGGGCGCCGTCCACATGCAGCCGCAGGCCGTAGCGGCGGGCCAGGTCACCGGCGGCCTGCAGCTCATCCGGGGTATAGACCGTACCCAGCTCGGTGGCCTGGGTCAGCGACAGCACCCGTGGCTTGGGGTAGTGAATATCGCTGCGTTTGGTAATCAGTTGTTCCACTGCCGTAAGGTCGATCTTGCCGTGGTGACCTCCGGCCAGCAGCAGCTTGGTGCCGTTGGAGAAAAATTCCGGAGCACCGCATTCGTCGGTCTCGATATGGGCGAATTCCTGGCAGATGATGCTGTGGTAGGACTGACAGAGCGAGGCCAGGGCCAATGAGTTGGCGGCGGTACCGTTAAAGACGAAAAAGACCTGGCAGTCGGTTTCGAACAGTTCCCGAATCAGGCTGCAGGCCTGCTCTGTGGAGCGGTCGTCGCCGTAGGAGGCGGCATAGCCGTTGTTTGCCTGTTGCAAAGCCTGCATGGCCTCGGGGCAGATGCCGGCATAGTTGTCGCTGGCAAAGGCCAATCGGTAGGTGCTGTGGATGGTCATGGCAACTCCGTGTGGTGGTGATCAGAAAAGTAGCACTAGCTGGTGGCTATCTAGGCACTGATGGTAACGGCTCGAATGTTTTTTCACCATCATCCAGTCGTGTGTTCAGCCATTTTGTCGGCTAACCACACGGAAATCAAGCTGTTTTTGTTGTCTGCCAGTTTGGTCGGCCTGGTTGGCACGGTTACTGATGAACAGGGAGGCAAGGCTCGTTACCACTCTCGTCGTCAGACCAACCTAAAGGAGGAATCAGTATGAAACTCGTCGCACGTACCCTGTTGGCCGCAGCGTTGACCCTCTCCATGAGCAGTGCCGCCATGGCAACCTATTCGGGGCAGATCTGGATCCCGTCCACCGATGCCAAAGGTTTTGGTGAGGTGAACATCAGCATCGACAATTACCTTCGTTTTTCAAGTGCTGATAATGCAGGTGTCAATACCTTCGACGCCGGCGTTACTGTGGGTGTGCTGCCGTTCGAAAAACTCAAACTGGAGGTGGGGGTCGACTACCTGACCGATGGTCTGCAGAGCGAAGATTCAGCCATGAGTGACCACCCGGCCTATTTCAACGTCAAGGCTGCCATGCCTGAAGATGCCGCCTTCAAAGGTATGCCGGCCCTGGCCGTCGGCATGTTTGGCATGAATACCGCCGACACGGCCCTTTCCGCCAATATCCTCTATGGCCTGGTTGCCAAGACCCTGCCGGTGGTGGGACGGATCTCGGCGGGCGGTTACCACGGGGCTGAGCAGAGTCTTGGCAGCAACAATAATGGCCTGATGCTCTCCTGGGACCGCAGCATGCCCGAGATTTCTGATAAGCTCTGGATGGCGGTGGATTACATGAGCGGCAACAACGCCTTTGGTGCCTTGTCGGCCGGCGCTGCCTGGGCCTTTACCCCCAATGTGTCCCTCCTGGTAGGGGTAAACGTCTACAACCCGTTCCAGGATGAGAAGCCCGGCGGGAAGCCGACCTTTACCACTCAGTTGGATATCAACTTCTGACATTATTCCGAGATGGCTTGTAAGTACATAAGGGGGGCGCAGCTTGGCTGCGCCCCCCTTTGTTGTGGCTGATCGGTCTATGGGCCGGGTCAGGGGAAGGGTGGCAGGGTGATATTGGCCAACGGCTTGCCGTAACCATCGCTCAAGGTTCGCATAAAGGCCACAATGGCCGCCACTTCGCTCTTGGTCAGTTTCAGGTTGCCCATCTCCTCGCGGTTCACGTTCTGAGGCACCTCCGGCTTTGGCCATCTGCCGCGCAGGCCGGCCGTGTTGTAGAAGTCAACAATCTCGGTCAGGGTGGCAAAGTAGCCGTTATGGCCGTAGGGTGCAGTCAAGGCGATGTTACGCAGGGTCGGCACCTTGAATTTCCCCTTCTGTAATCCCTTGGGGTCAAGAGCGGCGATCTCTGGTCGACCGCCCAGGCCGAGGTCGGTGGGCGCCTGGGCAATGGCCGGGTTGCTGCTGCGGGGTATGCCCAGGTTATCGTAGGTGAAATCGGTAAACAGCGGCGGGATCATGCTGCCGTCAGGACCCTTGAGCGGCGCCGAGATGTGGCATTTGTTGCAGAGTCCCTTGCCGTTGAACAGCTGCAGCCCCCGGCGTTCCTGTGCGGTCAGCTTGGCCTTGCCGGCCAGCACGTAATCATATTTCGAGCTGAACTGGTTCAACTCCCGCGATTTTTCGTAGGCAGCGATGGCGTCGGCGGCCATGTCGTACAACATCTCCGCCACCAACGGGTCAGCCAGGTTGACGTTGTGCAACGAGACCTTATAGACCTGCTCAAAAAGTTGGCGGTAGGTGGGCAACAGCGGGTTGTCCGGGTGACGCACCGCCTCTTTTACCGAGCGGGGGCTGATCATCGCCATCTCCACCGGGTTGAGGAATGGTCCCTTGGCCTGGGCCTTCAGCGTCGGTTCTCGTCCATCCCAGAATTGCCCCCCCACGTACAGGCCTTCCTCGCCATTCCAGTGGAAATGGGGGCTGAAGGCGGCGTAGGCGGCGCTGGGTGTGTTGCGGGTGCCCAGCTTGCCCGGCACCGAGCCCTTGGACACGACATTCTGCTTGGGATTGGCAACGTTCTCTGGGTCGGCAAAACCGGGCGGCATATGGCAGGTGGAGCAGGACTGGTTTTTCTGCAGCGAGAGTTGCGGGTCGAAGTAGAGCAGCTTGCCCAGCTCTTCCTTGGGGGTAAGCTGAATTGCTGCTGCCGGCAGGGCCGATAGCAACAGGCAAAGGACAATAAGCACGCTGTGCATGGTGGTTCAACCTCCTGGAATTGCATAGACTGCTTCAGATGGTGGAGTGTTAGTTCATGAGGATTTTATAAGGTAGTCCCCGCTTGTCAAGCCGCAATTGCCACAACCTGCGGTCGTGGTATACTTTGCTCAAACTCGCAGATGCTCTATCGCTTGCATGACTTTTGCGTACAGTGCAGCCAGGCTGGCTGCCTCGTGTTGAGGAGAAAAACGGGTGGTGACAAGCATCTTGGCCGCTGCCCCCGGCTCTTTCAGGAGCTTGGGGTGAGCCAGCAGGTGCTGTAGCAGTTGGCGCAACTGCTGCTGATCCTGGAACAGCCAGCCGGTTTCGCCCTGTTGGATCAGGGAGCGGTTGCCGGCCACATCACGGGCGATGACCGGTCTGGCGGATGCCATCGCTTCCAGCAGGGTGTTGGCCATACCACCCTCGAAGCGGGAGTAGTTTAACACCAGGTCGCAGGCGACGAACAGCTCACCCATCCGTTGGTGGGGAACTTCACCCAACAGTCGTACCCACGGCAATGCGGCTGCCTGCTGCCGCACCTGGGCCGCATAGTCTGCATCAAGGTCACCACCGGCAACCCACAGCTGCAGTTTGGGGTTCTGATCGGCCAGGGGGGCAAGGGCGGTAAAGGCCTCGAGAACACCTTTAACGGGGCGGATGGCGGCCGGCAGCAGGATGATGAAGCTGCCGTGCTGACGTGGGAACGGCTCAGATGCAGCCAGAGGGGTGACTCCCTGCGGGATGACCTGCACCCGTGCCCTCAGTTCGGGATGGCATCTGGTGAGCTCCTCGGCTGCCAGTGGGTCAAAGCAGGTGATGGCTGCGGCATCCTGCAGCGCCAGTAACGTGTCGGGATGGTTGTAAAAGTTGGGGTCGTACAGATCGCTGCCGGTCATGGTGATCAGATAGGGGCGTCTGTTGCGTAGGGCGAGCAGGCGGGCGGCTGGCCCGCTGTGGTAGGCATGGAAGGCATGCAACAGCTCGGGCTGAAAACGGTCGATCAACTGCTGGGCTTGGTCCAGGCTGGTGGTGTCCAGCCCGATAGTCGTGCTTTCGCAGTCAACGGCTGGCAGGTGGTGTGCAATGCGCTGCACGGTGATCATATTACCCCGCAAGGGGCCGTTGGTGAAGGGGCTGAAGAGGACGATACGCATGCGGTTATTATCGGGTGCCGATGGTTTTGATGCAAGGCAAAAGGGGAAATGCACCTTGCCCGTCGGGGTTCGCTTCTGGTATTCTGCGCTTCCCTATGAAGATCATCGTGCTTGGGAGCGGCACCTCAACGGGCGTGCCGATGGTGGGTTGCGACTGCCCGGTCTGTCGCTCGGCAGACCCGCGTGATCAGCGTACGCGTGCATCGTTGCTGATCCAGTCTGGCGGTCGGAATATTCTGGTTGACACTTGCCCCGATCTGCGGCAGCAGATGTTGCGGGAGCAGGTCACCCAGGTCGACGCGGTGCTGTTTACCCATGCCCATGCCGACCATGTCAACGGTATCGACGATCTGCGCGGTTTTCATTTTCGCCATCGTTCCGTAGTGCCCGCTTACGCCAGCCCTGCGGTACTGGAAAAGCTGCTGGGCGGATTTCGCTACATATTTGAACGTGGGGTGCAGGATACGCATCCACCGCTCTTGCAGCCGGTCAGCATTGACGGTCTCTTTGAATTGTTCGGATTGAGCGTGGTGCCGATTAAGCTGGTGCATGGCCCCGGCTTTTCCTGTGGCTACCGGATCGGCAGTTTTGCCTACCTGACCGACTGCAGCGCAATACCGGACAGCTCGTTAGCGCTGCTACAGGGTGTGGAAACCGTGGTGATCGATGGTCTGCGCTGGTCGTCCCATCCGTTCCATTTTAATATTCAGGGTGCAATAGCCGTGGCGCAAACATTGGGCGCAGCCCGCATAATCCTGACACACCTGACCCATGAGGTGGCCTATGCCGAATCGGCACAGCTGCCGGCAGGGGTTGAGTTCGCCTACGATGGCTTGACGCTGCAGTTGGGGGAAGAGTGATGCAGAAGGATATACGCCTCCATGGCCATCTGGGAAACGGTATTGAGTATTTTGTGCTGGTGGCAGGCACCGAGGCCTATCAGCGCTACTTCTTCAATATTGTGCAGGAACATGGCGAGCTGCGCATCTTTTCGCCGGGCAACGAGTTTGTCCTTGGCTCCCACGGTGTTGCCTACGAAGGCAATGGCGGCTACTTCTGTGAATACATGTTCGGTGTTGAGCAGCCGCCCACCGATCTCTCCAAACCGGATATCATCAATCGGCTGGTGATGTACGGCGCCCGCACCGACGCTGAGCGGGGGGCGGTGCGCTTCAGCGAGCGAACCACCGGCAAGGAATCCTACGACACCATCTTTTTTGAAGGCAACGCGGTCTGTAATTACTTCTTTTTCGTCCATTCGCAGAAGCTGCCCCGCCGGCTGAAGGAACAACAGGAAGAACTGGTCCGGCTGCTGGGCAAGACCCTCAAGCGGTCGCCAAACGTCGGTGAAGAGCGCGACGACCAGCTGGTGGCCGAACTGTACCCGTTGTTACAGGACCCGGCGGCCCAGCTGTTTATGGTCAAGCTGATCAATACGCACCATAAGGACTACCGCGATCTGTTCCGCAGCCTCTATTTCCGATCCAAAAAGATCGCCGATGACGATTTTGCGCGGCTGGTGAACCTGGCCACCACCCACCGGATTGACCGCTACCAGCAGGAGCGGATGCGAATCGATGTCATGTACCGTCATCCGTTGAACCGCCGTATTGTTGATGAGTACTGCAGCATTCTGGTGGCTTGTAACGCCCGCAATGAGATCAACCCGCTGGATAACGCACGGCTGAACCGCTTGAAGACCCTGTCGGTGCGCAACAAGATTCCGGGGGCGCTGTTTGCCACCCTTGACGAACTGTTGAAAAAGGGGCGCGGCCTGAAGCAGGCTACGGCTGAAGAGGATTATGTCGCCGAGACCCGCGAGATTCTGCAGGGCTTCTTCCTGCATGGCCGCGAGATCGACAGCTCGGTGGACCGGATTGATATGCTGACCCTGCTGCGCTCAAAGAAACGGGCAGTCACCACCCGGGATCAGCATTTCGATCGTTTGATGCTTGATTTCAGCCGGGATTGTGATGAAAAGATCCGTGACGGCGCCGACCCGGCCTTGATGGAGGGCTTTTCATACATCATTACCTATCTGGACCGTTTGGACAGCACCATGTCCCTGATCGGGCAGCTGGCCTTCATGGAAAACGTGCGGATCAGCGAGGAGTTGCTGCAGGGGCTGGTGGAGCACAAGGCCGCCTTTGATAACCTGGGTGCCGGCTGCTTTGACGAACTGTTCCTGCGCGACCTGTTCAGCAATCCCTATCTGGGGCGGTATGGGCGACTCAAGATGACGACCCTGCTGGAGGGGATTGACCAGGTCCAGCGTGAACAGCAAACGGTCCATCAGCTGTATCTGCGGTTGAACGCCATTGACCAGGAGGAGCGGCTCTACCTGCTGCTGCTGGAACAGGTGCAGCGCCGGGTGCGCAACTTCTACTCGAGTTTCGCCACCAAGGCTGATCAGGATGCCCTACGGCGCGAGGTGGTGGAAGAGCTGAAGTCCAGTAAGCGGATCAAGGGGGATGTGCCGGAAGAGGTCTTCCAGCAGGTGATCCAGACCCTGCAGAAAGAGGCCACCTATCTGCAGACCCTGTTGCCGAAGATCGTTGCCACCAAGGATGCTGCTGCCCGTGAGCAGTTCCTGGCCAGCTCCGGACTTGATCGTTTTTATGTTGAGGAATTGGAGCGCGAATATTACGAAAATAACGGCCTTGATCTGGAAGAGCTGTATCAGATCCGCCAGGGTCTGAGTTAGCAGACGTCTGCACAGCCTGTCGGCAGCCGTTCTGCCCCGCCCGTTTTGCCCCCGCAGCACACCTGCACCGGTTATCGAGTTGACGCCCTGACAAGAGGTGGTTTACACTGCCGTGTATTTTTTTCACACAGTGGGAGCGGCCATCATGGAACAGATAGAGAACGCGCTACAGGAGTTGCGCAGCAAGGTCGCCTCCTATGGCAAGGAGAATCAGACCGAGCTGCTGTATGTGCTGGCTGAAGGGGTGCGCCTGGCCTCGGGTCATGACCGTGTCAGGGTGTACCTTGAAGACCTGGTGGACGGCTCACTGGCCTGTGTTGCGGCGACCGGCGCCGATAGCGCTGCGCTGCGCACGGTGGCCTTCCCGATCATTGCCCAGGACGCCATGGTTTCTCGGGTCTTTGCCAGCCAATATCCGGCCGAGTTGCGGCGTGACGATACTCCCTCCGCCTCGCTGGATCGCGGTTTTTGTGACCGGTTCGACATCCATGCCAGTACCGGACTGCCATTGGTCAGCCGGGGCAAGTCGATTGGGGTGCTTTGTATTGATCGCGGTCCCTCGGAGGCCGAACCTGGCGGTAGAGTCAAGAGTCAGCTGGCCGATTTTATCGCTGCCGTTGCTGATCAGCTGGATGACGCCCGTGGTTACCACCAGCAGTTGCAGCTGGGACGTCGGCTGGAAGAATCAAAAAAACGCGAGGCAGCCGGCCTGATGGTCCGTTCGGCCGTGCGTCTGGTGAGCAAGGTGGCCCTGGCCTCGGTGTTGACCCCGGTAGTGGCCGCCGATGGCAGTGCCGCGCTGGAGGTGCTGGCCAGCTTTTCGGAGGAAGATGCGCTGCGTGAGCAGTACAACCGTTTGGGGGCGATTCAGCTGGAGCCCGGCGCGTCGTTGATCTCGCGTTATGTTGACGAACAGGCCACCATCAGCGACGACCGTCTGTTGAAACCGCTGTTTATCGCCGATCTGGCCCGTCACAGCCTGCAGAAAAAGGCCCTGACCGAGCAGATGTCGCTGCGTTCGCTGTATGTGGTACCCCGTTTTGATCCCCGTACCCGCCGTGTGATCTGCCTGGTTAATTATTTCTGCCGTGATGAATACCGTTTTTCTGAGTTCGAGATGGGACTCCTGCAGGAGCACGCACAGATGGTGGAGAGTGTGCTCAGTGGTGTTGGCGGCGGCGAGCATCTGGAAATTCAGGTGCTGTCGGAAATTACGGACCTGCTCAACGACAGTGGCGGTGCCCTGCAGCCGTTTCTTACCAAGGTGCTGGCCAAGGCCACCGAGTTGATCGGTGCCGACACCGGTAGCATCGCCCTGGTGGAGGAGCGTGAAGGTAGGCGTTGGCTGGTGGTGGAGGATGAGCAGGGCACCATCGTTGGCGCCAAAAACAAGGAATGGCTCAAACGCTACATCCCTCCCTTCCCGGTGGGAGGACATGAGCTGCCGCCCGAGGAACGCAGCCTGACCGGCTACGTGGCCTGGTGCCAGCAGCCCAAGATCATTCGCAGCGTTGAAGAGGAGCGGGGAACAGAGGGTTTTCACCGCTCGATGAGTGAACTGCTCAAGAGCGAGATCGCCGTACCGATCGTCTGCGACGGCGAGGTAATTGCCGTGATCTGCCTCAACTCGCTGCGCTACGGCTACTTCAGCGAGGAACACCGCCGCATCCTGCAGATCATCGGCTCGCTTACCGCCCGCCATATCTCTGACCTGCAGCGGATCGAGCGCCTGCAGGGCGAGGTACAGCGGTTGACCACCGATGTGGGCTACAAGGATCCCCACATCTCCTCCTACCGGCTGGGCAATATCATCGGCTTGGCACCCACCACCCAGGCGGTGGTAGATTTCATCACCACCGTGTCCGGCCCACTCTTTAACCGGATCGTCTTCTGGCACAAGAACGTGATCCAGGAGGCCACCATCGGCCTGCCGTCGATCCTGGTCACCGGTCCCACCGGTTCCGGCAAGGAATTTTTCTTCAACAACTTCTACAACAGCCTCAATTCGCTCTATCGGGAACAGTTTGGTGCTGGTGGAGAGCTGGCGGTCAAAAAGACCAACATCGCCGCCTACAGTGGTGAACTGACCTATTCCGAGCTGTTCGGCCACAAGAAAGGCGCCTTTACCGGTGCCTACAGTGACCGGCGCGGTATTCTGGAAGAATGCATGGGGGGGGTGGTCTTCCTGGACGAGATTGGCGACGCCGACCCCAAGACCCAGGTGCAGTTGCTCCGTTTTCTGGATAACGGCGGATTTGTGCGATTAGGCGAAAATACGGAGCGTTACAGCCGTGTACTGTTGGTGGCGGCCACCAACAAGGATCTGCCGGCAGAGATTGCTGCCGGCCGTTTTCGCGAAGACCTCTACCATCGTCTGGCCGAGCTCTCGATCAGGCTGCCATCGCTCAATGAACGGCGTGAAGATATCCCGGACCTGGCAGTACACTTTCTGGGCAAGCTCTACCGCACCTATCGCGGGGCTAAGGATGCCGATGATCCGCCAATGCTGAGCGAAGAGGCCAAGGCGGCCCTGGTACAGCACCACTACGAAGGTAATATTCGTGAATTGCGGTCGATCCTGTTGCGGGCACTGTTCTTCAGGCGGTCAGGGGTTATTTCCGGCGCCGCAATCAGACAGGCCATTGCCAGCGCCGGCCTGGGGGGCGGGCAGGTGGTCGATGCCAGTCGACGCAGTCTGACGGAACAGCTCTCGGCCGAGATCATGGATCGTATCCGGCAGGGTGGTGATTTCTGGCAGGATGTCTATGAGCCGTTTTCCCGCAACGACATCTCTCGTGACGTGGTACGGATGGTGGTTGAGCAGTCGCGGTCGGTGGCAGGCCGTCCGCTGCCCGCTGTGGCCCGCTATCTGCGGGCCGTTACCGACGGTGCTACGGCCGATGAACAGCGTAAACTGCTTTACAGGTTCAAGAACTTTCTCTACAAGACGGTCAAGATCTGAGGGCGGGAAACCAGACGGGGCGGCTTATGGGCCGCCCCGTCTGGTCGACAGAGGGATGTTAGACTGCGTCAGTCAGGCGTTTCTGTTTGCTGTGCAGCCGGTTTAAAGCGTGAATGTAGGCCTTGGCCGAGGCCACGATGATATCGGTGGATGAGCCTTTGCCCACCACGGTCTGGCCGCCTTCCTCCACCCGCACCGTCACTTCACCCTGGGCGTCGGTGCCGCCGGTGATGGAGCCGACGTTGTACTGGGTCAGCTTGGCCTTGGATTTGGTCAGCTTCTTGATCGCCTTGAAGGCCGAGTCCACCGGGCCGTCCCCCAGCTCGGCGGTGCGTACCGGCGTGCCGTTGATCTCCATCTGCACCGTGGCGGTGGCCACCGCAAAGGAGCCGCAGGTCACGGTGATATGCTCCAGTTTGTATTTGTCCTCACCCCGCGCCTCGTCGGTCACGATGGCGTCCAGATCCTCGTCAAAGACCTCTTTCTTCAGATCAGCCAGCGCCTTGAAGCGGTCAAAGGCTCGGTTGAGCATCTCGTCATTCAGCTCGTGGCCCAGTTCCTCCAGCCGTTTCTTGAAGGCATGGCGGCCTGAGTGCTTGCCCAGCACCAGTGCACTGGCGGTCAGGCCCACCGATTCAGGGGTCATGATCTCGTAGGTCGATTTGTCCATCAGCATGCCGTGTTGGTGAATGCCGGACTCGTGGGCGAAGGCGTTGGCCCCCACCACAGCCTTGTTGGGCTGCACCGGTATGCCGGTGATGCTGGACAACAGACGACTGGCCGGTGTCAACTGCTCGGTCACGATGTTGGTGGAAAACGGCAGGATGTCGCGGCGGGTGCGCAGGATCATCGCGAACTCTTCCAGCGAACAGTTGCCGGCCCGTTCACCGATGCCGTTGATGGTGCACTCCACCTGGCCGGCGCCGGCCTGTACCGCAGCGATCGAGTTGGCCACCGACAGGCCCAGGTCGTTGTGGCAGTGTACCGAGATGATCGCCTTTTCAATGTTGGGTACATTGTCCTTCAGGTATTTGATGATGTTGAAATATTCGAACGGGATGGTGTAGCCGACGGTGTCCGGGATGTTGACCGTGGTGGCGCCGGCGTTGATCACCGCCTCAACCACCTGGGCCAGAAACGGCAGGCGGGTCCGCACCGCATCCTCACAGGAAAATTCGACGTTTGGTGTGTAGCTGGCCGCCCGTTTTACTGCCTTGACGGCGTTTTCAAGCACCCGATCCGGCTCCATCTTCAGCTTGTACTTCATATGGATGTCCGAGGTGGCGATGAAGGTATGGATACGTCCCTTTTCACCGGCGTACTTCAACGCCTCCCAGGCCCGGTCGATATCCTTTTCGCTGGAACGGCAGAGGCCGGCGATCTCGGGCCCCTTGATGCTCTGGGCCACCTTCTTGACCGCCTCGAAATCCCCTTCCGAGGCGATCGGAAAACCTGCCTCGATCACGTCAATGTTCAGTTTTTGCAGCTGCTTGGCCACCCGCAGCTTCTCTTCGATATTCATGCTGTTGCCGGGGGCCTGCTCGCCGTCCCGCAGCGTGGTGTCAAAAATCTTGATAACGCGCGTATCGTCCTTTGGTGCTGCCTTTGCCTTGGCCATGCCGCAACCTCCTGTGTGGTGTCTGAAAATAGAAAACGCCTCCGCCCCGTTGCAGGGACGGAGGCGCTAGAGCTTCCGTGGTACCACCCTACTTTGTTCGCTGATGACAGCGAACCTTCATTGATCCGTTACGTGGACAAGACGTCTCCGACTACTGGTTGGTTCACCGGAGCGGCTCCGAGGCGAGTTCGCAGGCTCAATCCACCGGTTCGCACCACCCACCGGCTCTCTCAAAGGATCTACCTCTGTTACTACTCCTCTTCCCTGCCTTTTTGCAAATGTTGCATCATCATAAAAAGAGCTGATCAGTCCGTCAACTGTTTTGTTTTTCAGGGGTTAGGTTTGTAAATATCAAACATCGGGCAGCTCCTGCGGGAAGAGCGTAAAGCCTTCAATGCGGGCCGCATCTCGTAACCGTTTGTCTAGGCAAACAAAACCAAGGTCATCCGGTTTGTTCTCGGCCCACACCAGAGCAGCAGCCAATTGCATGGAGTCAGCAGCCCGCAACGGGTGGCGAAGCAACAATCGACGGGCTGTTGCGCGGACTTCTTCGGATGGAGAAATCTCAGTGCCGCTCTGGATGAGCTGATCAACGAGATGACGAAGCTGCTGTTCATCATCAACAGATATGCCGCCTTCGCGTCGTAATCGTGCAAACGAGGAACTGCATTCCACAGGGGTGCCCCACCAGAAGGCCAGTTCTCCATCGTCACGCACAAGCTGGCGAGAGGTATCTGAATGAGGTTCTTCAAGGCACAGTGGTATAATTGCCGAGCTATCCCAGAACTTCATCGCTCTTCTTCCCGTTCAGCGAGTAGTGCCGCCAGCGCAGCTCCCCGGCTATCCTGGGGTCGTGGCTCAGTCCAGAAATTATCTGGAATGTTGCCGCTCCCTCTGCGGATCATGCCGGCTCGTTCAAGATGCATCATGCGGGCGGTCAGCGCATCGCCAGTGCGGCGAAGAGGGATGATTTTTGCAATCGGCAGACCTCTGTCGGTTATCAGAATCTCTTCTCCTGATTTAACCTTTGCAAGGTATTCGCTTGTAGATGCCTTTAGTTCTGAAACAGCTGCAGTTTGCATACGATTATCTCCATATGACCAATATGGTCATATTGCAATGATCTGTCAATCTGGTTCTGTTGGGCATGGTCCGATTATTAGGTTAAGTTCTCGCCCAACCCCTCCTCCAGAAACTCCCGTGAATAACGCACATAATTATCGGCCGATTTCTTGAGCCAGGCGATCTCGTCCGGGGTCAGATCACGTTTGTACTTGGCCGGCGCGCCGATCCAGAGCGTGTGGGGCGGGATGACCGTCCCTTCGGTGACCAGGGCCCGGGCACCCACCAGGGCCCCTTCACCCACCACCGCCTTGTCCATCACCATGGCCTGCATGCCGATGAAACAGCCGTTCTGTAGGGTGCAACCGTGCAGGGTCACGCTGTGGCCGATGGTGACGTCGTCGCCGATCACCAGCGGCGCGCCGGGATCATCAGCATGTTTTTTGTGGGTCACGTGCAGCATGGTCATGTCCTGCACGTTGCTGCGGGCACCGATGGTGATGCTGTTGACGTCTCCGCGGGCCACCACGTTGTACCACAGACTGGCTTCAGGGCCGATGGTGACCTCGCCGATCACCACGGCGGTTTCGGCGATGAAGGCGGAAGTGGCGATCTGGGGCTGCATCCCTTTAAAAGGTTTGATCATGGTGTTTTCTCCTGGGGTTGAGCTGGAGAAGGTAGTATACCCGTAATCGTCAGACAGCGTCCATGATTTCGTCTTGTTGGCCTGCCCTGATTCTGATAGTTTTAATAACCTAGATTACGAACCGCGACGGAGGAAGAAGTAATGAAATTCACCAAGATGCACGGTGCCGGCAATGATTATGTCTATGTAAACTGTTTCGAGGAGCAGGTGGCCAATCCGGCCGAGGTGGCCATTAAGGTCAGTAACCGCAATTTCGGCATCGGCTCCGACGGCCTGATTCTGATCATGCCCAGCGACAAGGCCGATGTGCGGATGCGGATGTTCAACAGCGACGGTTCCGAGTCGGAGATGTGCGGTAACGGCATCCGCTGTGTGGCCAAGTACGCCTATGACCACGGCATCGTCACCAAGACCGAGATTAGCGCCGAGACCGGGGCCGGTATCCTGACTCTGCAACTGTTCCCCAACCAGGAAAACAAGGTAGAGCGGGTGCGGGTCAATATGGGGCCGCCGCGTCTCTCCCGTGAAGAGATCCCGATGAACGGCAATCCGGCGCCCCAGGTGGTGGCCGAAGAGTTGACCGTGCTGGACAGGACCTTCAAGATCACCTGCGTCTCCATGGGTAACCCGCACTGCATTATCTATGTTGATGACGTGGACAATTTCCCGGTAGCCACCTACGGTCCGCTGGTCGAGAATCACCAACTGTTCCCTCGCCGTACCAACGTGGAGTTCATCGAGATTATCTCCCGCACGGAAGTCAAACAGCGCACCTGGGAACGGGGGGCGGGCGAGACCCTGGCCTGCGGCACCGGCGCCAGCGCGGTCTGTGTGGCCGGGGTGCTGAATAATGTTACTGATCGCAAGATACTGAACCATCTGGCTGGTGGCGATCTGGAGTTGGAGTGGGTTGAGAATGGCCCGGTGTTTATGACTGGACCGGCTACGGAAGTGTTTTCAGGCGACATCGTTATTTAAGAACAGTCACGAGGAGACCCGGCGTTGAGCGTTTGCCTGACCCGTGTCCCCTGACCCCTACCCCTGAGGTTTTGCCATGGACTTTTCCAAGCTGCTGCACAAATTCACCGTGGTACCTTCCCTGACCGGCGATCTGGCCGCTTTACAACGGATCGCCTACAACCTGTGGTGGTCCTGGGATCCGGACGCCATCGCCCTGTTCCGGCGGCTTGACCCGGATCTCTGGGCGTCGACGCGTCACAATCCGGTGGAGATGCTGGGCATTCTGCAGCAGACCACCCTGGAGTCGCTCAAGCAGGACGAAGGCTTCATGGCCCACCTGGCCATGGTGGATGAGAAGCTGACCGGTTATCTGGCCGAAAAGACCTGGTTCCAGCAGCAGTATAACGGCGACGCGCAGATGAAGATCGCCTACTTCTCCATGGAGTTTGGCCTGCACGAGTCGCTGCCGGTCTATTCCGGCGGCCTCGGGGTGCTGGCCGGCGATCACCTGAAGAGTGCCTCCGATCTTGGCTTGCCGCTGGTGGGCATCGGTCTGTTGTACCGCCAGGGCTACTTCCGTCAGTATCTGAACAACGAGGGCTGGCAGCAGGAGATCTATCCAGAGAACGATTTCTACAACCTGCCGCTTACCCAGGAGCGTGATGCCGAGGGCCGGCCGCTGGAGGTGGAACTGGAGTTCGGTCCTCGCCGCTTCAAGGTCCATATCTGGCGGGTGCAGGTGGGGCGGATACCGCTCTATCTGCTGGATACCAACCTGGAGGAGAACAACCCTGAAGACCGGCTGATTACAGCGCAGCTCTACGGCGGCAATCAGGAGATGCGCATCCTGCAGGAGATCCTGCTGGGGATCGGCGGGGTCAGGGCGCTGCGGGCGCTGCATATTATCCCCAACGTCTGCCACATGAACGAAGGCCATGCCGCCTTCCTGGCCCTGGAACGGATCAGGCTGGTGATGGAAAAGCGCAAGATCAGCTTTGCCGAGGCCAAGGAGATCGTCCAGGCCGGCAACGTCTTTACCACCCATACCCCGGTGGAGGCCGGCATCGATCATTTCCCCAGTGACATGCTGGACAAGTACTTCTCCCGCTACATCCGTCTGCTGGGCCTGTCGCGGGATGAGTTTCTGGGGCTGGGCAGGCAGAATCCGCAGGACCAGTACGAAACCTTCTGCATGGCGGTGCTGGCCCTCAAGCTGGCCAGCCACACCAACGGCGTCAGTCAGCTGCATGGCGAGGTTTCCCGTGCCATGTGGAAAAACACCTGGCCGGAACTGCCTGAAGAACAGTTGCCGCTGACCTCGATCACTAACGGGGTACATACCCGCACCTGGATGTCGGGCCAGATGGCGGCCCTGTTGATCCGCTATCTGGGGACCCGCTGGCTGGAGGATATCACCGACCACAACGTCTGGCGGCGGGTGGCCAAAATTCCCGATGCCGAGTTGTGGCGCACCCGTCAGGCCACCCGTGAACGGCTGGTGGATTTCGCCCGTAGTCGCCTCAAGGCGCAACTGCAAAAGGTGGGGGCCACCGCCAAGGAGATCGCCATCGCCTCAGAGGTGCTGGACCCGGAGGTGTTGACCATCGGTTTCGCCCGCCGCTTTGCCACCTACAAGCGGGGTACGCTGCTGCTGCGGGATCTGGACCGCCTGGCCCGTATCCTGAATAATCCCGAGATGCCGGTGCAGATCATCTTCGCCGGCAAGGCCCATCCCCACGACAACGAAGGCAAGGAGCTGATCCGCCAGATCGTGCAGGTGTCCCATATGGAGCAGTTCCGGCATCGGATTGTCTTCATCGAGGACTACGACATGGAGGTGGCCCGCTATCTGGTGCAGGGGGTGGATGTCTGGCTGAACACCCCCCGCCGGCCGATGGAGGCCAGCGGCACCAGTGGTATGAAGGTGGCCTTCAACGCCGGTCTAAACCTTTCCATCCTGGACGGCTGGTGGTGCGAGGGTTACCAGGGCAACAACGGCTGGGCCATCGGCAAGGGCGAGGTCTACGGCGACCTGGAATATCAGAATCAGGTGGAAAGCCGCGCCCTGTACGACCTGCTGGAGAAGGAAGTGGTGCCGCTGTTCTACGATCAGGGCAACGATGGTGTGCCCCGCGCCTGGGTGGCCACCATGAAGGCCTCGCTGCAATCGCTTTGCCCGGTCTTCTCAACCGACCGGATGGTGGAGGAGTACGCCCAGTTTTCCTATCTGCCTTCCTACCGCCAATGGGCCCGTCTGGAGGCCGACGGGCTGATACTGGCCAAAGAGCTGGCGGCCTGGAAACAGCGGATATTCAAGGCTTGGCCTCAGGTGCGGATTGAGGCGGTTGAGGCGCAATTGAGCGATGCCATCGGTGTCGGCAGTAGTCTGCCGGTGACGGTGCAGGTGGCGCTGGGCGACATTCCGATCGAGCAGGTCGACGTGGGGGTTTATTTCGGCGTGCTTGATAACCAGGGCACGATTCGCGGTGGTGAGACCGTGGCCCTGCAGCATGAATCGGACCTCGGCAACGGCCAACACCGCTTCAGCGGTGTGCTGGAATGCCGTTTCTGCGGCCGTTACGGTTTGATGGCCCGGGTGATGCCCCGGCATCCGCAGGTGGGGGCGGTGTATGAGCCGGGCTACTTGATCTGGGGTTAAAACCTGCTGCGGTGGCCATCTGCTGCGTTACGCGGTGCTCGCTCCCTCGCCTACCTGGGTGGTATGTCTCGGTCGCTGCGCTCCGGGCGCCTTGCATGTGGCCATCCTCGCCAGGTTTTGTGGTTTTGAATTAGACGATACTGGATTCTGTAGCCGGTTATCATCCCTGCCGATAAGAGTTTTATGGCCATAGCGAACGAAGTGCAACAACAGGTCTACGACCTGCTCTCCCGCAGCTCCAACCTGTCCTTTGTCACAGCTGAACCGGCCACCGGCGGGGTGCAGGCCCTGTCGTTGTCGCCCGGCCAGCGGGTGATGGCGGAGGTGATGGGCCAGGCCCAGGCCGGCCGGGTACCGGTGCGGATCGGTGCGCAGCAGGTCAATCTCGAACTGCCGATTCAGGTGCGCCAGGGCCAGAACCTGGAGCTGACCTTTGTCGGCAGCGATCCCCGTCCCACCTTTGCCATGGCCCGGCCCGGTGTGTCGGCGCCGCCGGTCAACCTTACCGATGCCTCTCGTTTGTTGTCGCTGCTGGTTGCCAGTGAGGATCTGCTGGGCGATCCCCGGATGCGTTCATCGTTGCAGAGCATCGGCGATCTGTTACGGCGCTCTTCCGGTGACACCAGTGTGCTGGCCAACTTTCTGGATGATTTTCTGACCTACCGCCCGGATGGGCGGTCAGCGGTGGTCTCCACCGGACAGGTGCCCAACCAGGCGGGGCAGCAGGTGGGAGGCGAGCCGGGCCAGCCGCCGGGTCCCTCGACCGGTCTGACCGGACGCCCGGCCACGCCGTTTGAAGATACCGCCTCCCGATTGTTGCTCAACCTTGCGCAGCGTGCCCGCTTTACATTGGTTGATGTGGCCAATCAGCCGCTGCATCCTTTGCCGCTCAAACCTGGTGATGAAGCCACAGCCTTGGTGCAGGGGCAGCTGCCAGGCGGGCGGGTGCTGGTACAGCTGGCCGGTGAGTCGCTTGAGCTGCAGCTGGCCCGACCGGTACAGCAGGGTGAACTGCTCCGCTTGGCACTGGTGTCGCAACAACCCAGGCTGGTATTCGCGCTACTGGGTCAACCGGCGTCGGATCAGTCGACTGCCGTCAGCGATGCTGCCCGCTGGCTGAGTACGATGGTGCGCAGCGAGGCCGGACAGAACGAGATGCAGCAGGCGGTGCTGGGTCGCTTGCAACAGGTGGTCAGTTCGCTGCCGCCCGGCTCACCGGCCCTGGCGGCAATCATGGATGAGGCGATGATCTATGGCGCCACACCTTTTATGACCTCGCCGGCGCTCCTGGGGCAGGCCGGAGGGCGTACTGCCGCCAAGACCGATGACGAGGTGTTGAAGCTGCTGCAGGCCCTGATGCAGGGTAACCGGATGGCCTTGGTGGAGCCCCAGCTGAATATTGAGCGCACCCTGCCGTTCCAGGTAGGTCAGCAACTGCGTGGTGAAGTGCTGCAGAGTCTGGGTGGCGGCCGTTTTATGATTCAGGTGGCGGGTCAGAATATGGAAGTACTGCTGCCCAAGGGGGTCAAGGCCGGCGATGGCCTGAATCTGTTCTTTGTGGGCAATGACCCGCCAGCCTTTCTCCTGGTACGTCATGGCAAGGGGGGCGACGCCCTGGTCAGCGAGACTGGCCGTTGGGTCAGTACCTTGCTGGGGATGCAGAATCGGTCAGCGCCGCTGCAGGAAGGGCTTGGTATCCTGAAGACCCTGCTGCAGGGGGCTCCTGCCGACCCTGCCCAGCTAGAGCAGCAGCTTGCCAAGGGTCTGCGTGAGAGCGGCCTGTTCTATGAATCACATCTGGCCCGCTGGTTCAGTGGTGATTATCCGTTAGAAGAACTGTTGCGGGAACCGCAGGGGCGGCTGTCTGCCCAGCTGCAGCAGCCTCTGCCGCTGGTGCCGCGTCAGGCCACCGCCGAGCAGCTTGAAGCGGCCCTGAAACAACGGGCCGGCCTGGTGCCAGACGGGGCAGCCGACCCGCGCGCTATGCCGATTATCAAGGAACAGTTGGCCAGTCTGCAGACCGGCCAACTGCTGTTCCAGGGTGAGCTGTTTCCGGGACAACAGATGGAGTGGCGGGTGGCCGAACGGGAGGCCGGCGGCCAACATGATCAGGAGCAGCAGGACACGCCGTGGGAGACCGCTGTGGCGTTGACTTTGCCAGGCTTGGGGAAGGTGGAAGCCAGCCTGACCCTGAACGGCACCCGACTCAGCGTGCAGGTGACCACAGGTCAGCCAACCACAGCGCAGCTGCTGGACGGTGGCCGGGAGGAGCTGGTGGATCAGTTGGCCGCAGCCGGGCTTGACGTGCAATCCATCGTGGTTCGTCATGGCCGCTAATCGGCGCACAACCGATGAACGGGTGGCAGCGGCCCTGTCCTACAAGCAGGGGCATTACGCGCCGGTGGTGATTGCCAAGGGCAAGGGGGTGATGGCCGAGGCGATCATCGCCTGTGCCAAGGATGCCGGTGTGTATGTGCATGAATCACCCGAGTTGGTGACCTTGCTGATGCAGGTGGATATTGACCAGCATATCCCGCCTGATCTCTATCGTGCGGTGGCCGAGTTGCTGGTCTGGCTATATAAAATGGAGGGCAGGAAAGGGACCTGATGCAGATCAAGTTTGGCACCGATGGCTGGCGCGGCGTGATCGCCCGCGAATTTACCTTTGACAATCTTTCGCTGGTTGCGCAGGCCACCATGGACTGGATGACCCGGGAGGGTTTGGCCGAGCAGGGGCTGGTGGTGGGCTACGACCGTCGTTTCCTGTCGCCTGATTTTGCGCGTAGAGTAGCCGAGGTGGCTGCCGGTAACGGTATCAAGACCCTGTTGTGCGACGATGTGGCGCCCACACCGGCGGTTTCCTGGGCGGTTAAGCAGCAAGGCGCCGGGGCTGGGGTGATGATCACCGCCAGTCATAACCCTCCGGTCTACAACGGCTTCAAGGTGAAGGAAGGCTACGGCGGCTCGGCTCGTCCCATCACCACCGGCCTGCTGGAACAGATCGTGGCCTATAATCAGGCAAACAACCGTCTGGTCCTTGCAGTGCCCTTTGATGAGGCCAGCCGTCAGGGACTGATCGTGCCCTTTGACGCCACCAGCGGCTATCTGAGCCAGCTTGGGCTGTATGTGGATGTCGAACGGATCAAACAGGCCGGCATTACGGCCATCGCCGATCCGATGTACGGGGCCGGCAGCGGTTTTTTTGCACGTCTGCTGGGCCTGGAAGAGATTCATAATGAGCCGAACCCCTCCTTTGGAGGGCGGCCGCCTGAACCGATCAGTGAACATCTGCACGAACTGTGCGCTCTGCTGAAGAGCGGTCGTTACCGGGTCGGTCTGGCGTTGGACGGCGACGCCGATCGTATCGGGGCGGTTGATGAGCAGGGTGAGTTTTTTTCATCCCACGGCATCTTTGCACTGTTGCTGAAACATCTGGTGGAACGCAAAGGGCGGACTGGCGGGGTGGTCAAAACCGTCTCCACCACCCGCCTGGTGGATTGTCTGGCTGCAAAATATGACCTGCCGCTGTATGAGACACCGATCGGTTTTAAGCATATCTGCGAGCTGATGCTTGAACAGCAGATTTTGATGGGCGGCGAGGAGTCGGGCGGCCTGGGGGTGGCCGGCCACATCCCCGAGCGGGACGGCATCCTGATGGGGCTGTTGCTGATGGAGACCATCGCTGTTACCGGCAAAGGGCTTCGTGAGCAGTTGGACGAGGTGATGGCCGAATGTGGTCGACTGTATTATCGGCGGATCGACACCCGGATCGGCGCTGATGAGAAGGCTCGTCTGCTGGAACGGCTGCAGCATGAGCCACCCCGTGTGATCGCTGGCCGGACGGTTAGCAGCACCAACTTCAGTGATGGCTTCAAGTTTCTGTTCGATAATGGCGACTGGCTGCTGATCCGGCCCTCCGGTACCGAGCCGGTCTTGCGTCTGTACAGCGAAGCCAGCGAGGCCGAGATGGTTGAAACACTGCTGCGCTCAGCCCGTCAGCTGGCCGGGATCTGACGGTGAAGACACTGCTGACCATCGGTTGTGTCACCGGGTTGAATGGCGCTTTGCTCTACCCATTACTTATGTGGGGTAGTGGTCGGCCGTTGCAGACCCTTGTTGAGGCTGCGCTGCTGGTTGTTGGTGGCGGTTGTCTCTATCTGCTGTACCGCTTCAGGAGATCGTTGTAACGATCTTCGGCTACGCTGTTGGTGATTGTACTGATTGCGTTGATGCCGCAACGGTTTTGTGGTAATGAAAGGCCAACTTCACGGTTTGAAATGCCGTCTAACTGTGGTACACACAGAGGCGGAAACGTTTATACCCGCAGCCCATATAATCAGTCCCTTGAGGACCTAAGGAGGCATAGACTATGGCTAACATCCTGATCGTTGACGACTCATCCACCATGCGAAAGATCATTTCCCGCTCACTGCGTCAGGCCGGCTTGCCGATTGACGACATCCTTGAGGCTGGCGACGGTATCGAAGGGATCAACGTGCTGCAGACCTCAGGCAAGACGATCAACCTGATCCTGTCCGATATCAATATGCCCAACATGGATGGTCTTGAGTTTGTCAAGGCGGTACGGGCCAATGGTTACAGCATGCCGATCGTGATGATCACCACCGAGGGTGGCGAGGACGTGATCGCTGAGGCCATGGCCAGCGGCGCCAAGGACAGCATCAAGAAGCCCTTTACGCCGGAGCAGCTCGGTGAAAAGCTGGGAGGGCTGCTATGAGTTTGAACCCGGATATTGCTGAATCCACGAAGTTCAGTGAACAGCAACTGGCCGAGTACGTCATTAATGCTACCCAGGAAGTTTTTTCCACCATGGTGATGATGGAGCCTTCGGATGACTTTCCGCTTAAGGATCCGATCACTCACTTCAAGTGCAGCATCACCGGTATGGTTGGTTTTGCCGGTACCTATTCCGGCGTCATCTCGATGCACTGCCCGATCGTACTGGCCAAAAAGGTTACTGCAGCCATGCTGGGTATGTCCGAGGACGAGGTGGCTGATGGCGGCGAAGACCTGAACGACGCCATTGGCGAGATCGCCAACATGCTGGGCGGCAGCGTCAAGATGATCCTTTCCAAGGGCGGTCTGGATGTCAAACTTTCCATACCGACCGTGATAGCCGGCGAGGATTATACGGTCAACTCCCTGTCGGACATCGATTGTGTCGTGATCCCCTTTACCGTTGACAATGAACGATTCCTGGTGGGGCTGACGCTCAAGAAGGAAGACTGATCCTCCGATGACTTAACCTATCGGGGCGTCATGGTGACGCCCCGAGCAGCCCTCACTAGCATCCCCGCGAGTCCCGATGGAAGGATATGTAAAGCTTTACGAAATGCTCGAGAGCGCCCTGCGTCAGGCCGGCGAAGAGGCCGGTATGCTCTTGGGGCAGGGGCTCACGGCAACGCTCACCGATTCGCTCACCTTTAGCAAGGCGGCCTATTTCGGTGATCTTGACGACGGCGTGTTCGTCATGACCATCGACTCGCGCGAAGAATACCCCGGGCAGTTTTACCTGGTCTTTAATCTGCGCGATGCCATCCTGATGAGCAGCCTGCTGCTCGGCATCCCCACAGCACGTATACAGGAAAAACGTCGCCTGTCGATCATCGAGGCCGATGACATTGATGCCTTTGGTGAGATCGGCAACATGATCAACGGCGCGATCAACACCACCTTCCAGGCCAGTCTGAGCGGCAAGGCGCAGCTTAAGCAGCAGGAATCAAAGAAGTACGTTCCTGAGATCGATCCGCTTTCCGATGATGAGCCGCTGCCAAACGGGGAGTACCTGATGTTTCGGGCAAAGCTCGAGATGGAAGGGCAGGAGATGCATCACCTGGATGTCCTGATCCCGCTGGAATTGGGCAATCAGTATGATCCTCCCCCGGAAAAGCCCGCCGAGTCCGAGCAGGTTGAGCAGGTTGAGCAGCCTGAGGATGTTGTAGCAAAATCGGCTGAGGGCGCAGCTGGTGATCAGCCAGCACCTACCGCTTCAGCCGAGGCGGTGGCGGAGCGGCCGGTTGCTGCTGCTGCCGGTACTGCTGGTGAAGATATGGTGGTCATCTTTGAGGACAGCGATGAGGACCGTCTCCACCTGCGTGAGGCGCTCGACTTCACCGGGTTCAAGCTGGTAGAAGGTCCCCTTAATGCCGACGTCAAGGATCTGTTCAGCCAGGGCAATGTCAGGATGGTGCTGATCGGCTCCCAGGATGCCGATGACCGCGAGTTGGCGGTCTGTATCAAGATCAATGCCTTGCGTCAGGATCAGCCGGTGCCGATTGTGATGTGCGCCCACCGCTGGACCCGTACGGCGGTGCTCAAGGCGCTGAAATATGGCGCCCGCGATATCGTCATCAAGCCCTGCGACCCGGAGGAGCTTGCTGCCAAGGTGAAACGCCTATGTCGTCTTCCCGCAGCCTGATAACCTGTTTTTGCACACTGGCTCGCACAGGCTGCCGAACCTGGCTGATTGGCAGTCTGCTGGTGTTGCTGGTGCCTGTGCTGTGCTGTGCCTCTCTGCCCCCCAACCATCTGCAGCGGATTGAACTCCACTCCAAACAACAGTTCACCCGGGTAACCTTCAAGCTGTCTGCTGACCCCCGCTTTGAGATCGTACCGCTGGCCGGCAACCGCCTGCGTCTGCAGCTCCATGACACCACCGGCCGCCTGTTCCGTGGGCTGCGACGTTATGCTGACCGGAACATCGGCGGTCTGGTTATTTCGCAACGAGGCAGCGATCTGGTTGTCACCTTTGCCTTGGCCCCGCAGGGTGTCGGCTGGCGGGTGGTACACCTGGCGGGGGTACCTGCGTTGAGTCTGGACGTTGGCCCACTGCTGCAAGCCCGGCCGCCCCAGCCGATGCAGCCCGGTCGTGAACGAATCTGGGGTGGCGCAGAAAAGCTGTTACGTGACTTTGACCCGCCGATCAAGCCGGAGGTGCCCTTTGTGCCCACCGATCGGCTGGTGCTGAAAGACCTATTGAATCAGGATGAACAGAAGCTGTTCCAGGCGGCTGAAGGGGCCCTCTATAAGGGGCAGCTCACCTCCGCCGAGGACCTGCTGCTACCGTTTGCCAACCGCACCGGCGCTGCCATCCGGCCGCTGGCTCTGTATCGTCTGGCCGAGACACGCTATCGGCTGCAGCGCTACAGCCAGTCACTGGAGAACTTTCGTGAGGCCGAGCAGCTCTGGCCTGAGTTTCTGTCCCTGAACCCAGCCAGCATGTTTTTTTACGGCGACAGTATCGCCCGTAACGGCAATCTACCGGCTGGCCGCCAGCTGCTGACCCGTCTGGTGGTTTCCCATGCTGACAAGCCGTACGCTCAGGTTTTGCTGGTGCGAGTGGCCGATGTTCTGGCGCGTCAGGGTAACGAGCTGGGGGCCCAGGCCATCTATCGGACGGCGGCCGAGTCTTTCGCAGACAGCAAAGCCCGCCAGATAGCACTCATGAAGTTGGCTGACCGTGATTTTCTGCGCGCCACGCCACTTGATTACCAGTCGCTGACTGAAACCTATCATGCCATTGCCAAGCAGGTCGGTGATTTTGACCTGCGTGAGGAGGCCTCCTTCAAGGCGATGCTGCTGGCAGCCATCAACGCGCCTGCCAACAGCGCCCTGGATGAGGCGATTGCCTTTCAGAAGCGTTTTCCGCGCGGCGTCTATACCGCCATACTGCGTGAAATGCGCGAAGATCTGGTTGAGCAGGCTTACCGTCAGGGGGCTTGGGATAAAGACCCGGCAGCTTTGCTTGGCCTGGTGACTACGAATCAGGACTATCTGGCCACTGCCTTGGGGGACGATGGCTTTTTGCCTGCGGTAACCAGCGCCTTCGATAAGGCTGGGCGGCCTCTGGATTTGATAGCACTGTATGTTGGTCTGCTGGATCGCCCCTGGGTGGGAGAGCCCAACGCCCCTTATCTATACCTGCAGGTGGCCGAACACGCCGAACTGCTCGGTGATACCCTGCTGGCCAAAAAAATGCTGCGCTCTTTTTTGACGCGCTTCCCTGCAAACCCACAGGCAAAAATAGGCAAAGAAAAACTGGGCGCCCTGCAGTACCTGGACGGCGAACAGGCTGAAGCACGCAGCAGCCTGCTATGGCTGCTCAACAAGGGCGAACAGGCCGAACATCCACTTAGTTACTATTACCTTGGCCGCGCCCTGTGGGACGGCAAGAATTACGCCCAAGCGGCTCAAGCCCTGGAGCGCTATGTATTTATTGTCCAAGCTCTGGGCCAGAAGGCCCCGCTAGTGGGAGACGCCTATTATATAGCTGCTCAGGCGCGACAGTCGCTTGGCCAGTATCAGCAATCTCTGCAGCTGCTTGAGAGCGGCATGAAGAGTGTTCCTGTTGAGCGCCGTGACCAGTTCTTGTTCAAACTCGGCGAGGTGCATCTGCAGGATGGAAAGCAGGAACAGGCGCGTAGCTATTTCGAGCAACTATCAAAAGAAGGTAAGGATGCAGATTGGCGCCGTTTGGCGGCCCAGTCGCTGTACGCCATTGCCACCTCCCCCTCCTCTCCGTCAAAGAATCAAAAAGTCAAATAATTGAATAAGTCAAAATAACGACAAGCCTGTGATGGGTCGCCAAGCCGCTGTAATGCCCAGGAACCCGCTGTGGGGCGCCGTTTGCGGTCGCTTGTTGTTTTAGGGCACATTTATTGCAAAATCGGTCAGGTGCTCATGCCGATTGAGTAAGTGGGGGTAGTTATGCCTGTTGAGGGATTGTTTAGCACAACGGTTGAGGTGCTTGCCAAGAGTGTCGATCTGCGCACGCGGCAGCAGAATCTGATAGCGTCGAATCTCGCGAACGCAGAAACTCCAGGTTTTACGCCACGTGCCCTGGAATTCGAAAAGCAGCTGCAGTCTGCCGTCAAGAAGTCGTCTGTGCGCGGGTCGGTCGCGGATGGGACGCAACCGCACCCGGCACACATCCCGCTGAAGGGTGATGGTCCGGCCCGTGTTCAGCAGGTAAGCGGCACTGTGGTGGAGGTGCCTTCCCAGACGCCTGGCCGTGACAACAACGGCGTTGAGCTTGAAAACGAGATGAGCCGCATGATGCAGAATCAGGTTCTGTTTAATGCCTCGGCACAGCTCTTGGCCAAGAAATTTGAGGGGCTACGCAGCGCCCTGAGGGAGGGTAAATAATGGATCTGTTTACCTCGATGCAAACCAGCTCAACGGCCCTGACCGCTGAGCGCACCCGCATGAATCTGGTTTCGAGTAACCTGGCTAATGCCAACACAACCCGTACGCCTGAAGGTGGGCCGTATAAACGTAAAGACGCGGTGTTTACGGCTACCCCGTTACAGGGGGGGTTCGGCAAGACGCTTGATCGTGCTGCCAATGAACAGATCCGGCAGGTGACAGTCACAGAAATCAAGGAAGACAAAAGTCCGCCCCGTCTGCAGTTCGATCCCAGTCACCCCGATGCGGATCCGCAGGGTTATGTGGCGATGCCGAATGTGAACGTGGTGGAAGAGATGGCTGATATGATCAACGCCACACGAGCCTATGAGGCCAATGTCATGGCAGCCCAAGCTGCCAAAAATATGGCGCTGAAGACGCTGGAGATCGGCCGATAGGAGGTAACGGGTGGAAATCAAGACAATCGGTGGCATAGGTGCGGGGCAGGGGCTCGGGCTGGGATTGGGAAAGAATCAGCCAGTTTCGGCCATTGATGGTGCCGGTAAGTTCTTTAGTGAGCTGGTGAGCAAGGTTAACGATATGTCGGTTCAGTCGGACCAGGCGATACAGAAGCTTGCTACCGGAGAGAACCGCAATTTGCACGAAACCATGATCGCGGTCGAAAAGGCCAGTATCTCGTTCCTGTTTATGTCCCAGGTGCGCAATAAGGCGCTGGAGGCCTATCAGGAAGTGATGCGGATGCAAGTATGACGGTCTTATGGTCTTATTTTAGCCCTGTAGGAGGAAGGTCGTCCCATGCCTGAAGGACTGCAACGAATCCTTGAACCATTCATGGCCATCTCTCCGGGTAAGCGGATGCTGGTTGCAGGTGTGGTGGTGGCAACATTGTTGGCCTTTGCCGCGCTGATCATGCTGGCTAACCGGACCGACTACCGTCCGCTGTTTACTAACCTCAGTACCGAGGACGCCGGGGAGATAGTCAAAAAACTGAAAGATGCCAAAACCCCGTATCAGATCACAGCAGATGGCAAAGGCGTGATGGTGCCCTCTGACAAGGTGTACGAATTGCGCCTGACCTTGGCCTCAGAGGGGCTGCCCCAGGGCGGCGGCGTCGGTTTCGAGATCTTTGACCGTAAAAATTTCGGTATGACCGAATTTGTGCAAAAGCTCAACTATCAGCGGGCGCTGCAGGGTGAGTTGGCGCGTACTATCTCCCAGATCAGCGGCGTCGAGCAAGCCCGGGTGCATCTGGTGATACCGGAAAAATCGCTGTTTAAAGAAGCGGAAAAACCGGCTACTGCATCAATCGTACTGCGGATGAAGGGTAACAAGTCGTTGCGTGACGCCGAGGTGCAGGGTGTTGTGCACCTGGTGGCCTCCTCCATTGAGGGGATGAATGCCGACAACGTCACCGTGCTGGACAGCCGTGGCAAGATTCTCAGCAAGGGTGACGGCGCCGGCGATGCGACCGCCAAGATGACCAGCACCATGCTGGAGACGCAGCGGGCCTATGAGCGCAGTATGGAAGATCGGTTGCAAACACTGCTGGACCGAGTTGTGGGTGGGGGTAAGACCGTTGCAAGGGCCACCGCCACCTTCGACTTCAAGCAGGTTGAGCGTGTTGAGGAGAAGTTTGACCCGGAGACGATCGCTGTGCGTAGTGAACAGCGCAGCGAGGAGAAATCAGGCGGAACGACCATTGCCACCGGTGTGCCCGGCGTACAGACCAACCTGGGCCGGAACGCAGCCGGAGCAGCAGGCAACGCGGCAAGCGGTGGCAGCAGGAATGATGAAACCCTGAACTATGAGGTGAGCCGGTCCACTTCACGCACCATTGAGCCGGTGGGCACCTTGAGCAAGGTCTCGGTTGCCATTCTGGTTGACGGCAAGTATGAGGCTCCAGCCGCAGTCAAGGAAGGCGAGTCTGCGAAGCCGAAGTATATTCCGCGTTCACCGGAGGAGTTGCTGCAGATAGAGGCGTTGGTTAAAGGGGCGATCGGCTTCAACGCTGAGCGCGGTGATCAGCTCAGCATTCAGAATATACCGTTCCAGGACCCGGAGGATGCTGCCGGCCTGGCCGAAGCGCCCAAGTGGTGGAGCAATCCCTTCTTCCTGGCACTGTTTAAAAACCTGTTGATCGGTCTCGGTTTTGTGGCCTTGATGCTGTTTGTGATCAAGCCGTTGATCAACACATTGCGCACCAGTCGGCCGCCGCGATTGGATATCCTAGAAACTATGGCACCCGACGTCCAGGAGAAGCTCTCTGCCAGCGAGCGGGCCCAACTGGCGGCACAGATGCAGGAACAGCAGGATCTGATGGAGAAGGCCAAGACCAACCCCTACCAGGTGGCGCAAATACTGCAAAACTGGCTGACGGAAGAGTCGTAAGAGAACAAAAAGCAACCACGGTTATGCAGACGGAAAACAAAGCAGAGGAGCATGCACCATGACCGGAGCCGATAAGGCTGCCATATTGCTGTTGTACCTGGGCGCTGATGTGACGGCCAAGGTCTACGAGCATATGGAGGATGAGGAAATCAAAAAGATATCCAAGAGCATGGCCCACCTGGGCCATGTGCCACGTCACACCATCGTTCAGGTGGTTGAAAATTTCAATGAGGTGATCTCGCCGGAATCAGGCATCTTTGCCCAGGGTGAAGAGTTTGTGCAGAAGATTCTTGAAAAGGCCCTGGGCCCCGGCAAGGCCAGCATGTTGATGGAGGAGCTACGTGCTTCCAGCTACGGCGATCTGGTTGATATCCTGGCCGCCATGGATTCAAAAAGTATTGCCAACTTTCTGTCACAGGAACATCCGCAGACGATTGCCGTGATACTTGCCAAGCTGAAATCCAAGCAGACCAGCGAGATCATCTCCTACCTGCCCCAGGAGCTGCAGGCCGAGGTGGTACTGCGGATTGCCGATGTTGAGCAGGTATCGCCGGAGATTCTGCAGGAGATCGACGAGGTGATGCGGCGCGAGCTGAAGTCGATGGGTGGCGTCCAGCGCTACAAGGTGGGCGGTATCGAAAAGGTGGTCGATATGTTCAACCACTTCGACCGCAGCAAGGAAAAACAGATTCTGGAGAAGTTGGATGTGCTGTCGCCGCCGCTGGCCGAGGTGATCCGCAAGCACCTGTTCACCTTCGAGGACGTCTTCGCCCTTGATGACCGCTCGATTCAGTCGGTGATGCGTGAGGTTTCCAACGATACCTTGACCCTGGCCATGAAGACCTCCACCGATGACGTCAAGAACAAGATTTTCAAGAATATCTCCAGTCGTGCCGCCGAGATGATCAAGGAAGACCTGGAGGTGATGGGTCCGGTGCGTCTTTCGGACGTGGAAAAGGCACAGTCCGAGATTATCAAGATCGTCCGCAAGATGGAGGAGGAAGGCAAGATCGTGCTGGCGGGACGGGGCAGCGAAGATGCCCTCGTCTAAGATCATCAAGGCTGCAGCGTCTGATCTGCCGATCTGTGATTTCAGTTTCCGGCCGGTCAGCCACAACGTAGCAGCATCAGCTACAGAGCAAGCGGACGAAGGCAGTGCTGCCTTTGTACCGCTTGAAATTTTTGACCCCAGTGAAATGGGCGGCAGGATCGGGCTGCAATCGCACAAACCGGTGACTGAAGCAACGCCAGAGATACCGGGTAAGTTTGTCAGTGATCAGGATCTGGAACGTGAGCTACAGGAGTCCTATCAGCGGGGCCTGCAGGATGGCAAAAACCTCGCTGAACGCGGTTTACTCAACGTATTTAAAAGCATGCGTACCGCCAGTGAAGAGTTGCAGCAGCTGCGCGAAAAGGTGCTGCGGGATTCTGAGGATGACCTGCTGACCTTGGTGATTGCCGTTGCGCGGCGGGTGATTCACCACGAAATCAGCCAGCATCGCCAGCTCGTGATGCAGGTCATCAAGGCTGCCCTGCGTAATCTGAGTGACAAGGATCAATTGATCGTGCATGTACACCCAGATGACCAGGCGCTGCTGACCTCAAGCCAGGATCAGGCCCTGCGTCAGGAACTGGCAGCACTCAACTGCACCCTTAAGGCCGACGGGACGTTGCTGCCGGGAAGTTGTCAGGTGGAGACCATGCTGGGCACGGTAGATGCCAGTTTTGATGGGCAGCTGGAGGAGATTTACCGCCAGATGCAGGAGGAACGGACCAGTATGGCGGAGACTGAACCGGCTGCCTGTATGGATACTGAATGAGCCAGACCCACCTTGATATGGGCCGTTACCTGCAGGCAGTGGAGCGTTGCAACCCGATCAGGTTGCACGGCAAGGTGATTCAGGTGGTGGGGCTGGTGATCGAAGGCTACTGCCCTGAGACCTCAGTGGGGGCGATCTGCGAGATACGTCCCAAGGATGGCGAGCCGATCCCGGCTGAGGTGGTGGGTTTCCGTGACGGTAAGACGCTGTTGATGCCGCTGGGTGAACTGCGCGGTGTCGGGCTGGACAGCCTGATTACGGTCAGAAGAGACAAGGCCACCCTGAAGGTCGGTCCACAGATGTTGGGGCGGGTGATTGACGGTCTGGGTAATCCGATTGATGACCAGGGGCCGCTGCATGCCGAGGTCGAATACCCGATCTATGCCTCGCCGGTCAATCCAATGAAGCGGCCACCGATCAGAAGACCATTGGATCTGGGCATCCGCTCCATCAATGGCTTGTTGACCTGCGGTCAGGGGCAGCGGGTTGGCATCATGGCTGGCTCCGGGGTCGGTAAATCAACCTTGCTGGGGATGATCGCCCGCTACACCGAGGCCGACGTCAACGTGATCGCGCTGATCGGTGAGCGGGGCAGAGAACTGCGTGAGTTCGTAGAAAAGGACCTTCAGCAGCAGGGACTGCACAAGTCGGTGGTGGTGGTGGCCACCTCTGACCAGCCGCCATTGGTACGGATGCGGGGCGCCTACATCGCCACCACGATTGCCGAATACTTCAAAGACCAGGGCAAAAAGGTGCTGCTGATGATGGACTCAGCCACCCGTTTCGCCATGGCCATGCGCGAGGTGGGGCTGGCCATCGGTGAACCACCCACCACCAAGGGCTACACCCCGTCGGTTTTTGCGGCCTTACCCAAGCTGCTGGAACGGACCGGCAACTTTTGCGAAGGCAGCATCACCGGCCTGTACACGGTGCTGGTGGAAGGTGACGACTTTAACGAGCCGATATCCGATGCCATGCGCAGTATTCTGGATGGCCACATTGTCCTGTCACGCGATCTGGCCGCCCGTAACATCTACCCGCCGATCGACGTGCTGGCCAGCGCCAGCCGGGTGATGAGCGATGTGGCTGAGCCGCATCACAAGGAGCTGGCCGGTCGTTTCAAGGAGACCTTGGCCACCTATCGTCAATCAGAAGACCTGATCAACATCGGCGCCTACAAGGGTGGCAGCAACCCGGCCATTGACGAGGCGATCCGCCGTATTGACGCCATGGTGGCGTTTCAGAAACAGGCGGTGGGAGACCCGGCTACCCTGGCTGAATCGGTGGAAGGCATGCGCGTTATCTTTGAGCGGTAAGGGGCTGCCATCATGTCCTCAAAAAAAGGGTTTGAACTACACCAGGTACTCAACTACCGCACCGATCTGGAACGGCTGCGTAAACAGGAGTTTGCCGCTGCGCGCCAGGACCTTGATCAGGCCAGCGACAAGCTGGAGCAGCAGCGTAACGAGGCTGCAGCCTTGGCACGGGATTTTGCCGAGCGCAACGGCCAGCTCAACTCGGTGGTTGAGCTGCAGTTGTATGCCGATTTCTTTGCCCGCAAGCGGGAGGAGATCAAGCAGCAGCAGGAACGGGTGACGGCGCTGGATCGGATCCTGGAGGACCGGCGCGATGACCTGGTGCAGGCCACCAAGGACAAGAAGGTGCTTGAGGCGTTGAAGGAAAAGAAAATGCAGGCATTCCGACAGGAGATGCAGCGCAAGGAGCGGGACTTTCTGGATGAGACCGCTGTCCAGAAGAAAGGTCGAGACTAGCAAATGAAGAAACCGTTGCAGTTTTCTGTGGCCGCGCTCTTTTTTTTGGGAGCGGTCTCTTCGTTGCAGGGCAGCAGTGTGCCAGCCACAACGGCTCAACAGTCCGTGCCGGTTGCGCCGACTGCCAGCGATATGGCAGCAACCCGAGCAGCGCGGGAAGAAAAGGCGCTGCTTGATGCCCGGCGTCAAAAATTGGCGGAGCAGGAGGCAGCCCTGTCGGCCAAGGAGGCTGAGCTCAAGAAGCTTTCAGAGAAGCTTGAGCTGCAGCTGAAGAGTATGGAAGACGCCAAGAAAAAATATGATGAGACCATGCGGTTGCAGGAAGAGGTACTAAAAAAACAGCAGGGTGAAAAAGTTACCAAGATGGTCAAATTGTTTAAGGCGATGAAGGCCGATCAATCAGCCAGGTTGCTGGACGCCTTGCCCGAGCCGGAAGCGATCGTGCTGCTGGAGCGACTGGATACCAAGACGGTTGCCAAACTGGCCCCGTTCGTCAACCAGCCGCGGCTGGTGCGCTGGATCGATGAAAACCTGAATATCAGGCCATAAGAACAAAACAGGTCAACTGGCAGACATGAGTTGCCGATAAGAGAGTTACCGAACAGTCTGTGGTTCGGTACAAATTACCCACAGAAAGGAGGTGAAAACATGGAAACAGCACAGATAATGATGATGCCGGTAACAACCGCTGCAGCGCCAGCTGCTGGTATGTGCGGTATGGGCACCTGCTCGGAAGACGGTTTTGGATCACTGCTGGGGCAGACGCTGGCACTGTTGGAGCAAAGTGGTGTTGGTGGTGCTGCAGTGGATGGAACGTTGGTGACAGCAGGGCTGCAGTCCGCCCAGCAGATGCTGCCGCAGGAAATGCCTGAAGTTGCGCTCGCACTTCCTCAAATTTTAGAAGATGTTATCGACGAGCAGGAGCAACTACCGCTTGCTGAAGACGGTGGTAGCCAGGAGCGGGCTCTGCAGTTGGCTGGATTTCTGCAGGCAGCCATGCTGGCACCCGCGCCGGTGCCTCAGGCAACACAAGCAACACAGGTGGTTCACGTTGATGCGGCAAGCAACATTGCCGGTGTGACACCACTGCAAACAGCACCAGAAGCAGCAATGGCCGATGGTGCCGATCAGTTGCTGGCAGCGGATGAACAGCAGCCTGTGGTAACGGTTGGTCAACCGGAGCAGTCAGTGCGTACCGATCGTCCCGGGATTGTGGTTGAACAACCTGCAGCGGCGGGGCGTGAAGTAGCGTTACAACGCGCTATGGTGCTGCCGCAGCAACCCGCACAAGAGGTGTTCACCCACCAGCCTGCTGGACAGGTCGTTGCTGAACAACAGGCTGGCACAACAGTGGTAGCAGAACCTGTGGTGCGAACAGACACGGCTCGGGCTGCAACGGTTGCGGCAGCAGCCGAAGGCAGGCCGTTGGTGGTGGAGGTCCCGGCAGCACCGAAGGGTAACGCTTCAAACGTTGCCCAGGTTCGCTTTGCACAACCGGCAGAGCAGGTGACTGCAACTGCACAACCTGAGCAACAGCGTCAGCAGGAGCAAGGGCAGCTTGGACAGCAGCAAGCCAGGCTGGTCGACGGTAACCCGCAGGGGCTGAACATAGCCGATCAACCTGAAGAGGCTACCTTGTTTCAACTGCAGACAACGGCTGGTGCAGAAGCCGAAACGCCCCATGGTCACAGTATGGGCGTAACGATCCAGCGTATGGCCGGGGGCCAACTGGAGGTACAGGCCGCCGAGCCGGCCAAGGTTGCAGCAGAGGCGCAGCTGATGCGTCAGGTCACTGATCGCCTGGAGACCCACGATCTGAAGCAGGGCACGGATCGTATCAGTCTGCGGCTTTCCCCGGAACATCTGGGCAACCTGCAGCTGAACCTGCGGATGGAAGACCAGCAGGTGCGGGTTGAGATCGTGGCAGAAAACAGGGCCGTTCGTGAAGCGCTGCTGCAGCAGGTGGATCAGTTGAAAGAAACCCTGTCACGGCAGAATATCAAGATGGAATCGTTTGACGTTACCACCGCTAATAACGGCGGACTTTCACAGCAGCAACAGGGTGACTGGCGCCAGGCCGCCAGTGAGCGGCGTCCGCAGTATGCCCAGCAGTACGGTGCGGTTAGAAATGCTGGTGCAACAGGCAGTGGGAGCGACGTGGCAATGCAGTACTTCGCGCCACAGTATCAATCAACTCTGGACGTACGATTCTAGAGAAAGGAGGACACGACAGATGAGCACAACCATCACCGGCACCACAGCCACTACCTCAACCTATGCTGCCGATGCCATGAAAAAGTCGATCGGCATGAATAAAGACGATTTTTTGGTGTTGTTTATGGAACAGCTGAAGCATCAGGATCCGCTTAATCCCCAGGATCCGACTGAGTTTCTCGGTCAGCTGGCTCAGTTGACACAAGTCGAGCAGGCGTACAACACCTCAGCTACGCTGGAAAAACTGCTGGCTGCCCAGGACAGCAGTATGGCCATGTCGTCGGTGGCGTTGATCGGTAAAGAGGTCACTGCACTGGGAATTCAAGCCGTATTTGACGGCAGCAATCCGGCCACCTTGAGCTACCAGATGCCGGCCAACACCTCTGCAACCACCCTGCGTATCACCAATGCCTCCGGGCAGACCGTGCGGCAGATCGATCTGGGTACGGTTGCCGCCGGCAACGGCAGCTACCAGTGGGACGGCAAGGACGGTCAGGGTAACCTGCTGCCGGCCGGGTCTTATAACTTCGGCATCAGCGGTATTGATGGACTGGGCAACACGCAGATCGCTACCACCTACACCACCGGCGTGGCAGATGGCGTCAGGTTTGAGAACGGCATGGCCTACGTCACCATTGGAGCGGTTTCGGTCCCATTCTCGGATGTGACCACCGTCAAACAGTCATGAGTACCATTGACCAGATCTATTTTCCGAATCCAGTTCAACCGGTCAACAGACCGACTCAGCCAGGCACACAGCCGGTCAAGCCGGTTGGTGATTCCCCCTTTGCCAAGGTTCTTGAGCAGAGCCAGGGGGTCAAGTTTTCGCAGCATGCCCAGGATCGTCTCAAGGCCCGCAACATCAGCTTCAGCAGTGACCAGCTGCAGCAGTTGGAAGGGGCTGTCAACAGCGTGGCCCAAAAAGGTGGCAAGGAGTCGCTGGTCATGATGGGCGATGCCGCCTTGGTGGTAAGCGTCAAGAACCGCACCGTGGTGACCGCCATGGATCGCACCCAGATGAAGGGCAATGTCTTTACCAACATCGATTCAGCAGTGATCATCTAACTACTAACCAAACGGGCTGGTCCTCTTGAGGAAGCCTGGGAGATGCCGACCGACTGACGCATCTCCAACCAACAGGAGGCACGACAATGAGTATCACATCCGCAATGTTTTCCGGCGTATCGGGTCTTTTGGCCAATGCCGAAGGGATCAACGTGATCGGCAACAACCTGGCCAACGTTAACACCGTGGGCTTCAAGTACAACCGGATGCTGTTCGCCGACATGATGTATGTGGACGCTGGCAACGGCTCCCAGCTGGGTCGCGGTACCCAGATTCAAAAGATCGACACCGTGATGGGTCAGGGTGCCTTTGAGAGTACCGAGGTGGTCACCGACCTGGCCATTCAGGGCGAGGGTTTCTTTGCGCTTGGAATGCCGAATACGACGGTAGCATCAGCTGAGATACCACCAAACTCAGCTTACTATACACGTGCTGGTACATTTAGGATTGGACCAGCTGAAGGTACTAACCTGCCTTTGATAACACCGCTGGGATACAAGGTTCTTGATGAAAATGCCAAACCTATTTTTATTCCTGCAACATTAGGGACGGGTACGTTCCAAAAAATAACCAGTATTGAAAACAATGGTATAATATCAATTCTTTATGCTGATCCGACAGGTCTTCCGACGACTGCATATTATGCCGGACCGGGCGTCGTTAATACTGATATAAGTGCTGCAAAAAGAGTCGGCTACGCGACCGTCAATAACCCGCCTGCCCTTTCGAAAGAAGGTGGCAATCTTTTCAAGTCAACAATTGCTTCAGGCACTCCAAGTATTACCAAGGCCAACGGCAACAACAGCAAAATCTTTTCCAACTCGCTGGAGCAGAGTAACGTGGATATGGCGGCCCAGTTTGTGAAGATGATCCTGACCCAGCGGGCCTATTCGGCTAACTCCAAGACCATCACCACCGCCGACGAGATGACCCAGGAGGTCTTGAATCTCAAGCGTTAAGCACCTTTTGGCGTAGCATAACCTGAGCAAGCCCCCGTTTGGTTGCACGTTAGTGTGACCGGGCGGGGGCGGTTGTGTATTGCGCGCCTGGCTTTTTGCGTTGTGGATGTTGCAAAAAACAGCGTTTCGTTTTAAATAGATGCGATAGATGTGTTCGCACGTAGACAACGGGCAGTAGCGGAGGATTCGAATGGCTAAAGACGATCAGGCAGGTACCGAAGCCCCGGAGGGCGGCAACAAGAAGATGCTGTTTATCATCATTGGCGCCGCTGTGGCGGTGCTGCTGGTGCTGGTCGTGGTGTTTATGATGATGGGTAAAGGTGACAAGAAGGAGAGCGGTGAGGGCGAAGGGGCCAAGACCGAGGCAGCCGCCGGAGGTGGACATGGCGGAGCGCCTGCTGCCGGCGGTGAAGGAGCGGCTGGCGCTGCCACCGTCTTTGCGCTGGAGCCGTTCATCGTCAATATCTACGATGGCCAGGAACTGCGTTACCTGAAGGTCAAGGTCGAGATGGAGATGGCCAACCCCGCCATCAAGCCGGAGCTGGACGGGCGGCTGGCAGCGATGCGTGATGCGATCCTGGTGGTGCTGACCAGCAAGACGCTGCAGGACATTCAGGATATCCAGGGTAAAAATCAGCTGCGCGAGGAGATTCTGACAGCAGTCAGCAAGATCGTTGCCCAAGGGAAGGTTACCAGGATCTACTTTACCGACTTCGTGATCCAGTAGCGGTGGCTATGGAGAAGATCCTTACCAAAGCCGAGATTGAGGCGCTGTTGAATGCGGTCTTTGATGGCCGCATCGAGCCTGAGAAGGAACTCTCCAAGACCGAGGGGACCGCGGTCAGCTATGACCTCTTCAACACCGAGGCCTACCGCGGCTTTGTCCCTAACCTGGACATCGTCTACGACAGCTTTATCCGCTATGGTCGTATCACACTTTCCAACCGACTGCGTAAAGTAGTCGAGATCAAGAAGCAGGGCGCCAAGTCGTACAAGTTTGACGACTTTCTCCAAACCCTGCCCTCACCGGTTGCCATGGCCCTGTTCAAGCTGGAGCCGCTGAAGGGCGTCGCCCTGCTGGCCATGGATAGTGCCTTGGCCTATGCCTTTGTAGACAGCGTACTGGGTGGCACCAGCCGCAATGCCATCAACCCGAACCGTCTGTTCACCACCCTCGAGTTGAAACTGATCGAGAAGGTGTGCGCCGACATCATGGCCGACCTTGAAAAGGCCTGGGCGCCGCTCTACCCGGTCAAGATGAACCTGCTGCGGATGGAGATGAACCCGCGGCTGGTGACGATCGTCCCACCTGAATACCAGGTGGTCACCATGACTCTCAAGGTGCAGATCGAGGAAACCGTCGGCAGCATGGTCTTTACCGTGCCGTTCATGACCATCGAACCGTTACGCGATAAGCTGCGCGAGGGGATGCAGTTCGATCTGATGGCGATCGACCCGCAGTGGTCCTACCGCCTGTCAGCTGAACTGGTCGAGGCGCCGATGGAGCTGTCGGTTGAGTTGGGCAACTCGGTCATATCGTTGCGCGAACTGCTGGATCTGGCAGTGGGGGACACACTGATGCTGGACAAGCCGTGCACCAGCGAACTCACGGTCAAGGTGGAGGGAGTGCCGAAGTACTGTGGTATCCCCGGTATCCGGCATGGCAACAAGGCGATCCAGTTAAGCAGCATCCTAGATCAGAAGGGGAGTCACAGTGAGCGAAAAACCTGAATCCACGGAAAACGGCCAGGAACGCCAGAACCTCGAATTCATTCTGGATATACCGCTTCAGGTCACGGTTGAACTGGGCCGAACCAAGCTCTTGGTTAAGGATATCCTGCAGTTGAACCAGGGGGCCGTGGTTGAGCTGACCAAGCTGGCTGGCGAGCCGCTGGATATCTTCGTCAACTCAAAGCTGGTGGCGCGCGGTGAGGCTGTGGTAGTCAACGAGAAGTTCGGCGTGCGACTGGTGGATATCGTTAGCCCCAATGAGCGGGTTGAGAAGATTCTGTGACCCTGCGGGCAGCCCTATGCTCGGCTTTAGTGGCCACTGCGCAGCTTGCAAACGCTAGTGAGGGGTTGCCTTCCAGCGGCGGCATGTCGCTGTTCAGCAGTTTTATGCAAATGGCACTGGCCCTGCTGGTGGTGGTTGGGCTGATCCTGCTGGTCTACTACGGTACGACACGCCTGATGAAATCGGTGCCTGCCTTCGGCCAGGTCGGCCGCCTGATACGGGTGCTTGAGGTGCGGGCCCTGGGGCCGCGTAAGTCATTGGTGCTGGTGGAGGTCGGGGGTGAATACCTGCTGTTGGCTTCAACCGACAATCAACTGCGCCTGGTCAAAAAAATCGATATGCTGGAAGAGATCGAGGTGCTGGATGAGACGGCGCCACGCAGTCCCTTCCTTGCTTTTTTAAACAAATCATCTTCCACACCGACGTAGTCTGTCCATGTTTTACGGAACTGCCCATGACCCCTGATCGCCCACTTTTGCGTTACTGGCCTTGTGCTGTAACACTGCTGCTGGTATGTGCTGCAGCAACTACGGCCTGGGCAGCACCGGTACCGTTGCCGTCGCTCAACATCGGCGTCGGCACTGCCACCCGTCCTGGCGAGGTGGCCACCACGGTCCAGATATTCCTGCTGCTGACGGTACTGTCACTGGCGCCGAGTCTGCTGATCATGACCACCTCCTTTACCCGGATCGTGGTGGTACTCTCGTTTTTGCGGACCGCCATGGGTACGCAGCAGGCGCCGTCCAACCAGATCATCCTTGCGCTGTCGCTCTTTCTGACCTTTTTCATCATGACGCCGGTCTGGCAGCAGATCAATCAAGAGGCCTACCAGCCGTTCAAGTCAGGTGTCATCTCGCAGGAACAGGCCTTCGACAAGGCGGTTGCACCGATCAGAAAGTTCATGTTGACCCAGACCCGTGAAAAGGACCTGGCGTTGTTTGTGAGTCTGTCCAAACAGGAACGGCCGAGAAACGCCAGCGAAATACCAACCTTAACCATCATACCGGCCTTTATGATCTCTGAGTTGCGTACCGCCTTCCAGATCGGCTTTCTGATTTATATACCGTTTATTGTGATCGATATGGTGGTGGCATCGGTACTGATGTCGATGGGTATGATGATGCTGCCGCCGGTCATGATCTCGATGCCGTTTAAAATTCTGCTGTTTGTGCTGGTTGACGGCTGGGGCCTCGTTATCGGCTCGCTGGTGAAGAGCTTTGGTTAGGAGGATACGTTCATGACACCTGAGCTGGTGGTGCAACTGGCTCGCCGCAGTTTCGAGGCGACCCTGCTGCTGGCAGCGCCGCTTTTGATCTTCAGTCTGGTAGTCGGCCTGGCGATCAGTATCTTTCAGGCGGTTACCTCAATCAATGAGGCCACCCTGGCCTTTGCCCCCAAGATCGTAGCCGTGATGATTGCCATGGTGATCTTTTTCCCCTGGATGATGAGCTATATGAGTGACTTCACCCGTGAGATATACGCCCTGATCGCCGTTATGCGGCGCTAGTCTGATGTTTCCGTTCGTCTCGCCGCTACCCGGCCCTGCCGACGTCTTCCTGTTTGCCCTGATTTTGTGCCGCATAGCCGGACTGTTTGCTGCATTGCCGCTGTTTGGCGGCAAGCGGCTACCGACCCGCATCAAGATTGTGGCGGTGGTGGCCATCACCCTGGTCTGTGCGCCGGTCCTGCAGCTTACCCCGCCCCCTGTGCCGCAGGATGCCTTTGGTGTCGCTCTGATGGTCATGCGCGAGATTCTGATCGGCTTGACCCTGGCCTTCATCACCCAGGTCATCTTTGCTGCGGTAGAATTCAGCGGTCAGATCATCGGCATGCAGATGGGATTCTCGATCGCCTCGGTGATTGATCCAGCCATGGGCACCCAGACCCAGATCATGTCGGTTATGCAGACCCTGTTGGCCACCCTGTTTTTTTTATCCCTCAACATTCATCACATCTTCATCCGTGCCATTGTTGACAGCTTCAGCATCATCCCCCTGGGGGGCTGGCAGATGAGCGAAGCGCTCATGGCTACCTTGATCACCGTGAGTGCCGATGTATTCATACTGGGTATACGGCTGGCTGCGCCGGTCATGGTTACCCTGCTGCTGACCAGTGTGGTGCTGGGGGTGATGGCCCGATCCTTCCCGCAGATGAACGTCTTTATGGTTAGCTTCCCACTCAATATCGGGCTTGGCTTCCTGGTGCTGGGCGCAACCCTGTTGCTCTTTTTCCATGTGCTGGAGCTGGCCTTCGGCACGCTGGGTAGCCAGGTGCAACTGCTCTTCAGGCTGATGGCAAAGGGGGGATGATAGCTGGCCGACGAGGACAAACACTCCAAAACAGAACAACCTACCGGTAAGAAACTCGAACAGGCCCGGGAGAAAGGCTCACCACCCACCTCCCAGATGCTGACCCTTGGCTTCACGCTGTTAGCTGGCATGATAACCCTCAACCTGTTGGGCGGCTATATGCTGACTGGACTCAGGCGGCTGACGGTGCAGACCTATCAGCAGATTGGCAGCTTCGAGCTGGCGCCTGAAAATGTCTATACATTGATGCTGCGCCTGTTTGCTACCATCATTATGCTGATTGGCCCGGTTATTGTGGCCGTGCTGGCCACCGGGGTGCTCAGCCATGTGGTGCAGGACAACGGACGGCTTGACTTCCAGTGGGGCCGCATCACCTTTGATCTGAACAAGCTGAATCCGGCCAAGGGGATCAGTAAGTTGTTCAATAAAGACGCCCTGGTGGAGATCGTCAAGTCATTGCTCAAGTTGCTGGTGATCGGCTGGATCGCCTACCGGGTGATGCAGGACGAGATGCAGAACATTACGTTGCTGGCCGAGTCGGATATCAGCGGCATTCTGAGTTACGCCGGGCATGTTGCCTTCAAGATTGTAACCCACACCTGCGGCATCATGCTGCTGATCGCTGTGCTTGACCTGGGCTATGTCAAGTGGCGCTACATCGAGAACCTCAAGATGACCAAGCAGGAGGTCAAAGATGAGCACAAGGAGATGGAGGGTAATCCGGAGGTCAAGGGTAAGATCAAGAGAATGCAGTTTCAGGCTGCCAAGCGCCGCCTGGTAACGATCATCCCCACGGCCGATGTGGTCATCACCAACCCGACCCACTATGCGGTGGCGATCAAGTACGATCGTAGCCGGATGATGGCGCCGCTGGTGATAGCCAAAGGAGTCGATGAAATGGCGCTGGCGATTCGTGAGTTGGCCAAGGAGCATAAGGTTACCCTGGTTGAGAACCGTCCCCTGGCACGGGAACTGTTTGAGAAAGTGAAGGAAAATCAGGAGATCCCCGAAGGGCTCTATGCTGCTGTTGCCGAGGTGCTGGCCTATGTCTACCGGATGAAAGGTGTCATGTAATATAAAGTCGTATTTTTGACTAAGTCAAAAATACGACAGGCCGTTGGGCCTCTGGCCATACAGGTGAGCAGGAACAACTGTAGTGGTTATGGTGGTGTAGGGCAGCACCGCGGCTGGTGGTGTGATGTCCGTGAGGCGGCATGAAAAGTGCATCTCTACCGTGTTCTTTTCAATGCTGACGCCTGCGGGCGGCAAATGACAAAGGCATGACACCATGGCCAACGGCAGCACAGTTCAGGCACTTGAACTGAAAAATTTCCGCAAAAATTCTGACATCTATGTTGCAATAGGATTGATCGGCATACTGGCGCTGATGATCATTCCGTTGCCGGCCATGGTGTTGGACCTGTTTCTGGCGGCCAATATCACCATCGCCCTGGCCATCCTGCTGGTCTGTCTTTATACCCGTCATCCCCTCGATTTTTCGGTGTTCCCCTCGGTGTTGCTGGTTACCACCCTCTTCAGGCTTTCGTTGAACGTTGCCGGTACCAGGCTGATCCTGATGCACGGCGGTGAAGGCGCAGAAGCCGCAGGCGCTGTGATCAAGGCCTTTGGTACCTTCGTGGTGGGGGGCAACTACGTGGTGGGCGCGGTGATGTTCCTGATCCTAGTGGTGATCAACTTTGTGGTTATCACCAAGGGTGCTGGCCGCGTGGCCGAGGTCTCGGCCCGCTTTACCCTGGATGCCATGCCGGGTAAGCAGATGGCGATCGACGCCGACCTGTCGGCCGGTTTCATTACTGACAAAGAGGCCCGCAACCGGCGCGAAAAGGTGCGTCGCGAGGCCGACTTCTACGGTGCCATGGACGGTGCCAGCAAGTTCGTGCGTGGCGACGCCATCGCCGGCATCCTGATCATGCTGATCAACATCTTTGGCGGACTGATCATCGGTGTCTGGCAGCAAGGGCTGGCCTTGGACGTGGCCCTGACCAACTACACCCTGTTGACCATCGGCGAGGGGTTGGTGGCCCAGATCCCGGCCCTGATCATCTCCACGGCCGCCGGCATCATCGTCACCCGTACCGCCGATGAAAACAATTTCGGGCAGGAGTTGACCGGTCAGTTCCTCAACTACCCCAAGGCCTTTTACGTGGTTTCCGGGGTCATGTTCCTGTTTGCAATGATTCCAGGACTGCCCCACTTTGCGTTTCTGCTGCTGTCCGGCATTTCCTGGCTGGTGGGGCGTATGTCCCGTGAGATGGCCCAGGTGGTGGAGGAAGAGACAGCGGCGGCTGAGGCGGCCGTCTCGGAAGAGGCCCAGGATCAGGCCGCAGCCATACGTCCGCTGGATACCCTTGAGCTTGAGGTGGGCTACGGCCTGGTGCCGATGGTGGATGCGGCCCAGGACGGCGAACTGTTGGAACGTATCCGTTCAATTCGTCGCCAGTTCGCCCAGAAGATGGGCTTTGTGGTGCCGCCGATTCATATCCACGACAACCTGCAGCTGAAGCCCTACGAGTACAACCTGCTGATCCGGGGCGCCCGGGTGGGCGGCAGCGAGCTGACCGGCCAATACCTGGCCATGGACGCCGGCGCAGTTACGGCCCAGTTGCCCGGGGGCAGCACCAAGGAACCGGTATTCGGACTGCCGGCGGTATGGATTCGCAGTGAGGATCGCGATCAGGCCCAGGTTAACGGCTACACCGTGGTGGACAGCACCACGGTCATCGCGACCCATATCAGCGAAACCATTCGTCGCTATGCCCACGAGCTGGTGGGGCGCCAGGAACTGCAGCAACTGCTGGATAACGTGGCTGTCACCGCGCCCAAGGTGGTGGACGAACTGATACCGGGGCAGCTCGGGTTGGGCGTCGTGTTGCGGGTGGTCAAGGCGTTACTCAAGGAAGGGGTTTCAATCCGTGATCTGCGGACCATTCTGGAGACCCTGGCCGATTATGCTGCCTTGACCAAAGATCCAGATGTGTTGACCGAGTTTGTGCGCCAGTCGTTGGGCCGGTTCATTGTCGACCAGTTCAAGATGGACGAGGACACCCTCTACCTGGTGACCATCGACCGCGAGGTGGAGGATCTGGTGGCCGAAGGGATTCAGCCATCGGATCAGGGCAGCTACCTGGCCATTGAGCCCGCCTCGGCACAACAGATCATCGCGTCGATCCGTACGCTGGTGGATCGTTTCGGTATGTACGGTGCGCAACCGGTGGTGTTGGCCTCGCCCTCGATCCGGCGCCATGTCAAAAAATTGATTGAACGGTTCGTGCCCCATGTGGCGGTGCTGTCCCACAATGAGATACCGCAGAATGTCAAAATTCAGTCATTAGGAGTGGTGAGCGTCAATGCTGGTTAAAACGTTTCAGGCGGCCACCATGGCCGAAGCACTGCGTCAGGTAAAGGCTGAGCTCGGACCTGATGCCATGATCCTGTCCACCAAAAAGGAAAAACAGGGCGGTATCCTGGGGTTTTTCAGCAAGCAGGTGGTCAAGGTGACCGCTGCCATCGATCCCCATCGGCCGGCTCCGCCACCGCCAGCAGTGGTGCGCGAGCGCCCCGAGCGGGAACGCACTGCCAAGGAAGAGTTTGAGAACTCGATGCTGGCCCCCTTGGCCCGTGAGCTGAGGGAGTTGCGTGAGCGGGTTGAACAGCTTTCCAGGCGGGAGGAAGAACAACGCCAGCGCCAGCCGGAAGCGCCAGCAGCAGAGGAAGAGAGCGTTAAGCCGGGTGAAGTGGCCGGGATCAATCTGAACAACATTCCCCGGCAGGACCTGGAAGAGATCAAGAAGCTGCTGCTGAACACGTTGACCCGCAATCAGGGAGGCGATGTTGTCCAGACGGTGCAGTGGCCAGATTCCGGTAGCGGCCAGCCATCTCAGGAAAGCCCGGCTATGGCAGTCGATGGCGAGGAAGTGACGCCCCTGGCCAGGGAGCTGGAGCGACAGGGGATTGACCACGAGGTGATGGATAAGATCATCGCCACCATCAATACCCTGCCGGCTGAACAGGAAGAACAATCGATCTCAGGCAGGCTGGGGGCGGCTTTTGGGCGGCTGATCAAGTTTACCGGCATGCTGCGGCTCAAGAAAAACGCACCGCGCATCATCGCGTTGGTGGGACCCACCGGCGTCGGCAAGACCACCACCACCGCCAAGCTTGCCGCCATGTACGCCCTGAACCGCGGCAGCAAGGTGGCCCTGGTGACCATGGACATTTTTCGGGTTGGGGCGGTGGAGCAGCTCAAGACCTATACCAAGATCATGGGCATTCCGCTGGAGGTGGCTTCAACGCCTAAAGAGCTGGAGCGGGCGGTTGAGCGTCATGCCGATTGCGACCTGATCCTGGTGGACACTGCCGGCAGGAGCCACAAGGATACCGAGAAACTGGACGAGATGAAGGTCTTTCTGGAAGGAATCCAGTCCGACATCTATCTCTGTCTGTCGGCAACCACCAAAGATCGCGAGCTTGAAGAAATACTTAAACGTTTCAGTGTCTTTGAGGTCAGCAAGGTTGTTTTTACCAAGCTGGATGAGTGCGAAAGCTTCGGTTGCATCGTCAATCTGTTGTTAAAGGCGAATCTGCAGATCGCCTACTTCACCACTGGCCAGCGGGTGCCTGAGGATATCGAGGTTGCCACGTCGGACAAATTGGCAGAGTTGATCTTGAAGGGGGCGGAGGCATGAGTAGCGTACGTGGCACCGGCGATCAGGCAGACACCTTGCGGCAGATGGCCCGCAGTGCCAAACGACCCCCGCAGGGCAACGCTGCGTCGGGAACAACCGGCGAGGGACAGCAGGGTATTCGTGTGTTGTCGGTCACCAGCGGTAAGGGTGGGGTGGGTAAAAGCAACGTGGTGGCCAACCTGGCCATGGCACTGGCCAACCAGGGCAAAAAGGTGCTGATTGTCGATGCCGACCTGGGAGTCGGCAACCTTGATGTGCTGCTGGGACTTTCACCTCAGTACAATCTGAATAACGTGCTGTCGGGCGAATGTAGCCTGCCGGAGATCATCGTTGAGGTCAACTCGCACATCAAGCTGATTCCAGCCGGTTCGGGAGTGCAGGAATATACCAGTCTGGGCCAGCATGAAAAATTGAGGCTGCTGGACGAACTGGATATGCTGGAAGAGACTTTCGATGTGATGATCATCGATACCGAGGCCGGCATTTCCGACAACGTTACCTATTTTACGGTGGCCGCCCAGGAGATCATCGTGGTGGTCTCGCCAGAGCCGACCTCGATCACCGACGCCTACGCGCTGATCAAGTTGCTGGCAACGCGTTATTCCGAACATCATTTTAAGGTTTTGGTCAACATGGCGCGGGATAGCGAGGATGCCCTGGAGGTGTTCCGCAAACTGGCCAATGTGGCTGGCCGCTTCCTGGATATCTCGCTTGATTATCTGGGTTGCGTGGTGCGGGACGAGCGGCTGGTGGAGGCCGTAAAGAAGCAGAAGGCGGTTTTTGAGCTGTTCCCGGAGTCAGAGGCTGCCACCTGCTTCACGACCCTGGCTAAAAGAATCATGGAAAACAGCCGACAAACTAGACTGAAGGGTAATATTCAGTTCTTTTTCCGACGTTACCTCGATCTGTCCGACGGAGAGCAGCCGTGAGCCGCCTGCGGGTGTATGAGGAGCAGAGCGGCGGCCGGGCCCAGGTGACCCGTGAGACGATCATCGTCCAGCACCTGCCGCTGGTCAAATATCTGGTGAGCCGTTTTGTGGCCCAGGTGCCGGCCCATCTTGATCCGCAGGACCTGACCAGCGCCGCCATCGTCGGGTTGATCCATGCCGCCGACCGCTTTGACCCGGGCCGTGGCGTACAGTTCAAAACCTTTGCCGAACAGCATATCCGTGGCGCCATTATCGATGAACTGCGGGCCTGCGATCCCTTGAGCCGCACCGTGCGTGACAAATGCAAGTTGGTGGAACGGGAAATGCATAAACTGGAGCACAGCCTGGGGCGCAACCCCAGCAGTGAGGAGATGGCCGAGGCGCTGCAACTCAGCCTGAATGATTACCATCAATTGCTGGACGAAGTGCATGAGTTCTCGTTTATCAGTATTGACGACAGTTGGAATGATGACGAAGGGCACCCGTTGAGCCTGGCCGATGTACTGGGGGATGACGAGCAGAAAGGTCCCCATCAGCAGGCAGTGGCTGCACAGCTCAGTGAGACGTTGGGAACAGCCATCGACGGGTTGCCGGAAAAAGAACGGCTGGCAGTGACGCTTTACTACTACGAAGAGCTGAACCTGAAGGAAATTGGAGCGATCTTGGGTTTAACCGAGTCCAGGATCTGCCAGATACTCAGCCAGGCCATGGCCCGGTTGAAGGGCAAGCTGAAGCAGTTTCGTCCCTGAAAGGAGTTTCGTATGAACGGTGGCATGTACTCGGCCCTATCGGGTAATCTGTCCGCCATGAAACGGCTGGATGTGATTGCATCGAACCTGGCCAATGTCAATACCAGCGGCTTCAAGAAAGACCGCCTCGCTTTTGAGAGCGTGCTGGCCGGCACTCAAAACCCTCCGGCCGTTCCACCGTCCCAGACTGCCGATCCGGTGCTGTTGCAGGAGCGGATGCTCACCGATTACAGCAGTGGAGCCCTGCTGCAGACCGGCAATACCCTCGACATGGCGCTGCAGGGCGATGGATTTTTCGTGGTTGCCACCCCTGACGGTGTGGCCTACACCCGTCAAGGGCATTTCAGGCTGGCGGCCGACGGCACACTGGTCACTGCTAACGGCTATCCGGTTCTGTCCAGCGGCGGCCAACAGCCGATCAGGATTGACGCGGCAGGACAACAAGGGGGCGGTAAGCCGGTGGTCAGCCATGAGGGTGTCATCACGCTGAACGGTGAAGAGGTCGGACAGCTGGCGATTGTTGATTTTCCGAAACCGTATCAGCTGACCAAGACAGCCGGCACCCTGTTTGTGCCTGCCGAGGGCAGCGACGCAACGCCGCAGGCGGCCAATCCCACCACCACGGTAGCCCAGGGAACACTGGAACAGTCAAACGTAGATGCTATTTCCGAGATGGTACAGATGGTTGAGGCCAGCCGTTTTTTTGAATCCTGCCAACGGGTGGTGCGTAACTACGACGACATGGCGGCCAAGGCGATCAACGACCTGGCCCGTGTGTAAACAGTAACCGATGCAACTGATCAGACAAAGGAGTAACCAGCCATGATGAGATCTCTCTGGACCGCAGCGTCCGGCATGAATGCCCAGACGCAGAATATCGATGTGATTGCCAATAACCTGGCCAACGTCAATACCACCGGCTTCAAGAAGAGCCGCCCAGATTTTCAGGATCTGATCTACCAGACCGTGCAGAATCCTGGCGCTCCCTCCACCAATGCCACCCAGGTGCCTAACGGTATCCAGTTCGGTCTGGGGGTGCGGCTGGCCGCAGTCTCCAAGCAGTTCACCCCGGGCGATTTCCAAAACACCGGTGGACAACTGGACGTGGCCATTGAGGGTGAGGGCTTCTATCAGATTCAGATGCCGGATGGCAGCACCGGCTACACCAGGGCCGGCGCCTTCAAGATGGATAGCAACGGTCGCATTGTGACGCCGGAAGGCTATCCGATGCTGCCGGAGATCGTGATCCCCAACAACTCCACCAAGATCACCATCGGCACCGATGGTACGGTCTCGGCGGTCCAGGCCGGGCAGACCGCCCCGACCACGGTCGGCAACATCCAGTTGGCCAACTTCACCAACCCGGCTGGCCTGTCATCCATGGGCAGGAACTTCTACCAGGAAACCGACGCCTCGGGTAACGCCACCACCGGCACACCGGGTCAGAATGGCCTGGGAACCATGGTGCAGGGCTTCCTGGAGATGAGTAACGTTGATGTGGCCACCGAGATGGTCAACATGATCATCGGCCAGCGGGCCTATGAGGCCAACTCGAAGGCGATCACCACCTCCGATGAGATGCTGCAGCTGGCCAATAACCTCAAGCGGTAATGGGTGTGCTGCGTAGTCTGTGGATAGGATTGCTGCTGTCGTTTGTATTGAGTCTGTCTGCCGGCGCAGCCGGGAAGCCTGAACAACCCCAGTTTTTGACAGAGGGCGAGGTCAGGACGGCGGTGGAGCGTTACCTGACAGAGAAGTTGCGGGGACGTGGCTGGCAGACCACCATCAGTCAGCTGGCTATTCCGCAACGGGTCAGTCTGCCCAAAGGGGTGCGTGACCTTGAGATCGTGGCTCCCTCTTCCTGGGATGGCTGGGGAGCGGTCAGTATGGCCTTGCTGGTGCGGGTGAACGGCGTGATGGAGAAAAATCTGCCGCTACGCCTGACCGTTGATGCCCGAACCGAGATGGTGGTGGCCAATCGACAGCTGCTGGCCGGTACCGTGTTGACTGAAGAGGATCTGTCGCTGCAGCAGCGGGAGGTAGCCCAGGCCGCTGGTCTGCATGTCAGTGCCATCGAGGATGTGGTCGGCATGAAGCTCAGGTCGATGGTCCGCAGCGGCGCGCCGGTTAAAAGCAACCAGCTGCAAAAAGTGCCGGTAATAAACAATGGACAGCTGGTGACGATCGTGGCCGAGAGCGCCGGTTTCCGGATGACGGTGACCGGACGCGCCAAAGGTTCCGGCGGGGTGGGCGATATCATCAAAGTGGAAAATCTCAATTCACGCAAGCAGTTTCCGGCCCGCATCGTGGACAGCACCACCGTAGAGGCCGGCTTTTGAAAGCGGGAGCAGCGTCTATGAAACAGTATCTGGTGATCGCAGTGGCAGCACTTTTGGCGGGCGGTTGCGTGGTGCAGCAGACCGAAGTGGTCAGCCCGTCGTTTGATCAGCAATTGAAGCCAAACGCGCCAAGTTACAGTAACGGCTCAATCTGGCAGAACGCCAGTATCCCGCTCACCGAGGACGGCAAGGCGCGTCGCCTGGGCGATATTGTGACGATTGTGATTACTGAGAACGCCACTGCCAGCAAACAGGCCACCACCGCCACCGGTCGTTCCTCGGAGATCAGCGCCGGTATTCCCAATATGCTCGGGTTGGAAGGTTCGAGTATTCTTACCAAAAATTTTGCTGACCTGTCCAACCTGATCAACGCCAGTGCCAGTTCAAGCTTCGACGGCAGCGGTTCGACGACTCGCAAGGAAAGCCTGTCCGCCACCATCACCGCCAAAGTGGTGGATGTGTTGCCCAACAGCAATCTGCTGATCGAAGGTCGGCGTAACGTCAAGGTGAACAATGAGGATCAGATTGTCACGGTGAAGGGGACCATCCGTCAGCGTGATATAACGGCAGAAAACACGATTAACTCGATTTACGTGGCCGATGCCCAGATCACCTATAGCGGTGAAGGCATCATCTCGGACCGGCAGAAGCCGGGCTGGCTGATGAACGTGATTGATAAGCTGTGGCCCTTTTAACGGGTGAGGACATAACCATGAAAACAATCGTAACTATTGGTTTAGTGCTGGCCTGCCTTGTCGCGCCGGCCCAGGCGACCAGAATCAAGGATGTGGCCGCCTTTGATGGCGTGCGCGATAACCAACTGGTGGGCTACGGTCTGGTTGTCGGCCTGAACGGCTCGGGGGACAGCGACCAGACCAAGTTTCCGGTGCAGTCACTGGTTAACGTACTGGAACGGATGGGGATAACCGTCAACCGTAATGACATCAAGGTCAAGAACGTGGCTGCGGTGATGGTGACGGCCAACCTGCCGCCCTTTGCCAAACAGGGTACCCGTTTGGATGTGACTGTTTCCTCGGTGGGTGATGCCAAGACCATCGCCGGTGGAACGCTGGTTATGACGCCGCTGCGTGGTGCTGATAATCAGGTATACGCTGTGGCCCAGGGGTCGGTGCTGACCAACTCCTTCGCCTTTGGCGGCCAGGGGGCCAGCGCCACCAAGAACCACCCAACAGCCGGCAGAATCGCCGCTGGCGGACTAGTGGAGCGGGAACTGCCCAATGTGCTGGCAGGGCGCTCTGCCCTGCGGCTGAACCTGTCTCAGGCCGATTTTACCACCGCATCGCGCATAGCTGCGGCCATCAACAAGCAGTTCAACGGCAGTGCCACCACCGGCGACGGCGGTTCGGTGATGGTGCAGCTGCCCCAGGATTACACCAATCGACCGGTAGATTTTATCGCCCAGGTTGAAAACCTGGAGGTTGTGCAGGATATGCCGGCCCGGGTGGTGGTCAATGAACGGACTGGCACCATCGTGATGGGTGAGGCGGTCAAGATCGCAGCGGTGGCTGTCTCCCACGGCAACCTGGCGCTGACCATCAAGGAAACCCCGAAAGTGTCGCAACCTGCACCGCTTTCGCAGGGCGAAACCACGGTGGTCCCCCGCACGGAACTGAAGGTGAAAGAGGAGCAGAAACGGCTTTCGCTTGTGCCGGCCGGCAATACCATCGGTGATGTGGTTCGTGGGCTGAACCTGTTGGGTGTAACCCCGCGTGACCTGATATCCATCCTGCAGGCCATCAGGGCCGCCGGAGCGCTGCAGGCCGAACTGGTGATTATTTAAGTCCGCGCAGCGGTCAAGAAAAGCTGCCAACCAGCCGATAGGATAACCATGATGAACAGCGAACTGACCATAGCGCCGACGACCCTGTTGCAGCAACAGCAGGTTGAGCAGCTGGGGGCCAAGTCCCGGGGCGGCTCAGAGCAGTTGAGTGATGCCAAGCGCAAAGAGCTGAAAAAGATTTCCCAGGATTTCGAGTCGTTGTTTGTCGGCATGATGCTGAAATCGATGCGGGCCACGGTGCCGGAAAACAAGCTGACCGGCGGTGGCAGGGCGGAAGAGACGTTTCGCTCGATGCTTGATCAGGAGTATTCGACTGCAGCGGCACAGCGTGGGGGCATCGGCATCGCAACCATGGTCGAAAAAGAACTGCTGAAACGATATGAAGGTGTACCTCAGGCCGTGCGACCTACAGCAACAGGTGAAGACAATGAGTAGCGGTATGACCCTGCTGGTGGCAGCCCTCCAGGAACAGTTGGCCGTATTCAAGGAGTTGAACGGACTGCTGCTGGAAGAGCAAGAGGCCATTGTCAGCCTGGATACCACGCGCATGGAACAGCTGAACAGCCTGAAAGAGCCGGTGGTGGCCCGTCAGTTCAGGGCAGCCGACGGGCTGAGAGATGCGTTAGCTGGTTTGTCGCGCCAGGCTGGCGGCGCGTCGGCCAAGACCGTCAGCGACCTGCTGCAGAAGCTGCCGAAGGAGGCCGCTAAGGAGATTTTGCCACTGCAGCAGGCGGTGCAGCAAGCCGGTAACGAGGTCCATCGGCAGGCACAGCACAACCGTGAACTGCTGGAGCGTTTCCTCGGCACGGTCAACGACTCGCTGGGCTTCTTGCTGCGGGTGTTGAATACCTCCAACCAATACGGTGCGTCTGGAACGTACATCCAGCGGGCGCAGGCCGGTGCGGTGATGGTCAACAGGGAGGCCTAAGATGGGCATCAGTGCAGCCTTTGAAATAGGGAAGTCGGGCCTGAAGCTGTTTCAGGTGGCGGCCGAGGTTACCAGCGAGAACATCGCCAACGTCAACACCCCTGGTTATTCTCGTCAACGGGTGCTGTTCGAGACCGCTCCGCCAACCACCCATAACGGTTTTCCGCTGGGCACCGGTGTCCGGGTGCAGGTGGTGGAGCGCTATTATGACAGCCTGCTGCAGAAGCAGTTGGTCAATGCCGGTACGACTTCGGGTTATGATAGCCATAAGCTCGGTGTCTTGCAGCAGGTTGAGCCGGTCTTTAATGAGATCGCACAAGATGGCCTCGGCGCAGCAATGAACGATTTCTTCAGCGCCTGGCAGGACCTGTCCATCAATCCGTCCGGTACGGCTGAACGCCAATCAGTGCTGGCCAAGGCGCAGATCATGGTTGATCAGTTCCACTATGTCAGCCGGAGTATCACTGACGCCATCACGATTCAAAACGAGTCACTGTCTCCGCTGGTGGGGGATATTAACAAAACCTTGTCCGACATTGCCCAACTGAACGGTTATATCAAAAATACCGAACTGGTCAGTGGCAATGCCAACGAGATGCGTGATCAACGGGATTATCTGATTCGTCAGCTGGCTGAAAATATGCAGGTTAGTTTTGTGGAAAATGATGACGGCACGACCGACATCAGCTACACCGATGGAAGCGGCACCTATGCCCTGGTCACCGGTACCCAGGCCGGCAGTCTTTCTCTGGCGGCAAATCCGGTTGCGCTTCCTGACGGCAGTACCCGCTACGACGTCCAGCTGACCGACGCCGGCGGTGCTGGGCCGACGACACTGGCACCGACCACCGGCAAGCTGGGGGCGACGGTGGTCATGCGGGATACCGTGCTGCAGGGGTACCTGGACGACATTGATGCCTTGGCAGCGCAGGTGGCAACGGATGCCAACGGGTTACATGCTACCGGTATTGCCCTGGACGGAACCACGACCGGACTGAATTTTTTTGATCCAGCCACGACCTCGGCGGCAAACATCAGCCTTTCGGGCGACGTGCTCGGCAAGCCTGAGAATATCGCTGCGGCCCAGGATAATTTTTCCGGTGATAACCAGAATGCCCTGGCCATCGCTCGGCTGAACAGCGTTAATGGCTACAGTCTGACCTATGATGCGATGGTTGCCCAGGTAGGGCTTGATGTGCAGACATCTCAGACGGTGGTCAAGCAGGGCGAGGCTTTCATGAAACAACTGACTACCCTGCGGGACTCGCAGTCCGGGGTGTCGCTGGATGAAGAACTGGCCAACCTGATCCAGTACCAGCGTTCCTACCAGGCCTCGGCCAAGCTGATTACCACTGCCACCGAGATGATGGACGTCGTGCTGGCCATGATACGGTAGGAGGAGCAGTCATGCGGATAACCCCCAATATAACCATGCAAAATTCACTGTATAACATCCAGCGTTCAAGAAGTCAGCTGGACAGTATTCAGGAAAAGATAGCTTCGGGCAGGAACTATAACCGTCCCAGCGATGATCCGGTATCGGCGCGTCTGCTGGTTGGTTTTGGCGACCGGCTTCGCACCACCGAACAGTACCAGAGTAATATCAACAAGGCCAATGTATGGCTGAAGATGACCGATACCGCGCTGACTGGCCTGGCAAACACCATGTACGAGATCAAGCGGTTGACGGCAACCATCACCAGCGGCACCGATGACCTGACATTCCGCCAGAACACCGTGACCCAGTTGACCAACCTGCGTCAGCAGCTGGCTGACATCGGTAATACCCAGTTGGAAGATCGTTATATATTTGCAGGAACCGCAACCGATACCAAACCGTATGACCGGAATGTCCAAGTCCCTCCTGTAGCCGCTACCTACCTTGGAAATGACACAACCAGCTCAATCGAGATAGACACCAACTCGATCGAGTCGCTGAACATACCAGGCGACCAAGTGCTTGGATCCGACACAAATGGGGTTAACATTCTCTATGAACTGGACCGCTTGATTGCGGCGATAGAAGCAAACGACGTGCCGGCCATCAGGGCGCAGGCCAATCAGATGGAGTCGGGAGCCCAGCAGCTTCAGCGTGCTCAGGTTATTAATGCCACCCGTATCAGCCGCTTGGATACCACCAGCAAGATGCTGGCAAACACCAAGAACACACTGGAAACCGTGATCGGTAATATTCAGACTGCTGATTATGCCAAACTTGCAGTGGAGATGACCCAGCAGCAGACCGCCTTTGAGGCAACACTATCTTCAACCGCCAGGATCAGTCAGGTGTCGTTGTTGGATTATTTGTAGGCGAGGAGACAGTATCCACAAAAAAACGGGGCCTGCATCAAAGGATGCAGGCCCCGTTTCTGTTGCAAGCTATTGGTTGCGGGCCAAGTTTTCGAAGCGGGTATGCTCACCCATGAAGGTCAGTTCAACGGTGCCGATCGGTCCGTTACGCTGCTTGCCGATGATGATCTCTGCATTGCGCTCGTGGTCGGCGGTGCAGGAGCCGTCTTTTTTGCGACAGTGTTCACAGTAGACCGCTTCGCGGTAGACAAACATGATCACGTCGGCATCCTGCTCGATGGCGCCCGATTCCCGCAGATCACTCATCATCGGGCGTTTGTCGCTGCGGTTTTCCAGGCTTCGGTTGAGCTGCGACAGCGCCACCACTGGCACGTTTAATTCCTTGGCCAACGCCTTTAAAGAACGTGAAATCTCGGAGATCTCCTGCTGGCGAGATTCGGGGTTGGCGCCGCCCCGCATCAACTGCAGGTAGTCGATAATGATCAGGCCCAGGTCGTGCTCGCTCTTCAGGCGGCGGGCCTTGGCACGCAGCTCCAGTACGCTGATGGCGGGGGTGTCGTCAATGAAGATGTTGGCCTTGAACAGCGTGTCTGCGGCCCGCTGCAGGCGGGGCCAGTCGGTGTCGTGGAAATGGCCGGTCCGCATCCGGCCGGCATCGACCCGCGCCAGGGATGACAACAGGCGCATCACCAACTGCTCCTTGCCCATCTCCAGCGAGAAGACGGCAGAAGGCACCTTGTTTTTTGCCTCAGCGCTGGCGTAGCTGGCGATGTTCAGGGCCAGGGTAGTCTTGCCCATCGAGGGGCGGGCCGCAATGATGATCAGGTCGCCGGGCTGAAAGCCGGCAGTCATGTGATCGAGGTCGATGTAGCCGGTGGGGATGCCGGTGATCTGCTCCTTCTTTTCGTAGAGCGTCTGTAGCATCTTGAAGGTGTCTTTGATGATCGCCTTGACCGGAAAGTACTGGGGACGCAGCTTGTTTTCGGCCAGATCGAACAGGGCCTTCTGTGCGCCGTCCAACATCTCGTTGACATCGGATTTTTCGTCGTAACCCATGGTGACGATATCGGTCGCCACGGTTATCAGACGGCGATTAAGCGCTTTTTCCTTAACAATCTTGCAGTAATAGGTGATGTTGGCCGCCGTGGGGACGTAGTCCACCAAGGTGGCCAGATAGGCTGCGCCACCGGAGGCATCCAGCTCGCCACGCCGCTTGAGGGTGTCGGTCAGGGTGATCAGGTCACAGGGTTCCCGCCGGTCTGACAGTTCCAGCATGGCGTCAAAGATCTTGCGATGGGCCTCGCGGTAGAAATCGGTCGGCTCCAGGATCTCCAGCACCCGGTTGATGGCATCGTTATCGATCAGGATGCCACCCAGAATGGACATTTCTGCCTCAAGGCTCTGGGGTGGCAATTTGTGAATGTCAGCCATGGCTAGGGCGTACCTCCGGGGGTAGTGTGCAATCTGTCTGGGGCAGACGCAGCAGGTCATCAGGGGCTGCACCGGCGGGCAACGGCATGATCAGCCGCTGGTTGGGGTGAACAACCTCGGTTGCGCTGAGGGTGTCATCACCGGGGTGCTGCAGCTGAAGCTCGCCAACAGTGAACGTCAGCTGTTTCATGGCCGGGCCGATCAACTCCAGCTGGTCGCCAGCTCTGAATCGGTTTCTAACTGCCACCAGCCCCGTGCCGTTATTCGGATCAACTGACTCGACAACGCCCACCAACTGATGGCTGCGCTGGTAGCCGGCCTGATACGACTGCCCGACATCACGCGGGTCGCCGAACAGAAAGCCGGTGGTGTAGCCGCGGTTGCTGACGGTTGCCAATTCCTCCAGCCATGCAGGGTCGGTGCTGTAGTGTAACGGGTCTCGGGCGTAGGCGTCCAGCGCGGTGCGGTAGACCCGCAGCACGCCGGCCAGGTAGTGCACACCCTTCATCCGGCCTTCGATCTTGAGGGCGCCGACACCGGCAGAGATCAGTTCAGGCAGCTGCTCCAGCAGGCAGAGGTCCTTTGAATTAAAGATAAAGGTGCCGTGATGGTCCTCTTCGATCGGCAGATAGACGCCGGGGCGGCTCTCCTCTTGCAAGGTGTAACGCCAACGGCAGGGTTGGGTGCAGGCGCCCTGGTTGGCGCTGCGACCAGTCAGGGCGCTGGACAGCAGGCAGCGGCCGGAATAGGCGATGCAGAGCGCCCCATGCACAAACACTTCGCAGGGGATGGTGAGTGCCTTGGCCGTGGTGCGGATGCCATCCAGGGTCATCTCCCGGGCCAGGTTGATCCGGCTGACCCCTTGGTCCTGCCAGAATAGTGCCGCTTCGCGGTTGATGGTGTTGGCCTGGGTGGAGAGATGGAGCTCGCGATGCGGCGAGATGCGTCGTACCATCCGTAACACACCGGGGTCAGCCACGATGTAGGCGTCAAACGGCAACGGCGCCATCCGCTGCAGATAGCGTTCAAGCTGGTCCAGCTGGTGATCGTCGGGATAACTGTTGACCGTCAGGTAGGCCTTGACCCCGTGACGGTGGCACAGATCAAGGGCAGCCGGGAATTCGTCGCTGCTGAAGTTGCCGGCCATGGCCCGCAGGCCGAACTGCTCACCACCCAGGTAGACCGCATCTGCACCGTAGTGAATGGCTATCTTCAGTTTTTCCATGGTGCCTGCTGGCGCCAGCAGTTCGGGTAGCATCAAAGGGTGGTGACCTGCGCTTTCAGAAAGTGAAAAGGAAAAAATGCTACCACACCGAGCTTGCGGCATGCAAACGCAATCAGGAAAACCCTGACTTTCACTTGACAAACCGGGGATTATCGCTTTAATTGCGTGAGAACATGTGGGAAACGGGGTAATTATGCGCTGGATGCAAGGGGTGATCGGCCTGGGAGGCCTGCTGGTGCTGCTGAATGGCTGCGCAGCTAACGATCTGCTGGTCAAGCGTCAGACCGAAACCGAGACGCGGGTTGAGCACCTGTTTCAGGTGGCCGGTGGCGTTGAGGCGCGCCTGAATGAACTGACTGCTCGGCTGGCAACGCTCGAGGAACAGGATGAACAGCGCGCAAAACTGTTCCGGGAGTTGGCAGAAGGTGTCCGCGAACTGAAAGAGGTCAATCAGGCCCTGCAGTCCAAGGTGCAAACAGGAGCTGTAACGGGCACGCCCAAGGTGGAAGTGGTAAATCCTGAGACACCGCTACGGGGCAAGGATGCTGGTCCGCCTGCCGCCTACCTCAAGGCCTTTGGTCTCTACAGCGCCAATAACTTTGCCGCAGCAATCACGGCTTTTGAACAGTTCCTGAAGGAATCTCCGGCCGGAGAATATACCCCCAACGCACACTATTGGATTGGCGAGTGCCATTACAGTATTTCAGATCTACCCAGGGCGCTGGCCTCCTTCCAGAAGGTGGTGGATGGCTGGCCGCAGCACCCCAAGGCGGCTGACGCCCTGCTGAAGATCGGCTACAGTCAGGCTGCGCTCAAGCAGCCGGCAAAGGCGCGTGCTGCCTTTGAGCGACTGATTCGCCAGTATCCCGGCAGCCCTGCAACCGTTAAGGCTCGCGAACGGTTGATGATCCTAGACAACCCGGCCCTGTAGCCGGGAACCATCGAGGTGCCCATGAATACACGTCTTTGTACCGGTCTGTGTCTGTTGCTGTTTGCCGTCATGCTGCCCTGCCTGGTGGTGGCGGCAGAGGAGCCGCCGACGGTCTATGTGATCAAAAAAGGGGATACCCTGTGGGGGCTGTCACAGCGCTTCCTGAATGATCCCAAACACTGGCCCAATCTGTGGTCCAAAAATCAGGAACATACCAACCCGCACCTGATCTATCCTGGTCAGACCGTGCGTTTTGTCGATGGCCGGCTGCAGATAGTTCCGGCTGTTGAAGCTGGCGGACAAAAGGCAGCTGCGGCACCTGTAGAGGTGCTGCCTGCGGAGGTTGTCGAAGAGAAGACCTTTACGGTCCGCGGCAATGAAGGCCGACTGGCGGAGGGCGAACCGAAGCCTGTGGGCCGGATTATCGCCGGTCAGCACAGTCGCCTTATTCTTGGCGAAGATGACATTGCCTTCACCGACATCGGTGCCAACGTGGGTGCTGTTGACGGCCAGAAGTTTTCCATCATGCGCAAATCGGCAACCATCAGTCATCCCCGCAGCAGCGAGATATTGGGTACCAAGCTGTATCCCCTGGGAACCCTGCAGTTGACCCAGATATCTCCTGAGGGCTCCCGGGCGATCATTACCAGCTCCTTCAAAGAGGTGGAACCTGGCGATTGGTTGTTCCCTTATCAGGAGATCAAGCGTCGCGAGATATCCCTCAAGCTTGCTGAACGTCCCCTGAAGGGGATGATCGTCGAGTCCTACTCGGGTCATGATGCTGTAGCCAGCGGTGATGTGGTCTACCTTGACCTGGGCGAACAGCAAGGGGTTGAGGTGGGCAACATGTTTTATGTGGTTCGCGAGGTGGCCATCGAGAAGATGCTGGTGGACAAGGTCATCACGCAGCTGCCCTACGAGGTGATCGGCGCCTTGGTGGTAGTGGAGACCGGCAAGCGTACCTCGACCGCCCTGGTGGTCAAGAGTATCGATGCCATCTTCAAGAATGATCTGGTGATGACAGCTCCGCGCTAGAGCAGAGACGTTTGGCGGCATCAGGCCGGCCTCTGGCCGGCCTTTGTTTTTGGAGTCTTGTGGACGATCAACGGGATTGGATAGCGCTGTCGGCGGTGGAAGGGGTCGGTCCGGTACTGTTCCGGCGCCTGCTGGAGCAGTTTGAGACGCCAGGTCGGGTGCTTGCTGCTTCGCGGGCTGCATTGGTCGCGGTACGTGGTATGACCGAGCCGGTGATTGAGGCGTTGCAGAGCGGTGGTGGTCAACGTTTTGCCGAGGCTGAACTGCGCAGGCTCGACAAACTACCGGGTGTGCGTTTGCTCACTTTTCTGGACGCCGACTACCCACGGCGCCTGTTCGAGATCGGTGGGCCGCCACCCCTGCTGTACCTGCGTGGTCAGCTGCCGGTGTGGGACCCGGCCCTGGCGGTGGTGGGGTCGCGCCGGGCCACCCGCAACGGTCTGAAGGCGGCGGAAGAACTTTCGGCTGCTGCGGCCAATGCCGGACTGCTGGTGGTCTCCGGGCTGGCCCGGGGGATCGATACCGCTGCCCACCGGGGAGCTCTGATGGGTGGTGGTGCCACGGTGGCAGTGCTGGGCTGTGGTGTTGATTGTCCCTATCCTCCTGAGAACCGTGAACTGTCCGAGCGGATTGCCGCCAGCGGCTGTCTGCTGTCGGAATTTCCGCTGGGCACCCAGCCGTTGGCCGATCACTTTCCTCGCCGCAACCGGATCATCAGTGGACTCAGCCGCGGTGTGCTGGTAGTGGAGGCGGCCGATAAGAGCGGTTCGCTGATCACTGCCCGCTATGCTCTAGACCAGGGTCGTGACGTGATGGCGGTGCCCGGTCCGATCAGCATTGCCTCCTGCCGGGGCAGCAACGGCCTGATCAAGCAGGGGGCGGTCCTGGTGGATTCACTGGGTGATATTCTGGCTGCGCTGGGTCTGGAGACCACCCTGGCAGCTGCTGGACAGGGCCATGGCCCCACGGCACCGCTGTGCCCGTTGACGCCCCGTGAGGCGCAGGTCTACGAACTGTTGGCCCAGGGGCCACGCCAACTGGACGATATCACCACGGCTCTTGAATTGACGGCTGCAGAGGTTTCGGCTATGGTGCTGGGCCTTGAACTCAAAGGGCTGCTGGTGCAACTGCCCGGTTCTCATTACTCTATTTCGTAAGGATTCCCCTATGGCGCAGCATCTTGTGATTGTCGAATCGCCGGCCAAGGCCAAGACCATTGAAAAGTTCCTCGGTCCCGAGTACCGGGTGCTGGCCTCCTTTGGCCATGTCCGCGCCCTGCCCAGCAAGCAGGGCTCGGTCGACGTGGCCAACGACTTTGAGCCCAAATACCACGTGTTGCCGGAGAGCAAGAAGCAGATCGACGCCATCAAGAAGGCCCTCAAAGATGCTGATCGTCTGCTGCTGGCAACCGACCCCGACCGTGAGGGGGAGGCCATCTCCTGGCACCTGCTGGCTGCCCTGGGGCTGGATAAGAAACCGAAGATCGAGATTCAGCGGGTGGTGTTCCATGAGATCACCAAGGATGCGATTATTCATGCGGTCAAGCACCCCCGGGCGATTGCCGTAGATCTGGTGGATGCCCAGCAGGCCCGGGCGATCCTCGATTATCTGGTCGGTTTTAACCTCTCGCCCTTTCTCTGGAAAAAGATCCGCTACGGCCTCTCGGCCGGACGGGTACAGTCGGTGGCGTTGCGGCTGGTCTGTGAGCGAGAGAAGGAGATCAAGGCATTTGTGGACCAGGAATACTGGACCATTGGCGCCAAGCTGGAAAAGGCAGGCGGCCAGCCGGTCAAGGCCGGACTGGTGGCGGTGGATGGCAAGAAGCTGGGCAAGTTTGATATCCCCGATGCCGCCGCTGCTGAATCACTCAAACAGCTGATCGCCCAGGGACAGGCCCAGGTGGCGCAGGTTACCCGTAAGGAGATGAAGCGCAACCCGGCGCCGCCCTTCACCACCTCCACCCTGCAGCAAGAGGCCTCTCGCAAACTTGGCTTCTCGGCCAAGAAGACCATGTCCACCGCCCAGCGGCTCTACGAAGGGATCGATCTGGGGGCCGACGGGACCGTTGGTCTGATCACCTACATGCGTACTGACAGCGTCAACCTCTCCAGTCAGGCACTGAAAGAGGCCCACGAGGTGATCACGGCGGCCTATGGTCCTGAATACGCCTTGGCCAAGCCCCGCCACTACAAGAACAAATCCAAAAACGCCCAGGAGGCCCACGAGGCGATCCGGCCCACCTATCTGGACAAGACACCGGCAGCCCTCAAGAAGTTCCTGCCGCCCGATCAGTTCAAGCTCTACGAGCTGATCTGGAAGCGGACCATCGCCTGTCAGATGGCCGAGGCGCTCTTGGATCAGACCTCGGTGGATATCGCCGTCACCAGCCAGCAGCGTGAACTAACCCTGCGGGCCAGCGGCTCGGTGATCCGTTTTGCCGGCTTCATGAAGCTGTATATCGAAGGGGTGGACGACGAGGACGAGGAAAAGGAAGGCACCCTGCCGCCGCTTAACGAGGGTGAACCGCTCAAGCTGCTGGACATCACGCCGGAGCAGCATTTTACCCAGCCGCCGCCCCGTTACACCGAAGCGACTCTGGTCAAGACCCTTGAAGAATACGGTATCGGCCGACCTTCAACCTATGCCAGCACCCTTAACACCCTGGTGGAGCGCAAATACTGCCGCCTCGACAAGAAACGTTTCTTTCCCGAGGATGTGGGTATGGTGGTCAACGATCTGCTGACCGCCCACTTTCCCCGCTACGTGGATTATAACTTCACCGCCGGCCTGGAAGAGGAACTGGATCAGGTCTCCCGTGGCGAAAAACAGTGGAAGCCGCTGCTGCGAGAGTTCTGGGAGCCGTTTATCTCCCTGCTCAAGCAGAAGGAGTCGGAGGTCAAGAAGGACGACCTGACCACCGAGACCATTGACGAGGCCTGCCCGGAGTGCGGCAAGCCGTTGGCCATCAAGCTGGGCAAGCGGGGTAAGTTCATCGCCTGCACCGGCTTCAAGGAAGGCTGTAAATACACGCGCAATCTTGAGGCTGATACAGCAGAGGCTGCTGAGCCGGAAGTTTCTGAAGAAAAGTGTGAAAAGTGCGGTCTGCCGATGCTGATCAAGGATGGTCGTTATGGCAAATACCTGGCCTGCTCCGGCTACCCGGCCTGCAAGAATATCCAGCCGCTCAACAAGCCGAAAGGGACCGGCGTCACCTGCCCAGAGTGCAAACAGGGTGAGCTGACCGAGAAGAAGTCCCGCTACGGCAAACTGTTCTACTCCTGCAACCGTTACCCGGACTGCAAGTTCGCCCTCTGGGATCAGCCGGTGCAACAGCCCTGCCCGAAATGCGGCTTTCCGCTCGTGGTCAAGAAGGTCTACAAGAAGAAGGGTGAATTCCTGAAGTGTCCGAAAGAGGGTTGCGATTGGACCTCGGCATGATGTTGGTTACTTTTATGTATTAAGCGTGTAAACGTGTTTGGGAAATTGTAACTGGGCAAAGGTGATGGAGCATGGCAAAAGAATTTCACGAGCTGCGTGATCCTATTCATGTATTTATTCGTATGGATTCAGATGAGCGAAATGTTCTTAATTCTAGGCCATTTCAGCGTCTTAGGCATGTTCATCAATTAGCTCTGACGAGTCTTGTTTATCCAGGTGCAACTCATAAGAGGTTTGAGCATTGCCTCGGCGTAATGGAACTGGCAGGCCGAGTTTATGATGTCATAACAAGTGCAGGTAATCTGCATAAAGACGTCAGGGAAATTATTCCTGAAAATGATGACAAAAAGCGATACTGGCGAAAAGCGTTGAGAATGGCAGCTTTATGTCATGATCTCGGACACCTGCCGTTCTCTCATGCAGCAGAGAAAGAATTGTTGCCACCAGATTGGAATCATGAACGCTTGACGGTGGAAATTATCCGTAGCGCAGAGATGAGAAAAATTTGGGATGCTATGACACCGCCTTTGAAGGCTGAGGACATTGTTAAGCTAGCAGTAGGTGAAAAAGAACTCTCTAAATTTGAACAGATCAGCTATACGCCGTGGGAATCAATTCTTGCCGAAATAATTACGGGTGATTCATTTGGCGTGGACAGGATCGATTACCTGCTTCGTGATTCCTATCATGCCGGGGTTGCATACGGAAAGTTTGATCATTATCGTCTCATCGATACGCTGCGAATTTTACCTAAAAAGAGTGAATCTGCTCAGTTGCTTGATGTGGAACAACGTAGCGACTTTACGGACTGTGAGACTGTAACGTTGCTGGGTATTGATGAAGGTGGGATTCATTCTGCTGAAGCATTGCTGTTGGCACGCTATTTTATGTATACCCAACTTTACTTTCATCATGTCCGGCGAATTTATGATATACACCTGAAAGAATTTCTGAAAGCATGGCTGCCGGAAGGCGGATTTCCCGTCACAGTTGAAAATCACCTTGAAATTACCGATAACGAAGTAACATCGGCATTTCTTGCAGCATCCAGAAATATATCTGCTGCTGGACACATACCAGCAAAACGGCTGGTACAGCGTGACCATTTGCGCTTGCTGTACCAACGTAACCCGGATGATATAAGACGCAATCCAGATGCGGCCAGAGTTATTTACGAAGCGGCGTGCAAAGAATTTGGGCCTGACTCAGTTCAGATTGATGTGTATAGGCAGAAATCGTCAGAATCTCCACACTTTCCAGTTCTTAAAGGGGATGGCCGCATTGTCTGGTCTGATGAGGAGTCAGAGATACTCAGCAGCAAGCTGCCAATTTTGGTGATTGAGAGCGTTTACGTTGCGCAAGAAAAGCTGGCTAATGCTCAGAAATGGTTGGCAAAGAAGAGAGAGTCTTTGCTGGAAGTAAGCTTGGAGGAAGAGATATGAAAAGACTGCAGCGGGCTGCCATGTTGGTCACATTGGCCGAAAAACTACGAGACCACGGAAGTTGGTGTGGCGAAACACATATCCAGAAAGGAGCATACCTGCTCCAAGAATTGTTGGGGATCCCCCTTGAGCTTGACTATTGCCTTTACAAGCATGGTCCTTTCTCTTTTGATCTCAGTGATGAGCTAACGTCACTGCGTGCGGATAAGATTTTTGATCAAGAGAAGCAGCCGTATCCTTATGGTCCTAAACTCAAGCCAGGTGAAATGGCACAGAAGGTAAGAGATCTTTCGCCCAAGACCCTTGCCAAGTATGAGCAACATATTAATTTTATTGCTGATAATCTGGGTGATAACGACGTTAAAGCTCTTGAGCGCTTGGCAACGGCGCTTTATGTGACCAAAGAGGGCGTAAGCGGTGGTGATGTAAATGCTCGTGCAACTCGGCTTCATGAGTTTAAGCCGCATGTTCCGATGGACGAAGCGCGACAGGCGGTAGAGCGGATTGACAGGTTATGGCAAGAGTCTGCAATGTTACGTGCCGCCTAGTCTTGACAGATTATAACTGGGGCGAAGATGGTAGTACACATCTTCGCCCTTATTTTATATGCAGTCCATAAAATACCGAGAGTTTTGATGCCCTCCTTCGATCATCTGACAAAAGAGCAATTGATAGCTCTGCTTCAGCGCCGGGAGCGCGAGGCGTCCTACGGCCTTGTGTGGGAGCGGGACGAGATTGAGCCGGACAGGCATATCAACGACGATTTCGTGGCGCTGGATTTGGATCGTGCGCACTCCTGCGGTGACGGACCGTGGCGTGACTTGATCATTGAAGGTGATAACTTCGACGCCCTGCGCTATCTCCGGATGACCCACGCCGGCAAGGTCAAATGTATCTACATTGACCCCCCTTACAATACCGGCAACCGGGATTTCGTCTACAATGACCGTTTTTTCGACAAGACCCACCGCTTCCGTCACTCGGTCTGGCTGGAGTTCATGTACCGACGCCTGCTGCTGGCCCGTGATCTTCTCCACCCGGACGGAGCCATATTCGTCTCCATCGACGACAACGAGCTGTTTCCCTTGGGGATGCTGATGAACCGGGTGTTCGGGGAGAAGAACTTTGTGGCTAACTGCATCTGGCAGAAACGATATTCACGGGAGAATCGGGAGACCATCGGCGATGCCCACGAATACCTGCTGGTGTATGCCGCCAATGCGGAGCGATTCAAGGATGTCCGGAACAAATTACCTCTCGATGCAAAGCAGCTAAAAGTTTACAAGAACCCCAATAAAGATCCAAAAGGTCTATGGAGATCGGTTTCGTTTTCAGCCCAAGGCTATCGGCCAAATCAAATGTACGAAATTGTCTCTCCTACCACGGGTCGTAAGCATGTTCCTCCAGAGGGTTCTTGCTGGAAGGTTATAGAATCAGAATATCAACGGCTCCTGTTAGAAGGGCGGATGTATTTCGGTAAGGATGGTAATGCAATTCCTTCACGGATTCAGTATTTGAAAGATATTGAAGGCGTTGTTCCCTGGACATGGTGGCCCCACGAAGAGGTAGGCCATACCGACGAGGCCCGCAAGGAGATTCAGGATATCCTTGAAACCCAGACCGCCTTTACCACACCAAAGCCGGTACGATTGATCGAGCGCATTTTGCGCATCGCCACCAAGCCGGGCGACCTGATACTGGATTTCTTTGCTGGTTCCGGCACCACGGCTCATGCGGTGCAAAAGCTGAACGCCGAAGAGCCGGACAAGGCGCCGCGGCGCTTCATCTTGGTTTCTAACAGCGAGGCCACCGAAGACGAACCTGACAAAAACCTTTGCCGTGATGTCTGCGCCGAGCGGCTGCGGCGGGTGATGACCGGCTACCGCAACAAAAAGCGAGACAATGTGCCCGGCCTAGGCGGTTCGTTCGCCTATCTGACCACTCGGCTTCACCCGCGTCACCGCCTGGATACGCGCCTTGATCACGGCCAGGTTTGGCGTGCCCTGCAGATGTTACACGACCACCCGCTGGCAGGCGATGCAGGGAACGGGCTGAACTGGAGTTGTGACGGTAGCCATGGGCTGGCTTACCTGGGCAATCTACGGGGTGAAACCATGACGCGTCTGAAGGAGAGACTTGCCGGGCATGAGGGTGAGACGATTGTCTACTCGTGGGCTGTTGAACGGCTGACAACACTGTTGCCGGGTGTCACCATCCGTCCAATTCCGCAGACCCTGGCTGAAAGATTCGGGAAACGCAAACAACCCCTTCGGAGCGCGGGAGCATAAGCATGCCGGTTCTTGAATTGTTGCCATTTCAGCAGGAAACCCACGATGCCCTTGCGGAACGTTTTCGCGAGGTGCGAAACCAGTACGACCGGCTTGGTGCGAATCTCGAAGAGGTGGATGTTGTCCGCAAACGTTCCGGCGCTGTGTTGCTTCAGGCCCCTACCGGTTCCGGTAAAACCCTGTTGGCATGCCGTCTGCTGGCTACCCTTTCCGATGAAGAACGGGTTGCCTGGTTCTGGTTTGCCCCGTTTAGCGGGGTTGTCGACCAGACTAGGGGGACGATCCAAGCCCAGTCGCCTACGCTGCCGATGCTGAATCTGGAGATCGACCGCCGTCTGGACGGTCTGCGGCCCGGTGGGGTGTTCGTAACCACCTGGCAGAGCGTGGCAACCAGCAACAAGGAAGGGCGCAAGGCCCGCATATCGGGTGATGCCGGGTTGGCTGTGGATGATCTGATCGTTGCAGCACGTGAGGACGGCTACCGGATCGGCTGTGTGGTGGACGAAGCGCACCATGGATTTAAGAAAGCGGCCGAGGCTAAGCGTTTTTTTACCGAGGTACTGCGGCCCGACTATACCCTGATGATGACCGCTACCCCCAAGGACAGCGATGCAAAGGCCTTTGCACGCGAGACCAGTTACCAGGTAGGGGATGAAGACGAGTGGGCCTCCATCTGTCGCCATGATGGGGTGAAGTGGGGACTCCTGAAGCATGGCGTGAAGATGGCCCGTTTCATTGCCCGCAACGATGACGACGCCAAGCTGGTGGATTTTGAGCGGACCGCGCTGCGGGAGTGCTGTGCCATGCACCGGCGGATTAAGGATAGTCTGTGTGACCAGGGTGTTTCCTTGACACCGCTGATGTTGGTGCAGGTCCCGAACGGCGGGCAGCATATTGAGATGGCCCGTCAATATCTGGTTGAAACGCTCGGGTTCTCTGAAGATGCAGTGCGAGTGCATACCGCCACGGAACCGGACAAGGATCTGCTTTCCCTGGCGAACGATCCTACTGTCGAGGTGCTTATTTTCAAGATGGCGGTGGCGCTCGGCTTCGACGCCCCCCGCGCCTGGACTCTTGCGGCATTGCGCGGGGCTCGTGACGCCTCGTTCGGGGTGCAGGTGGTGGGCCGTCTGATGCGCAGGCACCGTTTGTTGCATGCTAAACGTGATCTGCCGCGTGAACTTGAATACGGCTATGTATTTTTGGCGAACAGCGAGGCTCAGGAAGGGCTGATGAACGCCGGTGACCTGATCAATCGGATGCCGAGTCAACTGAACGAGCTTGGCAGTCAGACGGTGGTGACAGTCATTGCCGGCAGGCCGGAGGTTCAGCTTGCCAGATACGGGGAACCGCTTCGGCTGTTTCCTGCAAACCCCGAAGAAAACTCTGGACAGCATCCATCGCCCGAAGAGTTCCGCTTGTCTCCGCCTCCAGTGGGGAAGCAGGAATCGTTGCTGGATCGTATCGACTGGGCTCCGCTTGCCCGAAGGTATGCAGGCGATAATAGTGAGGGGTGCAGTGGACAGGAATCGTTATTGTCTGCAACATTGGCCGCTGACGCGCGTCATGAATATTTGTATCGGTTGCGTGACGGTATGCCGCGGCAACTCATAACGGAAGTCATGCCCCCCGCACCTGACGATTTTGAAGAACAGGTCGCCGCACAGATCGACTTTAGCGTTGTACTGGCCGACCGTGACCGTGTTAGGGCAAAAGTAGTACAGCGGACGCAGGATCTTTTCGAGCATGCGGAAATCGTCGATGAGGAAAAGTGGGCCTCGCTTTCGGTTGAGGCCATTGCTGAAAAGGCTTCGCAGTTGGTGTTTCAGTTCGATGTTGATCACTACAGCTTTCCGCGCCTGCTGGAGCAGCGTTTCAGAAACTCCCTGATCAATCAGGGCATGGAGCCGCCGCAGGATGACGAACTCCTCCTTCAGCAGCTTGATTTGGTGCTGGTGCGGAACCCTAAGCTGATTGCCGATGCAGTTAAACGCTGCCGTGCTGCGCAGCTTGCTACTGAAGAGGTAGAACAACCCCAGGAGATATACTCGGAGATACGGCTTGATCCGGCCAAAAGGAATATCTACGGGGTGTTCCCGCTGGACCTGAATGTTGATGAACGCCGTTTTGCAGAACTGTTGGACATCGATGAAAATGTCCTCTGGTGGCACAGAAATCCATCGCAGCAGCCGACGTCGGTCGGGTTGTACGGATGGTCACTCGGCAAAGGGTTCTTCCCGGACTTTGTGATTGGAATTAAGGACCGGAAAGTCGGCAACGGTATTGCGCTTGTGGAGATAAAAGGGCCTCAGATCCAGCATTATGACCGGGCTAAGGCTTCGGCTCGCCACAAGGAATACGGCCAGGCGTTCATGGTGGGCTACGATAAGGTAAAGAAGGACTTCATCATGCTTCGAGAAGAGGATAACCGGTTGTTCGAGAATGGCCGTTTCGAGACGATCCGGCTTAAGTGGGACAGCCTGTGACTACTATTGTAACCATCATTGGTGCCGGTCTGGCTGGCTGCGAGGCAGCCTGGCAAGCGGCTGAACGTGGTATTCGGGTGCGGCTGTACGAGATGAAGCCGCAGCGTTATTCACCGGCCCATCAACTGCCGGGCCTGGCGGAGCTGGTCTGCTCAAACTCCCTGCGCGGTGCCGATCTGAGCAATGCGGTCGGCCTGCTCAAAGAAGAGTTGCGTCGCTGCGGCTCCTTGATCATGCAGGGGGCTGACGCCACCCGGGTCCCGGCCGGCGGTGCCCTGGCCGTCGACCGCGAGCAGTTCTCAGTCTGGATCACCGAACGTATTGCCGCTCATCCCAACATCGAACTGATCAGGGAAGAGGTGGTTGATCTGCCAACCGAAGGGCTGGTGGTGATCGCCTCTGGCCCCCTGACCAGTGACACTCTTGCTGACCAGCTCTCGCGCCTGACCGGCGACCGGCTCTATTTTTACGATGCCATTGCGCCGATCGTCTCGGCCGAATCCCTTGACCTGTCCAAAATCTACGCAGCCTCTCGTTATGGCAAGGGTGATGGTGACGACTATCTGAACTGCCCCCTGGATCAGCACCAGTACGCCACCTTTTTAGGGGTCCTGCGTGGGGCCGAAAAGGTTGAACCCCGTAGTTTTGAAAAGCTGGTCCATTTCGATGGGTGCATGCCGATCGAGGAATTGGCGGCGCTGGGTGACGACACCCTGCGTTTCGGACCGATGAAGCCGGTGGGGCTTCCAGAGCCGGTCAGCGGCGAAGAGCCGTGGGCCGTGGTACAGCTACGGGCTGAGAATCGCGAGAAGACCCTCTACAACCTGGTGGGCTTCCAGACCAAGATGACCTGGCCGGAACAGCGGCGGGTGTTGCGGATGATACCGGGTCTGGAACAGGCCGAATTCGTCCGTCTGGGAGCCATGCACCGCAACACCTTTATCAATGCACCGTCATTACTGTCTGAAGCGCAGCAGCTGAAGAGTGATCCACGTTTCCTGTTCGCCGGCCAGATCACCGGGGTGGAGGGCTACGTGGAATCGGCCGGCTCCGGGTTTTTGGCCGGGCTGACGGTGGTGGCCCTGGCCCAGGGGCGTGAACCGCTGTTGCCGCCGCGGGGAACCGCTCTGGGGGCGCTGGTCCACCACATCACCAACGCCGACCCCAAGCAGTTCCAGCCGATGAACGTCAACTACGGCCTGTTCCCGCCGCTGGAAGGACGGATCAAGAAAAAGGATCGCAAGCCGCTGATGGCAGAGCGCGCCCTGGTTGCGCTGGATGGTTGGAAAAAAGGCCTTATTAACGCAGAGGTTTAAAGAAAGACGCAGAGACGCAGAGAGAAGCTTTTAACAGCCTGAAAAGAGAGATGCATCCACTTATAAGTCTTGCTTTTCCCCTTTTGTTGTCTTTGGGTGTCTCTGCGCCTTTGCGTCTCGCCTTCAACCTTTGCGTTAAAAGGTTTGTGTTTGCTGACGTTCTTTGTTTACTATGTCACTTGTCCTTAGCGTCTGACATAATCTTGATCATAAATGGGGCTTTATATGGCTGAACAGACCACCGATCCCCTGCAGCGGGTCGAAGAACAACTCAAAAAATGCGTCAAGTGCGGCGCCTGTCGGGCCAACTGCCCGGCCTTCACCGCCTTTCAGCGGGAGCCGGCCGTGGCCCGGGGCAAGATTGCCCTGGCCCAGCACCTGCTTAAGGACGATATCGACCTGGACGACCAGACCTACCTGGCCATGTCCAAATGTCTGCTGTGTGGCAGCTGCGTTGAAAAGTGCCCCAACGAGGTGCCCACCGACGAGATCGTGATCGCTGCCCGCGAGGCGTTGGCCCAACGACGCGGCCTGACCACCTTCCACAAGGCGGTCGGCCAGGTGATCCAGAGCCGGACCCGCATGAAGCTGGGGGCCAAGGCCGCTGCCCTGCTGGGACCGCTGTTCTTTAAAAAGGTGCCGGAGACGTCGGGACTGCGGTTACGCTTCCCGCTGCCGTTTGTTGGCAGCAAGCGCTACATCCCGGCCATTGCCAAAACCCCTCTGCTGGACCGTTACCCCGAGGTGATTGAGGGGCAGTCTGGCAAACCCCGCATTGTCTTTTTTGTGGGCTGTATGACCAATTTCGTCTATCCGCGGGTTGGCGTGGCCGCTATCAAACTGTTCCAGCACCTGGGCTGCACCGTGATCATACCGAAAGATCAGCAGTGCTGTGGCCTGCCCGGCATGTCCGGCGGCGATCTGGATACGGTGCGTCAGCTGGCCGAGCAGAATCTGGCGGCCCTGGAGCGTTACGAGGCCGACTACGTGATGAGCGCCTGTGCCACCTGCGGCGGCGCCCTGCACAGGCTGTATCCCCTGGTGATCGGCAAGCGTAATCCCGGGTTGAAGGAACGCCTTGAGCGGCTGGCCAGGAAGACGGTGGACGCAGCCCAGCTGCTGCACCAGCTGGGGCTGCAACCGGCCGAGACCGGCGCCGGTGCCAGCGGCAGCGTCACCTACCACGACCCCTGCCATCTGCGTACCCGTAAGCTGACCAGCCAACCCCGTGAGCTGATCCGGGCCACCCCAGGCCTGGAACTGGTGGAGATGGAAGGGGCCGACCGCTGCTGCGGTCTGGGCGGCACCTTCAACGTCTATCACTATGGCTCGTCCATGACCATCAACGATGTCAAGAGCGAGGCGATCATCGCCACTGGTGCCGATGCCGTGGCCACCGGTTGTCCCGGCTGCATGATGCAGCTGGATGATGGTCTGAAGCAACACGGTTCTACTGTTGAGGTGGTGCACACCGTTGAACTGCTGGCGCGGCAGCTGTTGGGAGAATAATGAACGGCCCCGTTCACTTTTAATAAAAATGCGCTAGTATTGCTAAAACTCATTTGTTACGGTTAAAACAATTTTATTGACAATAGAAGCTCGGTTCGTATACAAACTCCGGACCAAAACGGGATTCTATTTTCGGCGGACTGTGAGATGAGTAGCGAGTACAACATCGGCGTCAAAATCAAAAAGCTCCGTCTCGCCAAGAAACTGACCCTTCAGGCAGTTGCCCGGGAGACCGGGTTTTCGCCTGCCCTGATTTCCCAGATTGAAAACAACAACGTTTCCCCCCCCATTGCCACCCTGTCCAAGATCGCCCGCTTCTTTGACGTCAAGATCGGCCACTTCTTTGCTGAAGATGAGGAAGAGTGCCGCTACGAGATCGTCAGGGCCGACGAGCGCAAGATGATGCCGCGCGTCATCTCCCGGGCCGGCACTAGCCAGGGCTATTCCTATGAGTCGCTGGCCTATCGCAAACAAAATAAGAAGATGGAGCCGTTTCTGCTGACGGTGTCCCAGAAGCCGCCCGAAGAGAACACCTACAGTCACGACGGTGAGGAGTTCCTGTTCGTGATGAAGGGCAATGCGGAGCTATTGCTGGACGACCAACGGATCGAACTGGGTGAGGGTGACTGCGTCTATTTCGATTCAGCCCTGCGGCATCGACTGCTTTCCCGTGACGGCGACGAGGTGTTGGTGCTGGCAGTGGTAACCCGCTGACCGGCTGTCCCTTTCGCTGTTCTGTCTGTTACACGATCATTACTCATCATAGATTCAGGACCTTACACCACACTGGAAGGATGGCGTCAGATGTCTAAAAAAGCGATACAACCATCACTGAAGAACCCCTTTGCCCCGGAGAAGGTCATTGACTTCACCATCCCCGGCGAGATTCCCGGCAAGAAGGGCGGCTACGAAGAGGCCATGAAGGAAGGCCACGATCTGATCGAACGGCCGATCAAATCGGTCAAGATCGAGCAGATCGAGAAGCAGCACTTCAAGAAGCGGATGACCGTCTGGGAGCGGATCAAGGTGCTGACCGAGAAGGAGCCCAACATCCTGTTCCAGAACTGGGGCAAGAACCTGGACGGCGCCTCACTGGTGACCGGCATCCTGAACATCGGCGGCCGCGATGTGGCCCTGTATGGTCACGATTTCACGGTGCGGGCCGGTTCCATCGACGCCACCAACGGCCGAAAGTTGGCACTGCTTTTCCAGATGGCCGGTGAAAAAGGTATCCCGGTGATCGGCATGAATGACTCGGCAGGCGCCTTTGTGCCGGCCGGCGTAGGCGGCCTGGACGGCTATGCCGAGGCCTTCACCGCCCTGCGCAAGATCAGCGGCGTGGTCCCCTCCATCATGTGCATGTTCGGCTTCAACGCCGGCGGCGGTTCCTATCTGCCCCGTCAGGGCAGTTTCCTGATTCAGCCCAACGACACCTTCTTCGGTCTGACCGGTCCGGGGGTGGTCAAGTCAGTGCTGGGTGAGGACGTTACCCCCGAAGAGCTGGGCGGACCCAAGGTGCACGGCGCCTCCGGCGTGGCCGACCTGACGGTGGAGGACGAGGTGGGGGCCCTGCGGGCAGCCATTCAGCTTTTGGGCTATGTGCCGGATAACAACAGCGTGATGGCCCCCTTCCAGAAGACCAGCGACCCGCTGGACCGCAAGACCTGGGAGATCAACACCCTGCTGAAAAAGGCCTTCAACTCGCCCACCGGCTTTAATACGCCGTTCGACGTCTCGATCATGATCCAGCAGATCTGCGACCATGGCGATTACTTTGAGATCCAGCCCGACCGGGCCCGCGAGGCGGTCACCGCCTTTGGCCGTCTGGGCGGCCATGTGGTCGGCTTTGTGGCCAACAACTCGGCGGTCTCCTCCGGCCAGATCTCGGTGGATTCAGCCTATAAGATCGCCCGCTTCAACCGCTTCTGCAATATCTACAACATCCCGATGATCTTCATGGAAGACACCACCGGCTTCCTGCCGGGCCGCGAGCAGGAGTCCCGCGGCATCGTGCAGGCCGGTCGCGCCATGCTGGATTCGATCGTCGATATCCGCACCCCGCGGATCCTGCTGATCATCCGCAACGCCTACGGCGGGGCCTATGCCTCCTACAACAACTACCCCACCGGCGCCGACCTGGTACTGGCACTGCCCACCACCCGTCTGGCGGTGATGGGGCCGGCCGGTAAAGAGTTTGTCTACAAGGACGAACTGCGCAAGGTGCGTGCCGCTGCAGCCGAGCGGATCAAGTCCGGTACCCAGGAGAGGGTGGCCGCCGGCATGGCCGCCGGCGAGGCCAAGGTGGATGCGGAAAAGGATGCAGCCGACTGGCTCAAGATCGAAGAGGCCGCTCTTAACCTGCGCTATGAAAAAGAGCTGATGAACCCCAAGGAAGGCCTGGCACTGGGTTCCATCTCATCGCTGGTGATGCCCACCGACCTGCGCAAGGTGCTGGGCGAGAATATGCACTTCCTGCTGCGGCACTACAAGCCGGGTCCGATGCAGGCTGTCCAGCGTGAATTCCATTAATTTTATATACTTATTATACATTGGAGATATAAGCCCATGCCACACGCCTCAGATTACTACCTGCACAATCCCCTGATCCACCGGGACCGCCGTCTGGGAAAGTCCAGCTCCGAGTGGGTTCGTTCCTTCTCCTGTGAAGACTTGAAGCCGCTGATCGTCTGCCGCGGCCCGATCCGCAAAGAGGCCATGGACGTCTATCATGAGATGGGGATCAGCCACTACGGCATCCTGCTGTCTGAAAAAGACTCCATCGTCTATCCCAACGCCCTGGCCCCCGAACTGCGCCAGCTGACCGACTCCCGCCGTGTACACCGGGTGCCGGACTACAGCGGCGCCAGCAAGGAAGAGCGGGTCGAGCGGATCAATCAGATCATCCAGATCGCCAAGGACAACGGCTACGACTCGATCTTCGCCGGCTACGGCTTCATGGCCGAGGACGAGGAGTTCGTGGCCGCCATCGAAAAGGCGGGCGTAAGCTTCATCGGTCCCTGCGCCGCCACCCAGGCCCGGGCTGGCAAGAAGGACGAGGCCAAGCGGACCGCCCTGCAGGTTGGGGTGTCGGTGACCCCCGGCATCGACAACGTCACCGCCCGTACCCTGATCAAGAAGCATCCCAGCCGCGAGAAGCTGCTGGCCCTGGTCAAGTCCGAGGGGCTTGTCTGCGACGAGAAGGTGCTGAAAGACACTAAGCTGCCGTTGGAGGCCCTGGCCGACCATATCCTGATGGCCTCCTATGCCAAGGGGATCGACCTTTACTCTATCGAGGAGCTGTGTGCCCAGGTGGAGACCGAGGTGGCCGAACTGTTCCGCAAGCACCCCCAGAGCCGATTCCGCATCAAGGCGATTGGCGGTGGCGGCGGCAAGGGGCAGCGGATCCTGGGCGCCTCTCTGTTGGCCGTCAAGAAGGCCGACGAGAAGCAGATCGCCAAGGCCGCCGCCGAGGCGCCGGCCTTGGTGCGAGAGGTGCTGCAGGAGGTCAAGGCCAACGGCGTGGGCGACAACAAGAACGTCCTGATCGAACTCAATATTGAGCAGACCCGCCACAACGAGATTCAGCTGCTGGGCAACGGCGAGTGGTGCGTCTCCCTGGGCGGCCGCGATTGCTCCCTGCAGATGCACGAGCAGAAGCTGCTGGAGGTTTCGGTTACCCAGGAAGGCCTGCAGGCCGCCATTGCCAAGGCCAAGGCCGCCGGTAAAAAGGCCGAAGTCAAGGCGCTGGAGAGCGATCTGAAGGTGCTGCAGCGTATGGAAGAGGAGTCGGCCCGCTTCGGTCAGGCCGTCGGTCTGGATTCCGCCTCTACCTTCGAGTGCATCGTGGACCGCGACCGCCACTACTTCATGGAGGTCAACACCCGCATCCAGGTGGAGCACCGGGTGACCGAGCTCTGCTATTCGCTCAAGTTCACCAACCCCAAGGACAAAAACGATTTCTTCATCGTTGAGTCGCTGGTGGAGGCCATGGCCCTGCTGGCCCGCCACAAAAAGCGCCTGCCCAAGCCGGAGCGGGTCGTGCGTTTCAACGCCTCGGTGGAGGCCCGTTTGAACGCCACCGATGCCTCCCTCTCGCCCCACGCCGGCGGTATGATCCGCTACTGGTCCAAGCCGATCAAGGGTGAGGTGCGGGACGACCAGGGGATCAGCATGCTGAACCCCGACACCAACCAGTTTATGAAGTACAAGGTGGCCGGCGCCTACGACTCCAACATCGCCCTGCTGCTGACCAAGGGCGAGGACCGTCTGGCCAGCTACGAACTACTGTCCGAGGTGTTGCGCAGCACCACCCTGCGGGGCAGCTCCCTGGCCACCAATCTGGAGTTCCACTACGGCCTGGTCAACTGGTTTCTGGGCCGCAACGTGATGGCCAAGCCCACCACCCGTTTTGTGGTCCCCTACCTGACCTTGGTGGGTACCCTCAAAGAGGAGGCCAACAAGCTGGATGTGGTCTACGCCTTCTTCCAGATGAAGAAACACTACGCCAAACTGGTCAGCGAGCAGTTCGGCGATCAGCCGGAGCTGCTCGCCAAGCAGCTCAAGGTCATGTCCGGCCTGCTGGATCGCAAGGGGACTCTGGTCACCCGGCCCATGCAGCGTCTGCTGGATGATCCTCATCTGCTGGCCGGCTGGCTCTCGATCAACACCAAGAACTTCAAGATCGAAAAAGGTCGGGTCGTCTGGCTGCGCAACCCGCTGGGCGTGCTGAAAGAGACCTACGACTACCTGCATATGGACCATCGTCCCCACAAGCCGGCGGCCGAGATCATCTGGGATCACGACAACGAGCTGCTGCTTCAGGGATTGCACTTCTACAAGACCCTGCGTGAGCAGTTCGGTCTGGAGCGGGAGGAGTACTTCAAGCTCAACGACATCCTGCAAAAGGAGAAGCCCCAGGGCGGCTATGACGCCGAGACCTGGGAGCAGATCCGTTCCTCCCATTACGGCTACGAGGCCGGTATGGAGCTGCTGGGGATGCTGTTCCTGATTGGTGGCAACACCAAGTTCTGGGATATGAAGGTCGAAGAGGACCTGGAAGTGACCATTCCCGACTACCTGACCGACCCGGAGCTGCAGGCCCGTATGAAGAAGGTGCTGGTGCCGCCTCCGGCCACCAAGGCCGACGAGATCGTGGCGGTCTGCGGTGGCATGTACTACGGCCAGGAGGCCCCTGGCATGCCGGCCTTTGTCACCGAGGGGATGCACTTCGAGAAGGACCAGCCGCTGTACATCATCGAGGTCATGAAGATGTTCAACACCATCCGGGCCCCCTTCTCCGGCACCATCGACAAGATCATCATGGAAGGCGGCGACGGCACCATCGTCCAGAAGGGCCAGCCGTTGTTCAAGATCACCCCGGACGAGAAGTTTGTCGAGGTGGATCCCAAGGCGCTGGAAAAGGCCAAGCGGGACTGCACCGCTGAGTACCTGAAGGCCGTGCTGTAGGGAGAAGCCCACATGCGTTTAACGCAAAGATGAAGAGCAAAGCCGCAAAGGCGCAAAGAAAAGCAGAAATAATGGTTTTGCTTCGTTGATTTTATTGAATTTCTTTGCGTCTTAGCGCCTTGCCTTTCACCCTTTGCGTTAAGGCTCTTAATTGGCAGTATTCTGGGTTTTAACGGATTGTTTATAGGGCTCCAGATGCGCTGTCTGGAGCCTTTACTGCTTACAAGCGAGGTAATGAACCATGGCAACCTTTGACAAAAAGACCGTGCAAGATTGGGAAAAGCTGGCCGCCAAGGAGATTAAAAAAGAGACCACGGCGCCGCTAACCTGGGATACCCCTGAAGGGATTGCGGTCAAGCCGCTTTACACCCTGGCCGATCTGGAGCAGTTGGAAAACATCGACACCATGCCCGGCTTTGCGCCCTACCTGCGTGGCCCCAAGGCCACCATGTACGCCGGACGCCCCTGGACCGTGCGCCAGTACGCCGGCTTTTCCACCGCCGAGGAGTCCAACGCCTTCTACCGCCGTAACCTGGCTGCAGGACAGCAGGGCCTCTCGGTGGCCTTTGACCTGGCCACCCACCGTGGCTATGACTCTGACCACCCCCGCGTCGTCGGTGATGTGGGCAAGGCAGGTGTGGCCATCGATTCGATCCTGGATATGGAGGTGCTGTTTAAGGATATCCCGCTGGGGGATGTCTCGGTCTCCATGACCATGAACGGCGCCGTGTTGCCGATCCTGGCGCTCTACATCGTGGCTGCCGAGGAGCAGGGCGTCTCCCAGGACCGGCTGGCCGGCACCATCCAGAACGACATCCTCAAAGAGTTCATGGTGCGCAACACCTACATCTACCCGCCGGCCCCCTCGATGCGGATCATCGCCGACATCATCGAGTACACCAGCCAGCACATGCCCAAGTTCAACTCGATCTCGATCAGCGGCTACCATATCCAGGAGGCCGGGGCCAACAACGTGCAGGAACTGGCCTTCACCCTGGCCGACGGCATCGAGTATGTCAAGGCAGCCCTGGCCAAAGGCTTGGAGGTGGATCAGTTCGCACCGCGGCTGTCGTTCTTCTTCGCCATCGGCATGAACTTCTTCATGGAGATCGCCAAGCTGCGGGCAGCCCGTTTCCTGTGGGCCGAGCTGATGGCGCAGTTCAACCCCAAGAACCCGCTGTCGTTGGCCCTGCGTACCCACTGTCAGACCTCAGGCTGGAGCCTGACCGAGCAGGACCCGTACAACAACGTGATCCGCACCACCATCGAGGCCATGGCCGCTGTGCTGGGCGGCACCCAGTCGCTGCACACCAACGCCCTGGACGAGGCCATCGCCCTGCCCACCGACCACTCGGCCCGCATCGCCCGCAACACCCAACTGGTGATTCAGGAAGAATCCGGCATCACCAAGGTGGTGGACCCGCTGGCCGGTTCCTACTATGTGGAGTCGCTGACCGCCTCGCTGATCGAAGAAGGCCGCAAGCTGATCGCTGAGATCGACAGCCTGGGCGGTATGACCAAGGCGATTGAATCCGGCATGCCCAAGCTGAAGATCGAGGAATCGGCGGCCCGCAAGCAGGCCCGTATCGATCGCGGCCTGGACGTGATCGTGGGGGTCAATAAGTACAAGCTGAAGGAAGAGACCCAGATCGAGGTCTTGGATATCGACAACACCGCCGTGCGTGAGGCCCAGGTCGCCCGCCTGAAGAAACTGCGTGCCGAGCGGGACGAGGCTGCCTGCCAGGCAGCGTTGACGGCCCTCACCGCAGTAGCCCAGTCTGGCCAAGGTAACCTGCTGCAGGCCTGTGTCGAAGCGGCCCGTAGGCGGGCGTCGGTGGGCGAGATGTCCGACGCTATGGAGAAGATATTCGGTCGCCACAAGGCTGAGATCAAACTGGTTTCGGGGGTATATGGAAAAGTGTTCGAGGACAATGACGAGTTTGCAGCCCTGAAGCAGGAGGTCGATGCCTTTGCCGAGCATGAAGGTCGTCGCCCCCGCATCCTGATCGCCAAGATGGGCCAGGATGGCCACGACCGCGGCGCCAAGGTGATCGCCACCGCCTTTGCCGATGTCGGTTTCGACGTCGATATGGGACCGCTGTTCCAGACCCCGGAAGAGACCGCCAAGATGGCGGTGGAGAACGACGTGCATGTGATCGGCGTCTCCAGTCTGGCGGCCGGCCACAAGACCCTGGTGCCGCAACTGGTGGCCGAGTTGAAAAAGCTGGGGGCCGACGACATCATCGTGGTCTGCGGCGGCGTCATCCCGCGCCAGGATTACGACGAGCTGCACCAGGCCGGCGCGGCGTGCATCTTCGGACCGGGTACCCCGATCACCCAATCGGCCCGCGAGACCCTGGCAGCGATCAGAAAGAAGTAGCTGCAATGCCCATAAAAGGCGTTTTAACGCAAAGATAAGGAGCAAAGACGCAAAGGCGCAGAGAAAAACAGGAAAAATGGTTTTATCCGCTTTTATGCATTGATTTTCTTTGCGCCTCTGCGTCTTGCCTTACAACCTTTGCGTTAATGTTTTTTGCTTTGTTTCACATTGAGGATTATGGAACTCCACACGCTGGCTGAAAATATCCGCTCCGGCAACATCCGCGCCATCGGCAAGGGGATCACCCTGATCGAGAGCAAAAAGCCCGAGCATGCCCAACAGGCAGCACAGCTGTTGGAACTGCTGCTGCCCTATAGCGGCAATTCGCTGCGGATCGGTATCACCGGTGTGCCGGGGGTCGGCAAGAGCACCTTCATCGAGGCCTTCGGTAGCTACCTGACCAGCCAGGGACACAAGGTGGCGGTGTTGGCGGTGGACCCCTCCTCCCAGATCACCGGCGGCAGCATCCTGGGTGACAAGACCCGCATGGAGGAGCTGTCCCGTAACCCCAAGGCCTTTATCCGTCCCTCGCCGGCCGGCGAGACCCTGGGCGGGGTGGCCCGTCGCACCCGCGAGACCATGTTGCTCTGCGAGGCAGCCGGCTATGACGTGGTGATCGTTGAGACCGTCGGGGTCGGGCAGTCCGAGACCACCGTGGCCTCGATGGTTGATTTTTTTATGCTGCTGCAACTGGCCACTGCAGGCGACGAACTGCAGGGGATCAAAAAGGGCGTCATGGAGCTGGCCGACGCAATCATCATCAACAAGGCCGACCTCGACCACCAGAAGACCGAGCTGGCCCGGCGTCAGTACCAAAATGCGCTGCATATCCTGCGGCCCAAGAGCAAACAGTGGACCGTACCGGTGCTGAGCGTCAGCGCCCTGCAGCACCAAGGGGTGGCCGAGGTATGGGAGATGCTGAGCCGTTTTCGTGCAGCCATGCAGGACTCCGGCGAGTTTGACGACACCCGCAGGCGGCAGGCAGTGGATTGGATGTGGGCGCTGTTGATGGATGACCTGAAAACCCTCTTTCTTGAGCACCCGGAGGTCAAGGGCATCTTTCCGCAACTGCAGCAGGCGGTCTCGCAGGGGATCACCACCCCGGCGGCGGCCTCACGGCGGCTGCTGGATGTTTTTAGACGTTAAAATCGCCAGGGGAACACTGCTGGAAAGCAAACCCAAAGTTTTAACGCAAAGGTGAAAAGCAAAGACGCAAAGACGCAGAGGTAAAGCAAAAAATGAAAAAAAAGCACGGGAAAATAGGGGAAAGCAAAAACGAGAAACCATGAAAAGGTTTAACCCTTGTTATGGGTTTGTTTCCTTTGCGCCTCTGCGCCTTGCCTTATACCCTTTGCGTTAAAAGCCTTTTCGTGCCTCCGTGTTTCAACATGAAAGGAATTATAAATGTTGCAAAAAATTAACCATATCGGCATCGCCGTGCAATCTTTGGAGGCCAGTATCCCCTTTTATCGCGATGCGCTCAGCATGCCGCTTCAGGGGTTCGAAGAGGTGGCCGAACAGAAGGTGCGGGTGGCTATGTTGCAGGTGGGTGAGTCTATGATTGAGCTCTTGGAACCCACCAGCCCGGACAGCCCCATCGCCAAGTTTCTGGAGAAGAACGGTCCTGGCATCCATCACATCGCCTACGAAGTGGCTGATATCGAGGCAGCCATTGCGCACCTGAAGACGTGCGGCGCCCGCATGATCGACGAGCAGCCCAGAAACGGCGCCCATGGCAGCCGGATCGCCTTTGTGCATCCCAAGAGCTCAGGCGGCGTGTTGACCGAGTTGTGCCAGTGCGGGCATTAATGTGAAATTTCTGGCCGATGTGAATATCGAGAGACGGATCATCTTGTTTCTGCGTTCAGCTGGCTATGATGTGATCTGGGCTCCCGAATATGACTGCCGGATGAAGGACGAAGAGCTGCTGGCCTTGGCTGTTCAGCAGCAGCGGATACTCATAACGAACGACAAGGATTTTGGAAACCTGGTTTACTTCCAGAAAAAGGCTGCGTGTGGTATCGTGCTTTTCAGGATTGAAGATCAGAACGTGCGAGTCAAAATAACCATACTGAAAAATATGTTGTTAAGGTATCAGGAAAAGTTTGGGGGCCACTTTGTAACCATTGCCCGGAAACGGATCCGGTTTATACCGTTGGAGGATGTATGATGAACACAGCCAGGCTGCTTAAACGGATCGTGTGCGATCCAGAGGTTATGATCGGTAAGCCGGTGATCAAAGGGACGCGTATGCCAGTTGAACTGATCGTGGAAAAATTGGCGGCTGGCGAAACAGTGCCTGAACTACTGGAAGATTATCCGTTTTTGAAAGAGGATGATATTCGTGCAGCCCTGTTTTACTCGGCACGCAGCGTCTCTCGTGAAGAGGTATATGCGGTTTGATTTTGCATAATAGTCAAACGGTCTTTGTGCATCCCAAGAGCTCCGGCAGTGTACTGACCGAGCTGTGCCAGTGTGCAGGTGTGGGCCATGCCCACTGAAAGGCTTGACGGACAGGCGTAAAGTCACTATTGTACAAAAATAAGTACAATAGGAGGCGTTATATGCGAGCACTCAGCTATAGCGAGGCGCGGGAAAATCTGAAGGCGGTGATGGATCAGGTCTGCAACGACCATGAGCCGTTGGTGGTGACCCGACGCCGTGGTGAAAATATCGTGATCATCAGTCAGGAAGATTACGAATCATTTCTTGAAACCGACTACCTGCTTGCCTCGCGTGCCAACGCAGCCCATTTGACGGAATCGCTGGCCCAGGCGCGACAGGGGCAGCTGGTGTCCCTTGAGGATGCCCTGAAGTGAAGGTATCGTTCACGCCCCACGCGCTTGATGACCTGCGCTGGTGGCTGGCCAACGACCGCAAACGCGCCGAGCGTATCTTGGCCCTGCTGGATGAGATAACCCGCAGCCCCTTTGCCGGCACGGGTAAACCTGAGCCGCTCAAACACCAGCTTGCCGGCTGCTGGTCGCGGCGGATCGACCGTGAACATCGGCTTGTCTACCAGATTGTTGATCAGGAAGTGCTGGTGATCGCTTGCCGCTATCACTATTAAAAAGACGGGTCATGGTTCTTAAGCGCCCGCTTAATGCGGGGTGGCGGTGGTTTTAATGCTTGACACTTGTTTGATTTATGGTATTTTTGCGGCAATTAATAGAACATATAACTAGTTGAATATATTGATGCGTGTTTGTAAGTGGTTGTAGTTGCAGGTAAAATCTCGGCGAAAGGTGGTGATGAGAGCTTCAGGTTCTGGATCCACGTTGTACCGCATGAGAAAGCACTTTCATTTGATTGGCAGTACATACACCACAGAATGGAGGAACACCGCATGACCAAGTTTCAGAAGCAGATGCTGACCATCGCCGCAGCCGGCGCCCTGACCGCCGTGACGGCCCTGCCCGCCATGGCCTTCGAGCACAACTTCAACGGCACCTTTGTTGCCAAGACCTACCTGTCCAACATCGACGGCAACGCCAACGGCAACGTGGCGCTTACTCAAGAAAACACCAAGTCCAACAACTTCACCGATCAGCGGACCCGCATTAACTACACCGCCAAGGCCAGCGACGACCTAAAGTTGGTTACCCAGGTCGAGTTCCAAACCTGGTGGGGTGTTGAGAACAACGCTGCTGGCGGTGGTGGCGACATCGATACCGACGGCGACAACCTGGTGGTGCGCTATGCCTACCTGGACTTCAACCTGGGCAAGAACCTGAATGCCAAGATCGGACAACAGCTGTTCAAGGACACCTTTGGTGGCCTGTATGCCGATGCTGACCTGCCGATGGCCCGCGTGACCTACAAGCGTGGTGGCTACACCCTGGGTCTGGGCTACAGCCGTTTTAATGATGAAGATACCTTGGCCGTTGCAGATAGCTATAAAGGCAATGTTTCTGCCGATCTGTATGCTCTCGAAAACACCTACGCCTTCAACAAGGACACCAAGGTCGGTATGTCCTACTACCTGAACCGTGACGATGCAACGGCAACCAGTAGCAAGCGAGTAAATACCCTGGGTCTGTTTGGTGCAACCAAGATGGGGGCCCTGGATCTCTCTACCTTTGTGGCGATGCAGAAAGGTTATTTCCATAATGGCGCCACTAAGGCCAACTATCATGGCTGGGCTGCCAACGTGCTGGCCAAGATGAAGCTGGGCAACGGTCTGGCCCGCACCGGCTTCCTGTTCACCTCTGGCGATAACTCTGACAAGGCTAGCAGCAACCATGGCTGGCAGACCCTGAGCAGCAACGTAGCTACCTCAAATGGTGCAACTGCTGCTCAGAACTCATACAACGAGTCCGGCATGATGCTGCTGGTGCGCAACACCTCCATGGGTGGCACCTCCAACGACAACTACCTGCGCAAGCCGATCACCAACATCGCCCTGCTGCATGCGGGCTACAATGCCAACCTGACCGAGAAGCTGTACGCCAACGGCAACATCGGTATGGCTTGGTTGCCTGCCTCTGACTATAATTATGGTCATACCTCTTCTGGTAATGTCAATGGCAGTGATATTCTGGGTGCCGAGGCTAACGTTGAGGTGGGTTACAAGCTGTACCCCAACCTGACGCTCAAGGCCCAGGCAGCCTACGTGAAACTGGGTAGTGCCTATAAGCTTGCAAATGGTAATGACCCCGCTGATCCGTACACCATCCGCGCTGGCGCCTACTACAGCTTCTAATCCAGGCTGAAGAAGTAGTACTTGAAGGGCGGCACGGTTTACCGTGCCGCCTTTTTTGCGCCTTTGACAGCCGTTGGGCGTTATGGCATACTCTGGCGACTTTTTATTCGCTTTACTCGCGTGATGGAGGGACTGTGAAACGACTGCTACTGATGCTGCTGATGCTGCTGGTGAGTGCGCTGCCGGCCCTGGCTGCCGGGCCGCTGCGGGTCTATGTGGGTGAGTTTAACGCCGTGGGTGTGGCGGCCAAGGATGACACCAAGTCGGCACTGCAGGCGCTACTGGCCTCGCGGCTGAACAGCGACCGGTTGCTGACCGTGAGTAGCCCGGCTGAGGCAGAGGTGGTGGTGGGCGGCACCTACCTGACCATCGGCAAACAGTATAACCTGGATGCCTTTGCCCGCACCGCAGGCGGTCAGACCGTTAGCCGCAGCTTTGTGCAGGGCGAAGGGGGCCAGGAGGCGCTGTTTGGCGCGGTGGGCTCCCTGGCTGAAAAACTGTCGGCAGACCTGCTGAAAAAGGTGGAGACAGGCAGCGTCCACCGCCTGCCCGTGGCTGCGCCGGTCGCAGCGCCGATTGCGTTGCCGGTGGTGCAGCCCCGTCCCCAATCGGACGATATCGTCCGTCCGGCCCAGCCGGTGCAATCCGGTGACCTGCAGCGGGCGCCGCAGGGGGATGTGATCCGGCCCCAGGCATTTTACCGCGGCGCGCCCAAGAGCGGCGAGATCAAGCGGCTGGATGGCATGTATAACCTGCTGACCCCCGGTCCGCTGGGCAGTGACGGTCGTCGCATGCTGTTCATGGCCCAGAACCAGTCGGTGGCCGCCCTCTGGCAGGGCGATAACCGGCCCTTTACCGGTTTTGGCCTGAAGGGTGATCAGAAGGTGATCGGCCTGGATTACATCGACAGCGATGCCAACGGAACGGCTGAACTGTATGTAACTATCATCAGCCAGGGCGAGCTGGAGTCGCAGGTGTGGGAGCTGAAGAACAAGCGCCTGGTGAAGCTGGCCGAAAAACTGCCCTACTTCTTTAGGGTGATCGCTCTGGCCGGTGGCGCCCCCAAGCTGTATCTGCAGGAGCAGGGCCGCGGCGAGCAGCAGTACTACGGCGATGTGCATGAGGCCAAGCTGCAGGGCAAGAAGGTCGTCAAGCAGGCCAAGATTGCAATGCCCCGCTTCGGCACTATCCACAGCTTTAACCAGTTTAAGAATCAGAACGGTGAGCTGATGACGGTGGTGTTCCATGAAGATAACTATCTGGTGGTGTACGATAAGGAGCTGAAGGAGATCTGGCGCAGCAACGACGCCTTTGGCGGATCCGAGCTGTACTATCAGGTGGAGGACCTGGACCGGATGCGGACCCATGGCGATAGCCACCGTTGGTACTTCATCAACCAGCGTATCCAGGTGACCGCCAATCAGGAAATACTGGTGGGCAAGAACGAGGGCTTCTTTGTGATCGGCAATGCCCGCATGTACAAAAAAGGGGCGGTCTACAGCCTGTACTGGAACGGCGCGGCCCTGGAAGAGGTCTGGCGCACCAAGGATACCCAGAGCTACATGCCGGATTTCTGGTTTGATGAAAAGAAGAGTGAACTGCTGTTGCTGCAGTTGACCCAGCGCGAGGACGTGCTGACCCGCGTTAAGGGGGCCTCGGCCCTGCAGATCAAAAAGGTGGAGTAGGCCTTGTGCTGTAGTCCGTAAATTGAAAGGCGGCACCGTTTGGTGCCGCCTTTTTTGTCGTTGAGCCAGGGTGGTGCCTGTGGCATAGTGATACAAATGCTGTCGAGGACGAGGTGTGCAGATGGGATATCGCGAAAGAATCGAGGCAGATCCAGATATTATGCTGGGTAAGCCGATTGTAAAGGGGACCCGTATAACGGTAGAGCTGTTGCTGACCAAGCTGGGAGATGGCGCCTCCACCGAAGATTTGCTGCTGGCCTATCCGCATCTTAAGCGCGAGGACATCATGGCTGCGTTGGCCTACTCTGCTGATGTGGTTGGCCGGGAGGAGCTGCTTGTCTCGTAGTATCGTCGCAGATGAGAGCGTGGACTTCAGGATTGTTACAGCCTTGATCGAGGATGGATTTGATCTGTATGCTGTTGTCCGTGAGTGTCCCGGTATAAGCGATAAAAGCGTGCTTGAGCGCGCATCGGAACGTAAGGCGTTGCTCTTGACCGAGGATAGTGATTTTGGTGAATGGGTGTTTGCGCACGGTCAAAAGGGCGTAAGCATTTTGTATCTTCGTTATGCGCACCATGAGTTGCGAGAAATTGTCCGGGCGCTCAGGATGGTGCTGCATAACTACGAAACAGGTGCTGTGGAACGGTTTACCGTTATTACGCCAAAAAAGATACGAACGCGCGATATTTTATAGCTAGGTTTCAGGTAAACCAAGAGGCCTTTGTTTTGACACCGGCCGGGGGATATGGCATACTCCTCCGGCTTTTGTGTGTGGGATAGCTGGCTGGACAAACAGTAATCACGTAAGGTTACAGGATTGAATACATTACCGGATTATACCGGCCTGCCTCGTGGCGTGGCCGATTACCTGCCGGCCCGGGCAGCCACCATTGCCGCCATTGAGGGGCAGTTGCTGCAAGTGGCCGGACAGTGGGGCTTTCAGCGCATTATGCCGCCGGCGCTGGAATTTGAAGAGGTGCTTGCCAGTGGTATGGGCGAGGGCTTGCGCAGTCGTACCTTCCGCTTTGATGACTGGCAGTCGGGCCGTATGCTGGCCATTCCGCCCGATATTACGCCCCAGATTGCCCGGATAGTGGCCACCCGTCTGCGGGGCAGGCCACTGCCGCACCGCATCTGTTACAGTGGTCGGGTGTTGCGCCATGCCGAGTTGCAGTCGGGCCGCAGCCGTGAGATCTTTCAGGCCGGGGTTGAACTGATCGGGCTGGATTCGCCGGAGGCCGATGCCGAGATGGTGGCCATGGCGGTGGAGCTGATGCAGGGTCTGGGGATTGCCGAGTTTACGGTTGATCTGGGCCAGGTGGCCTTTTGCCGAGGCGTGTTCGAGGCCAGCGGCCTGACCGGTGAGCCGCTGCAGCAGATGCAGGCGGCGGTTGCCCGCAAGGATGCCTCGGCGGTGGCCGCACTGCTGGCTGTCCATCCGGTGCCGGAGCAGAGTCGTCAGGAGCTGCTGGCCCTGCCACGCCTGTTCGGCGGCCGCGAGGTGCTGGAGGATGCGCTGCGGGTGGTGAAGAATGAGGTCTCCTGCCGGGCGCTGCACAACCTGCACGAGGTGGTGGCGATTCTGGAACTGCACGGCGTGACCCGCTACCTGACCATCGACCTGGGGGAGACCCGTGGTCTGGATTACCACACCGGTCTTACCTTTGAGGGGTTTGCTCCGGGTGTAGGCGAGGCGCTGTTCAGCGGCGGCCGCTATGATGATCTGACTGCCCGCTACGGCCTGCCGGCGCCGGCCACCGGCTTTACCTGCAACGTGCTGCCGCTGGTGCAGGCCCTGGAGGCAACTGCAGCGGGCTGTGGCGGCGAACCGCGCCGGGACCTGCTGTTGTTTAACCAGCGCGCAGACCGGCAGGAAGCACTGGCCATCGCCCGCGCTCTGCGGGGACAGGGTTTCAGTGTGGCGCGGGATATCATTCGCCGGGATTTTGAGAGTTCGTTGGCCTATGCGCGCGCCACCGGCATCCGCTGCATGCTGGTGATCGATCAGCCCGAGGTAGGCTGCCTGCTGGTGCGCAGCAGTGATGGAAAACAGACCAAAATAACCAGAGAACAGCTGCTGCAGGATGGTTTTCTGCGCCAGCATGACCTGTTTCAGGAGTGATACGCATGGCTAATGTGGTGGTGGTAGGCGCCCAGTGGGGCGATGAAGGCAAGGGCAAGGTTGTTGATATCTATACCGAGTACGCCGACGAGATCGTGCGCTATCAGGGCGGCAACAACGCCGGGCACACCCTGGTGGTGGGTGACGAGAAGGTGGTGTTGCACCTGATCCCCTCCGGCGTGCTGCATGCCGGCAAGCGCTGCGTGATCGGCAACGGTGTGGTGCTGGACCCCGAGGTGTTTATCATGGAGGTCAAGCGGCTGCAGGCTGCCGGCCGCCTGCAGGACGACAGCACGTTGCTGTTGTCCGAATCGCTGCATATCATCATGCCCTACCACAAGGCGATCGATATCGCCCGCGAGGCCAACAGCGGTGATAAGAAGATCGGTACCACCGGCCGGGGCATCGGTCCCTGCTATGAGGACAAGATCGGTCGTCGTGGTATCCGTCTGATGGACCTGCTGGACCCGGTGATCTTCAGCCGCAAGCTGCGAGAAAACCTGGAAGAGAAAAACGCCATCCTGGAACGCCTGGGTGTGGAGCCGTTGGAATATAACGCCATCTACCGCAGCTACCAGGATCATGCCGAGATACTGAAAAAGTACATGGCCGATACCGCCCTGGCCCTTGACAAGTCGCTCAAGGCCGGCAAGAAGTTGTTGTTTGAAGGGGCGCAGGGCACGTTGCTGGATGTTGATCATGGCACCTATCCCTTTGTGACCTCTTCTTCGACCTGTGCCGGCGGCGCCGCCACCGGTACCGGCGTCTCGCCGCGGGCCATCAACGAGGTGATCGGCATCTCCAAGGCCTACGTCACTCGCGTCGGCAGCGGGCCGTTCCCCACCGAGCTGTTGGACGAGACCGGCGAGAAGCTGCGTCAAGTGGGGGGAGAGTTTGGCGCCACCACCGGTCGTCCCCGTCGTTGCGGCTGGTTCGACGCCATGGTGATCCGCTACAGCGTGCGGGTCAACGGCCTGACCGGCATCGCCCTGACCAAGCTGGACGTGCTATCTGGTTTCGATACCATCAAGGTCTGCACCGGCTACCGCTATGAAGGCGTGATGCTGGAAACCCTGCCGGCCAAGCTTGAGGTGTTCGAGAATTGCGAGCCGGTCTATGAGGAACTGCCCGGCTGGCAGACCGACATCTGCGATGTGCGCTCGTTTGAGGAACTGCCCGCCAACGCCCAGGCCTATGTCAAGCGGCTGGAAGAACTGGCCGGCTGCCCGATTGTGATGGTCTCCGTGGGCCCACGGCGCGACCAGACCATGCAGCTGAAAAACCCGTTTGCAGCCTGATAAAAAATAGTATAAAAAAAGATTGACATCTGGCGGCTCGAATAGTAAAAACGAAATTCCTTGAGCGAGCCGCTAGCTCAGATGGTAGAGCACCTGACTTTTAATCAGGTGGTCGTTGGTTCGATCCCAACGCGGCTCACCATATGCGTCCCCTTCGTCTAGCCCGGCCCAGGACACCGCCCTTTCACGGCGGCGACAGGGGTTCAAATCCCCTAGGGGACGCCAATCAATAATCCGGACCAGTCCGGTGCGATACAGAAAAGCCCTCGAAGAGATTCGAGGGCTTTTCTGTTTGGGTTGTCGTCAGCCGGTGGCTTTGGTATGGATAAAGGGCAATATGGGGTTAGCAGGTAAGGCAGGAGGTAGCGTGTGCTAAATGATGCCAATCGATCGATGTTCCGCTTTCTGGCCGTGCTGACCGCCGCATCGATGGTCGGGATGCAGGGCTACACGATGCTGTTCAACAACTTCGCGGTGGAGACGGTGCATCTTGAGGGCTTTCAGGTGGGCCTGACCCAGTCGATCCGCGAGATTCCCGGCTTCCTGGCCCTGACCGCCATCTATGTGATGCTGATCGTTCGTGAGCATCGCCTGGCGGCCCTGTCGGTTGTGCTGCTGGGGGTGGGGGTGGCCATGACCGGCCTGTTCCCCAGTTTTAGTGGCGTTGCCCTGACCACCCTGCTGATGAGTTTCGGCTTTCATTACTACGAGACCGTTAACCAGTCGCTGACCCTGCAGTATTTCTCCACCCACCAGTCGCCGCTGGTGATGGGCAAGCTGCGCAGTCTGGCAGCCATCACCAGCATCGTTGCCGCTGCAGTCATCTGGTGTCTGGGGTTTGTGCTGGACTACGCCGGCATGTTTCTGGTGGTGGGCGGTGTGGTTGCTCTGGCCGGTCTGTGGGCCTCTGTGCAGGATCCCAGCCACCGGGATGTGCCGCCGCAGAAGCTGCGGATGTTTCTCAAGCGACGCTACTGGCTCTACTACGCCCTGACCTTCATGTCAGGCGCCCGGCGCCAGATCTACATGGTCTTCTCGATGTTCCTGCTGGTGAAGGTGTTTCATTTCTCGGTACAGGCCATCACGGTGTTGTTTATCATCAACAACCTGATCAACTGGCTGATAAACCCGCTGATCGGCCGCTCGATCAATGCCTTTGGCGAACGGACCCTCTGTACGCTCGAATATGCAGGGGTGATCGTGGTCTTTCTGACCTACGCCTACGCCTCCTCCAAGTGGGTGGTGGCTGGGATGTATATCCTGGACTACATCCTGTTCAATTTTGCGGTGGCGATCCGCACCTACTTCCAGAAAATCGCCGACCCCGAGGATATTGCGCCCAGTTCGGCGGTGGGCTTCACCATCAATCATATCGCCGCCGTCTTTCTGCCGGCCCTGGGGGGCTATCTCTGGATGCTGGATTACCGGATACCGTTTCTGTTAGGGGCTGTTTTGGGTGGCGTATCGCTGATCCTGGCCCAGTTTATCCGGTTGCCGGACAGCCCGGCAGCAAAGGTGGTGGCGTGATGACGATCCTTGAACTGAAGGGGACGCAGGTGCTGGACTATCTGGATCAGTTGGCCGGTCTGCGTCTGAACATCTTTCGGGAATATCCCTACCTGTATGACGGCCAGCTTGAGGACGAACGGCGTTACCTGAGCGGTTATGCCGACCAGGGATTGGTGCTGCTGGCGCTGGATGCCGGGCGGGTTGCGGGCGCCATTACCGGCATGCCGCTGGCACAGGAGTCGGAGGCGTTCGTGGCGCCATTTCGTAACGCAGGGCTGGCGCCGGAACAGTTCTACTACATCGGCGAGCTGTTGTTGCAAGCGGATTACCGCAATCTGGGCTGGGGCTCCCGCCTGCTGGCCAGGCTGGAGCAGCTGGTGGGAGAGGAGGGCCGCTTCAGTCAGTATTGTCTGGCCACGGTGGTCAGACCGGAGGCTCACCCGTCACGCCCGGTCGGGTTTGTGCCGATCGAGCGCTTTTGCCGGCGACACGGCTATAGCCTGATGAACGGGGTAATGGCGAAGGTCCCCTGGCAGGAACTGGATGGCCAGGTCAGTAGCAAGCAACTGGAGTTCTGGCACAAGGCCTGCCTGGCACCAGAGGGATGTTTGCGGAGGGATGGACAGTCATGAAAAAAAGCAAACCGAGCTATCCGTACAATCAGCTGGAGGCAGAGATTGCCATTGCCGGCCTGCATGCCACCGGTGAGTATCAGGTGCTGCGCAAGATCAATCTGGATCGTGATCACCGCTTCAGCCATAAGCAGTGTGCCGGCAGCCGCATCGCCCTCTGTCTGGATACCGAGACCACCGGGCTTGATCAGGCCAACGATCAGGTGATTGAACTGGGTATCGTGGCCTTTGCCTATGATCCCGACACGGCCGAGATCATCGGGATCACGCAGCGGTACAACGGTTTCGAGGACCCAGGTCTGCCACTGGCCAGGGAGATTGTGGAGATTACCGGCATCACCGACGAAATGCTGCGTGGTCAGCGTTTCGATGATGCTGCCGTGCATGAGCTTGCCGCACAGGCCAGCCTGGTGATTGCCCACAACGCTGCCTTTGACCGGCCCTTTGTAGAAAAGCGCTTTCCTTGTTTTGCGGACGTTCCCTGGGGATGCACCGTGACCCAGATCGACTGGCAGGCAGAACGGCTGCCGGCCCGTTCGCTGGAGTACCTGTTGTTCAAATTCGGCTGGTGCATCAACGCTCACCGTGCCCTGGATGACGCCGAAGGGGTGCTGGGTCTGTTGTTGGAACAGCTGCCGCAGAGCGGGCAGCCGGTCTTCAAAGTTGTGCTGGAGGCCAGCGCCGCCGCCAGTAGCCGGATCTACGCCGTAGGGGCCCCCTTTGACAAGAAGGAGTTGCTCAAACAGCGCGGTTATCGCTGGAGCGACGGCAGCGGCAGTACGCCCAAGTGCTGGTGGATCAGCGTTGCTGAGGAGCAGGAACAAGCGGAGCTGGCATTTTTAACGGCACAGGTCTATCCGCAGGGCGGGGCCACGGGTATTGACGTGCGACGGGTTGGACCGCTGGACCGCTTTTCGGCCAGGGAGGGATAGGTAGCAGGACTGCGGGGAGGCGTTGTTGGCTGAGCAACAGTTGATTACTATACGCCGGCAAAAAAATAAAAAACAGCCTGTTTTTTTGGGCTCAGGTAGCTATGATGAATTCAAAGGTAGCGCTACCTTAAATCAGATCAGAAGAGCAGTTACCGTTGGTAATGGTTTTGAACACAGGAGGTTTTTATGGAGGATACGCCGCCTGGCTTGCAACTCACATAAGCCTGTAACCTGAGGCCAGTCGCCTGGCCTGATTACCATGCAAATGGTACCAAGATTCGCTTAAAACCCGGGGCCCGCACATCACGTGCGGGCCTCTCCTGTTTTGCTGACAGCCCTCGTGGCGGCCAGCATCGGTTTCGTTTGACTTGCATTTGCTGCCATACTGTGCGACGTAACTACTATGCAGGAAACAGGGGTGTGATGGCAGATTCTGCGCAGCATACCACCATCTGGGCGGTGGGGGGCGGCAAGGGGGGAACCGGCAAGAGTTTCCTCAGCAGCAGCATGGCGTCCTGTCTGGCGTTACAGGGCAAGCGGACCATCCTGTTGGATGCCGATCTGGGCGGGGCCAATCTGCACAACTTCTTTGGCCTGATCAGGCCGCGCTGTTCGTTAACCGATTTCTTTGAGAAAAAACGGCCCCTGCAGGATCTGCTGGCCCACACCGGTGTCGCCAACCTGCAGCTGATCACCGGCTCGCTCGGCTCCCTTGAGTCGGAGAGCATCAACTATGCGCAGAAACAAAAGCTGTTTCGCCACATCCGCGCCCTGGAGGCCGATCATATCCTGATCGACCTGGGGGGCGGCACCCACCTGACCACCCTCGATACCTTTCTTTTGGCCGACAAGATGGTGGTGGTGACCGTTCCGGAGATCACCGCCATTGAAAACATGTATCAGTTCATCAAGAGTGTTTACTATCGCAAGCTGAAGGCGATCTTCAAGGCCTACGACCTGACCGGCCTGGTACAGGATACCTGGAAAGAGCGCGCCACCCACAACATCCGTAGTTTGAAGGATCTGATCAGCCATCTGCGATCAGGTTCAGGGCGCATCGCCGACATTTTCGACCGTGAAATGTCCGGCTTTGTGGTGCAGTTGATCCTGAACGAGGTGCGCAGTTCAAAGGATATTATGACCGGTGAGAACCTGAAGCACGTCTGCGTCAATTTTCTGGGGCTGCGGGTGCAGTATGTGGGCCCGATCAGTTACGATCCGGCAGTGCAGAAGAACATCAACGACAAGCAGCCGTTTATGTTGTTCAACCGTCTCTCACCGGTGGTCAAAGAGGTGCGCCAGGTGACGGACAACATCGTTCACGACACGCCGTTCAACGTGCCGGAGGATCTGTTGGATGGAAGAATCTAACCAGTACTTCGAACTGATGGAGCTGTCGCCAGAGGCCAGCCTGGATCAGATCAGGCGGCGTTACCGCTACCTAAAGACGCTGTATGCCGGTGATTCGATCGAGATCAGCGCCTTGCATGATGATTTTTCCCAGGAGTTGCTGGCAGATTATCTGCAGCGCCTGGATCGTGCCTTTGAGAAGCTGAATGCCCTGCGTGAAAAGAACAAGGCAATGGCGGCGACCGTGGTCAGGACGGAGCCGGACCCAGAGTTGCGGGACTGGTTGGCCCAGGTCGGCTGTTTTGATGGTGCGGCGCTCAAGATGATTCGGGAACGGCTCGGGGTTGATCTGCAGGCGATCTTTGCGGTGACCCGTATCCAACCGCGCTTTCTTGAGGATATTGAGGCCGAGGCCTTTGGTTCGTTTCCGGCCGAGGTCTATCTGCGCAGTTACCTGATAGAGTACAGCCGCTTTCTCGGTCTGGAGAGCCAGCGGGTACTCAACGACTACCTGCAGCGCTATCGTGAGTGGACCGCGAGCCACCGTGGGTGCGGCTCGTGAGAGTGCGGTGCAGAAAGGAGATGGCGTGGAGCAGGTGATCGTGCTGTGGATACTGGCCTTTGTGTTGTGCCTGAGTGGCCTGGCCGGCATGGTGCTGCCGGCGCTGCCCGGTGCGCCGCTGTTGTTTGCCGGTCTGGTCTGCGCCGCCTGGGCCGAAGGGTTCACCTATGTCGGGCTCTGGACGCTGCTGGCCCTGGGTGTGTTGGCTGCCCTGAGCTATCTGGTGGAGTTTGTGGCCTCGCTGGTGGGAGCCAAGCGGTTTGGCGCCTCACGCAAGGCCCTGGTCGGAGCCGCCGTGGGCGGCCTGTTGGGGCTGATGCTTGGTCTGCCGGGGATCGTGCTGGGTCCGTTCATTGGTGCCGTGGTCGGTGAGTTGTTGGAGTTGCGCAGCCTGGGCCAGGCTGGCCGCGTGGGGCTGGGTACGGTGGTCGGTCTGGCGGTGGGGGTGGCCGGTAAGCTGGCCATCGGCATCGCCATGATCGGTATTTTTCTGGTGGTACGGCTGTTGTAGCAGCCAGCTGGGGACGCTGTCTTAGATGCCCAATGATTGCGCGGTCTGCTGGTAGACCTGCAGTGCCTGTTCGGAGAACTGCACCAGGATGATCCGTTTAAAATTCTCACTGTCAGCAGCCTCACGAGCGGCCGTAAGGGCGATCTGGGCGGCATCCTGCAGCGGATAGCCGTAGACGCCGCAACTGATGGCCGGAAAGGCGATGCTTGTGATGCCCTGCTCCCGCGCCAGATCAAAGCAGCGTCGGTAGGCACTCTGCAGCAATTCCGGTTCGCCCCGGTTGCCGCCGTGCCAGACCGGCCCGACGGTATGGATTACAAAGCGGGCTGGCAGGTTGTAACCCTTGGTCAGTTTGGCATCGCCGGTGGCACAGCCGCCCAGGGTGCGGCACTCGGCCAGCAACTGTGGTCCGGCGGCATGATGGATAGCGCCGTCCACCCCACCGCCGCCCAGCAGGCTGTTGTTGGCAGCATTGACGATGGCATCAACGTCCAGGGTGGTGATGTCTCCCTGGATGATCTCTATCTGGGCAGCCATGGTTGTTCCTCTCCAGCGACAGGCTACCTGCCTGCCACTCCCTCACGGCGATAGGTGCCGCTCTTGCCGCCTTCCTTGAACAGCAGCCACACACCGCCGATTGCAACGCTCTTATCAGCCCCCTTGACCATGTCGTAGACCGTCAGGGCCGCCACGCTGGCCCCGGTCATGGCCTCCATCTCTACGCCGGTCCGCTCAAAGGCCCGCACGGTGCATTGAATCTGCATTCTGCCGCTGGCGGTATCCAGCATGAACTCGATGGCGGCATGGTGGATTGCCAGAGGGTGCGACAACGGAATCAGATCGGGGGTCTTTTTGACCGCTGCGATACCAGCCAGGCGAGCCACTCCCAGCACGTCTCCCTTGGCGCTGCCGCCTGCAGCGATGCGTTGAGCCAGTTCGGGTGATAACTGCACCAGCGCCTCAGCAACGGCGGTGCGCAGGGTCGGTTGCTTGGAGCTGACATCCACCATGATGGCCTGGCCCTGGGCATCGAAATGATTGAATTGCATGGACGGTACCTCCAGACAAAACGGGGAGGCCGTGTAAGCCTCCCCGCAGGTTATCAGGATGCGATGTATTCCTTGATCTTAGCCGCGAGGGTCTGGTAGATCCGCTCGGTTTCGGCCGGGTTGCGCTCCAGTAGCGTCACCCGGAAGCCTTGCAGTTCGGTGGCGAAGGAGGAGAGCGGTACGCTGCAGATGCCGGTGGCGGCCAGGGTGTAGTAGACAAAGCGTTTGTCGGGTGACACGCCGGGCTGGTTGACCAGCGATTCCACAAGCTCACGTACCTCCTGATTCTCGATCGGCAGGCTTTGTTTGTTGTTCAGTACGCCTTCCTTGAAGGCCACGGCCATGTAGAAGGCGCCGTTGGTGCGGTTCACCAGCAGCTCAGGCACTTCTTTCAGGTAGTTGTAGGTGATGTTGCTGGACTTCTCGTAGAGGGAGATCCGCTCCTTGAGATAGACCTGGTACTGGGGGTGCTGCATGATGGCCGGGATCACGGTCTGCGGCAGGGTGGTGGAGCAGACCTCGTTCATCTTGGCGGTCAGGATCAGGTTGATGTACTTGCGGAACTGGTCGTCACGCTGGCCGTTGTAGACCTCGATCCAGCCGCAGCGGGAGCCGGGCCAGGGGAATTCCTTGGAGATGCCTTTCAGCGAGATGGCCGGCACGTCGCCAATCACATCGCTGATCGGAACGGTGGTCTCGCCGTTATAGACGATGTTGTTATAGACCTCGTCCGAGATGATGAACAGCCCGAACTCGCGGGCCAGGGCCACGATCTGTTGCAGCAGCTCTTTGCTGTAGACCATACCGGTGGGGTTGTCCGGGTTGATGATCATGATGGCGCAGATGCCGGGGTTGTTCTGGATCTGGCTGCGCATCTCGGACAGGTCAGGCTGCCAGCCGTTGGTTGGGTCAAGCTTGAAGTGCAGCGAGGGGGCCTGGGCGTGGCCCACCTCTCCCAGGGTGTGGGTGGTGTAGGAGGGTGAGGGCATCAGTACCCGCGCCTCTGGCTGCAGGCAGCCGTAAATCTTGGCAATGGCATCGCCCAGGCCGTTGAAGAAGATGATGTCATCGGGAGTTATCTGGGCGCCGCCCCGCTGGTTGGTGGTCTGGCAGATGAACTCGCGGGTCTTCAGGACGCCGCGGGTGTGGCAGTAGCCCCAGCTGTCGTTGTCGTGCACCGCTGCGGCAACGATCTCCTTCATCCAGGCCGGGATCTGCTCCCCCTTGACGATCGGATCGCCGATGTTCTCCCAATTGATGGTCACACCGCATTTTTGCAGTTTTTCAGCCACGTTGACGATGTTGCGGATCTCGTAGGTCAGCTCACCGCTGCCCGGTTGTACCAGATTGACGCGCATGGTTTCAGATTCCTCTCAAAAGATGGTAGATGCCTAAAACAAAAAACAGCCGCGGGCTGCATGCCCACGGCTGTTCGGTCTTCGGAAAACGGACGACGATCAGCAGGCAGCAGCAAGGTCCGCGGCGTTACGCGCCGCGGCGGTGGTAGCTCGTGCTGCTGTGGTAGCGATGATCGTCAGATACATGGGTGACATTGGTAGCATACCGCCGTATGGGCGTCAACGGCTTTCTGGGGTGGGGCTAGGGGTCAGGCCGACCAGCAGGCGGCCATCGTGATCGCGCCACCTGATCCAGCCGGCGTTGAATCGATCGAACAGGACGTAGGACCAGTCACCCTGCACCATGATCACCTTCATCGGCTCGTAGGAGAGCAGCGGGGTTCCGTTGGCTGCCTCGGGGTACGGATAGACCTGAAGCTGCTGCCGGGGGGCGTTGCGCAGAAAGCTGATCTGCTTGCCCTTCAGGAACTGCTCCCAGGTGGCGTAGTTCCAACGGCGCAGGCCGTGCAGCCATGCCTGGCGACCGGCGTCGTCACGCTCAATGAGTAGCCATTCGCCCTTGCGGGCCGTGACCAGCAGGTGCACCTCTTCTCCCGGACCAAACAGCCAGGCGGTCAGCTGGTGTGCAGCGGCTGCAGTAAGGGTGCCACAGCGCACCAATCCCGGCTCTTCGTAGAGCAGTAGACCATCACCGAAACTGTCGCCGGTGATCTGCAACACCCCGATGCCGCTGTAGGGGCGCATCGGCAAGGCAGCTAAACAAGCGGGGGCAACCAGTGCCAACAGTATGGTCAGGCATATGAGTAGAGAGGCTAGGCGCACTACGGATGGCTTGGGGTGCTTAGGACTGGATGCAGGCGGTGCAGCTGGTCATTGCGGCATCTCGACCAGGGCGTATTGGTTGCCGTCAGGGTCGGCCACTACGGCCATCTTGCCCCAGGGTGAGGCCTCCAGCGGTTCGATAAAGGTGGCCCCGCCATCGCTCAGCCGTTGGCAAAGGGCGTCGATGCCGGTGACCTGCAGGGTGACGCCGGTGTGGCGTCCCACCAGCGCCTTGGCGGCGTCCTGCAGGGCCAGGGCGATGCCGAGGGTGGTGCCTTTGGCCGCAGGGAAAAACTCCATCAGCATCTGGGTCTCGCCGGCCAGCGGCAGCCCCAGTTGGTCGACATAGAAGCTCTTGGCCCTGGCCAGGTCGGTCACAAAGACCACGACGTTTTTCATGGTTACCGACATAGGTGTTTACCTCTGGGAAAGTCGGTGGACGCACTCCACCATATGGATCGCATTCTCGGGCGGCACAGTGGGCAGGATGCCGTGGCCCAGGTTGAAGATGTGGCCGGGACGGCCGGCGTTCTCGTCCAGCACCCGCTTGACCTCCTGCTCGATTATGGCCTTGGGGGCATACAGTACCGTCGGATCCAGGTTGCCCTGCACCGCCATCTGCGGACCCAGCTGGTCGCGGGCAGTACCCAGGTTGATGTGCCAGTCCAGCCCCATCACGTCGCCGCCGGCCTGCTGCACGATCGGCAGCATGGTGCCGGACCCTTTGACAAAGTGAATCACCGGCACATTCTGGCGATTGAGGCCGTTGATCAGCTTGGTAGTGTAGGGCAGCACATACTGCTGATAATCAGTGGGGGACAGCACCCCGCCCCAGGTATCGAAGATCTGGATTGCCTGGGCGCCGGCCTTGATCTGGGCGTTCAGGTACTCCATGTCCATCATGGTCACCTTTTCCATCAGGGCGGCAAAGACCTCGGGCGCGGCGTACATCATCCGCTTGATGGTGGCCCAGTCCTTGGAACCCTTGCCCTCTACCATGTAGCAGGCCAGAGTAAAGGGAGCGCCGCCAAAGCCGATCAGCGGCACCTTGTTGGCCAGTTCGCGGCGCAGGATCTTGATCGCCTCCAGCACGTAGGGCACATCGGTTTCGGGGTTGGGAATCCGCAGTTTCTCGACATCGGCCATGGTGCGTACCGGGTTTTCGAAGACCGGTCCCGGCACGAAGTCCAGCTTGAGCCCCATCGGCTCCACCGGGGTCAGGATATCGGAGAACAGGATGGCGGCATCCACCCCCAGGATGTCCACTGGCTGGATAGTGACCTCAGCCGCCAGTTCCGGGGTTTTGCAGAGTTCGAGAAAGGTGCATTTGGAGCGGACCGCCATGTAGTCAGGCAGGTAGCGACCAGCCTGACGCATCAGCCATACCGGTGTGCGGTCAACAGGTTTGCCCCAACAGGCATCGAGAAAGCGGGTGTTCATGGTAGCACCTCGTGTGATGAAAAACGGCGGGCAGTGCCCGCCGCAGTCTGGGTAATGGCGGAGGAGGTGAGATTCGAACTCACGGTACCTTGCGGTACGCCGGTTTTCAAGACCGGTGCCTTAAACCACTCGGCAACTCCTCCGTATACAGCTTAAGGGATGGTGATCGCTTCGAGCCCGCCCATATACGGACGCAGGGCCTTGGGAATAACCACCGAACCGTCGGCCTGCTGATAGTTTTCCAGGATTGCCACCAGGGTGCGTCCCACGGCCAGCCCTGAACCGTTCAGGGTGTGCACGAACTCGGGTTTGCTCTTGTCGTCCTCCCGAAAGCGGATGCCGCCCCGCCGCGCCTGAAAGTCGCCGAAGCTGCTACAGGAGGATATCTCTCGATAGGTGCCGGGACCCGGCAGCCAAACCTCCAGGTCGTAGGTCTTGCAGGCCGAAAAACCGATATCGCCGCTGCACAGCGCCACCACACGGTAGGGCAGTTCCAAGAGCTGCAGCACCCGTTCGGCATGGCCGGTCAGCTTTTCCAGCTCGGCCTCGGATTCCGCCGGGTGGACAAACTTGACCAGTTCCACCTTGTTGAACTGGTGCTGGCGGATCAGTCCGCGGGTGTCCTTGCCGTGGGAGCCGGCCTCGCGCCGGAAGCAGGGCGTGTAGGCGGTGTAGCTGATCGGCAGTTCTGACCTTTTTAAGATCTCGTCACGGTGGATGTTGGTGACCGGTACCTCGGCGGTGGGGATCAACAGAAAATCAGGGTCCACCAGCTTGAACAGGTCTTCTTCGAACTTGGGCAGCTGGCCGGTGGCGGTCATGCTGGCCCGGTTGACCATGAAGGGTGGCAACACCTCTGTGTACCCATGCTCAGTGGTGTGCAGGTCCAGCATGAAGCTGATCAGGGCTCGCTCAAGGCGGGCGCCGGCACCTTTGGTAAGGGCAAAGCGGGCGCCGGTGATCTTGGCGGCCCGTTCAAAGTCTAGGATGCCGAGCTGTTCGCCGATCTCCCAGTGGTTCTTGGGCTCAAAATTGAAGCTGGGCGGATTGCCCCAGCTGCGCAGCACCACGTTATCCTCTTCAGAACGGCCAACCGGTGTGCTGGCATGGGGCAGGTTGGGGATGGTCAGCAAGAGGTTCTGCAGTTCATCTTCCACCAGCTTCAGTTCATCATCCAGGGTCTTGATCCGGGTGCTGACCGTTTTCATCTCGACGATCTTGTCCTGCACCTGACTCTTGTCCTTGACCTTGGCAATCTCCTCGGAGACGCTGTTTTTGAGCGCCTTAAGAGACTCGCTCTCGGTCAGCAGGCTGCGCCGGCGCTCGTCAAGCTGCCGAAAACCGGCCAGTGACTGTTCGCCGCCACGGCTGGCCAGACGCTGTTCGACCTGGTCCAGCTGGTCGCGGATGAACTTCATGTCAAGCATGGAAAAACCTTTGTTCCTGAAGAGTTGAAGGTGAAATTTAGCATCATGGGCAGGCCGGCGTCAATCTCAAATGTAGAGCAGATACTGCTCCCGCAGTTGTTTGAACTGCTCCAGGTGCTGCTGCCAGCCGGAGATGACCTGCTCCGGCGACTCGCCTCCGGCAGTCAGCCGTTGCCAGACGGAACGGTCGCCCACCATGCTGTGGAAGCCGCTGTGGGCCCGGTAGTGGTCAGGATGGGCCCGGTAGATGGCCTGCACCAGATGCAGACCCGCCAGGATCGGGTCGGCCGCGTCCGGGTTGCTGACCGTGATTTGGATCCCGTGGCAGAGCTGATCGCGGTAAGGGTGACCAGGGGCACTGGGGGTGAAGCTGGTGGGGCTGAACCAGAATCCCGGCAGACTTGGCAGTTGTTTCAGTACCGCCACAGGATCAACCCAGGGCGCACCGTAGCGGTGAAAGGGGAAGTCGGTGCCGCGGGCCACCGAGAGGTTGGTGGCCTCCAGTATGCCCAGGCCGGGGTACAACAACGCTGCCCTGGGGTCCTTCATGTTGGGCGAAGGATTGACCCAGGGCAGGCCGGTCTGGTGCCATGTCATCTCCCGTTGCCAGCCGGACATCGGCACAACTTGCAGATCTGCCTCGATGCCTGCCTGATGGTTGATCAGGCGGGCCAGTTCACCGATGGTCAGGCCGTGGCGGGTTGGGATCGGGTGGGTGATGGTCAGGGAGCGGCAGCCGCTGCTGTCGGTCGCCAGGCGCTGGGCGATCTCGGCCGGGTCAGGCAGCGCGCCGGCTAGGTCACTGCCGCCGATCGGGTTGGGACGGTCCAGCACCACCAGCGGAATACCGTGTGTCTTGGCCGCCCGCAGGGCGTGGTGCAGGGTGCCGATGTAGGTGTAGAAGCGGGCACCGATATCCTGGATGTCGAACACCAAGAGTTCAATGCCGGTCAGCATCTCTGGAGTGGGGCGGCAGCTGGTACCGTACAGGGAGTGGATCGACAGGCCGGTGACCTGGTCGACGCCGGAATCGATTTTGACATCGGCCTCACCGCGGATGCCATGTTCGGGCGAAAAAAGGGTGACAAGCTCAACATTGGGAGCTGTTGCCAGTAGGTCGATGGTGCTGCTGCCGCTTGTGGAGCGGCCGGTCTGGTTGGTGATCAGGCCGACCCGCTTGCCCTGCAACAGGTCAAAGTTGCGTTGGGCAAGGATATCGATGCCGGGCAGGACTTGGGCTGAGGCATGCTGAAACATTGAGCAACAGAGTAGCAGGGCAAGCATGATGATACGCAGGGCGGAGCTAGGCAAGGTCATGGACCTCCTGCATGCCGATTTCTTCCTGCAGGGCCCGAATGAACTGATCAACTTCGCGCTCCCGTCCTGGCGGCGCACTGATCCGTACAATCCCCTGCTGCTGGTCCACGGTGCTGACGGTGCAGAGCCCATCGTGGGCCTCGGCCAGGAAGGTGAGATAGACATGCTGCTGGCGGTCAATCTTGAAAAAACGAGTGTGCATCTGGCTGGGCAACCCCTTTGGCGTACAGGAACGGTCGGTATGATAGCAGCTTTCAGCCCTGGAGGGAACAGTTGACAGTTTTTGAGAAAGGAGTATTGTTCGCGGCATACAAAAAAGCAGCCGAGATCCGTTGCAGAGAAACGGATGCGGGGGACCCAGTCAGGTGGGGCGTATTCCGGCGGTATTCCGGATAGGGAACTTCCACTCCCAAGCCCGTCAGCTAACCTCGTAGGCAATCTGGAAGGACTTTGGGCGGAACGGACGTCGCTGGCTCATGCCGGAGGCGTTTTTTTTGATCTGTCCCTGGACCTGCAAGCGTGAGGGCCTTATGCAACAACATCAAGAAGAAGGTTTTTGGGGCGGGATCGTCAAGGCTTTAGGCTTGGTGTTTGGCGACATCGGTACCAGCCCGATCTATACCCTGACGATTGTCTTTACCCTGACTAGGCCGACCCTGGAAAACGTCTACGGTATCCTGTCGCTGGTCTTCTGGACCATGACGATCCTGGTGACGGTGGAGTACGCCTGGTTGGCCATGTCGCTGGGCCGCAAGGGCCAGGGCGGCGAGATCGTGCTGCGTGAGATACTGATCAAGCTGCTGAAAAAAGGCCGCATGCTGGCCTTTGCCGGTTTCCTCTCCTTTCTGGGGGTCTCACTGCTCTTGGGTGACGGCGTGATCACCCCGGCCATCTCAATCCTGTCGGCAGTGGAAGGTCTGTTGTTGATCCCGGCCCTGTCCGGCATGAAACAATGGCTGCTGGTGGGGATTGCGGCCCTGATTGCCTGTACCCTGTTCTTCTTCCAGTCCCGCGGCACCGACAAGGTGGCCGGCATCTTCGGCCCGATCATGGCGGTCTACTTTGTGACGCTGCTGGTTTCCGGCCTGGGCTCGATTGCCGAGATGCCGAGCATCCTCAAGGCGGTCAGCCCCCATTACGCCTTCGAGTTCCTCTATCATAACGGTTTTGCCGGCTATATTGTGCTGTCGGAGGTGATCCTCTGCTCCACCGGCGGCGAGGCGCTCTACGCCGATATGGGACATCTGGGACGCAAGCCGATCGTGCGGGCCTGGTACTTTGTCTTTTTTGCCCTCTACCTGAACTATCTGGGCCAGGGCGCCTTCATTGCCCAGCACCCCGAGACAAAAAACATCCTGTTTTCGATGGTCAAACATCAGGCGCCACTGCTGTATATCCCGTTTCTCTGCCTGACCATCATGGCCACCATCATCGCCTCCCAGGCCATCATCAGCGGTGTGTTCTCCATCGTCTACCAGGGCATCACCACCCGCCTGATGCCACTCTTCAAGGTCGATTACACCTCGACCCATATCCAGTCCCAGATCTACATCGGCGCCATCAACTGGGCCTTGATGATTGCCGTGATCTTTGTGATGTTTTTCTTCCAGAAGTCGGAGAACCTGGCGGCGGCCTACGGCATGGCAGTAACCGGTTCCATGACCATCACCGCCACCATGATGATCATGATCTTCTCCAAGACCATGAAAAAGTGGAAGGTGCCGATCGTGGTGCTGGTGGCGCTGCTTGATCTGGTTTACTTCGTGTCCACCTTTTCCAAGATTCCCCATGGGGCCTACTGGTCGATCATCCTGGCTGCGGTGCCGTTTGTCACCATCATGATCTGGACCAAGGGGCAGCGGGCGCTGTACCAGGCCCTGAAGCCACTGGATCTGGAGGTTTTTACGCTGTCGTACGAGCAGATCTACGCCAAGGGGCGCAACATCCCCGGCACGGCGCTGTTCTTTGTGCGTGGCCTGGATGTGATCCCGCCCTATCTGGTGCACTGCGTGATCCGCAGTAATATCATCTACGAGCGGAACGTGATGATCTCCATCGTGCGGACCGATGAACCGTTCGGGGTGGAGTGCCAGCACACCACCGCCATGGCCAGCGGCCTAGAGGGGTTTGAGGTGCAGGCCGGTTACATGGAGGTACTTGATATTGAAGGGTTGATTCATGATCACGGCATCACCGAGAAGGTTATTTTCTACGGTATCGAGGATATCACGACCCTGAACCCGATCTGGAAGGTATTTGCAGTTATCAAGAAGCTGACCCCCAATTTTGTGCAGTTTAACAAGCTGCCAGCTGCGCGTCTGCAGGGGGTGGTGACGCGAGTGGAGATGTAGATGAAGCGGTTCTTTTCCGCCCTGCTCACGTCAATCTTCACAATGTCTTGTGCGACGTACTGAACGGTACGTCTCCGCGCCTTTGTTTGATTGCCGCAAGCAGGACGAAAAATTTCTCGCTTCTTTTTTCGAGTAAAGGACAGAAAAATTAATGCACCAACGTCGTGCCTTAGGGCTGTTTTCCGGTGGTCTCGATTCAATCCTGGCCGCCAAGGTGATGCAAAATCAGGGGATAGAGGTGTTGGCCATCAACTTTACCTCTCCCTTTTTCGGCTGTTCTCCTACCCTGGATGGTGAGCCGGTGGCGGCCCGTTATGCCGCACGTTACGATATCCCGTTTCGCTCAATCCCTTTGGGTGAGGAGTTCCTGGAGATGTTGCGTCACCCGCGTCACGGTTACGGCAGTGCCCTTAACCCCTGCATCGACTGCAAGACCTTCATGCTGCGCTGCGCCCGGGAGCTGATGGCCGAATACCAGGCCGATTTTGTGTTTACCGGCGAGGTGGTGGGCCAGCGGCCGATGAGTCAGCGCCTGGACACCCTCAATCTGATCAATCGTGAGTGCGGCTTGGGCGGGTTGCTGCTGCGGCCGCTTTCAGCCAAGTATCTGAAAACCACCATCCCGGAGGCTGAAGGGTGGGTCAAGCGGGAGCAGTTGCCGGCGATTCGCGGTCGTGGCCGTAAAGACCAGATGCGGCTGGCGGCCGAGTTGGGGGTGGATGAGTATCCTCAGCCCGGTGGCGGCTGTCTACTGGCCGAAGAAAGCTACATGCCCAAGGTGAAGGACCTGCTGGACCACCTATGTCAGCCACAGGTACGGGATTTCACTCTGTTGCGGACCGGGCGGCATTTCCGGTTATCGGATGCGTGCAAGCTGGTGGTTGGGCGGGATGGCGCCGACAATGAGTATATCCTGGCCTCGATCGGCCCGGGAGAGACGACCCTGCGCTGGGCCGAGGGCGGCGGGCCGCTGGTGCTGCTGGTCGGCGAGCCAGACCAGGCTGCGATACAGCTGGCAGGGCGGATACTGCTGCGTTATACCAAGGCCCCCAAGGGTGAGCCGGGCCGGCTGAGTGTGCAGAAGGACGGACGGCGTAGCGAGTTGACGGTGGTGAATGACCTGCAGGAGCCTGAGCTGGATTCGTTACGGATTGTTTGAGGCGGGTGCCGGCAGCTCCAGCACCTGTTGCAGGGCGTCGTCGATGGCGGCCGCATCAACCACGGTGTTGAAGCAGGGGCCATAGGGGCGCAGGTTAAGAATGCCGATCACCGGCAGTGGGTAGCAGTCCTTGATGCCGGAGGTCAGGTCCCGCTCGCAGGCCACGGCCAGCACCAGTTTGGGCCGTTTCTCGACGATCACCTTGCGGGCCAGGGTGCCGCCGGTGGCCACCGAGATGTCGATGCCGTATTTCCTACCGATCTCCACCAACCCCTTGATGTCGCAGCGCCCGCACATCACGCACTTGTTGACGTCGCCGGTCACCTTGATCTCGCAGTCGAACAGCTGGATGCAGTGGGGTAGCAGGATCAGGACCCGGTCCGGTCGCACCTTGTAGCGCTGTGAAATCACCAACGAGTTGTTCATGGCGATGAACGACTGACGAATGCGGTCCTTGTCCAGCCCCAGAATCCTGCCCACAAACTCGATCACCGGCAGCAGGAACTTGATCACCACCAGCCGCATGAAGCGGGTGAAGAAGATGTCCTTGCCCAGGGCGGTGGTCAGCACCAGCAGGCCGGTCCCTAGGATGGCGGTGCCGGAAAGCGCCAGCACCACCAGGCCGACGATTCGTGGCAGGTCAGGGTGGATGTTGGCCAGGCCGCGGCTGGGTATCCACCAGGCCAGGAAGATCAGGCCCACCAGCACGATGCAGGTCAGGCCCATCAGCGCGATGAACAGCCGTTTGCGCGGTGCAGCGGTGGTTTCCTGCAGTTCGGTCACAGGTTCTGCTCCGGGGGGGCGGTCAGTCTGGTGCCAGGGGGCAGCGGGTGGCCGGCCAGAAAGCTGGCGGCGTCCATGCGACGGCTGCCGGCGGCCTGTAGTTCGCGGATCAGCAGCGACCCCTGGCCGCAGGCCACTTCAATCCCTTCAGGCGTTGCGCTCAGTACGGTGCCGGCCGGACCGCTGCCACTGCCGAGGCTGGTACGGTGAACCTTGAGCGGCTGGTCCTGCAGGAAGGTGTAGGCGCCGGGCCAGGAGGCCAGTCCCCGCACCAGGTTGTGAATCTGTTGGGCCGATCTGTTCCAGTCGATAAGGCCGGTTTCCTTCTTGAGCAGCGGGGCGTAGCAGCTTTGGGCGTCATCCTGCGGTTCGGGGGTGATGCTGCCGGCCTGGAGACCGTCCAGGGTTTCGCCCAGCAGCGTTGCTCCCAAGGCCGACATGCGGTCATGCAGTGAGCTGATCTCTTCATCCGGGCCGATCGGGGTTGCCCTTTTCAGGAGCATCGGTCCGGTGTCCAGACCTACGTCCATCAGCATGGTAGTGACGCCGGTTTCGCTCTCACCGTTGACGATGCACCAGTTAAGAGGAGCTGCACCACGGTACCGGGGCAGCAGTGAGGCGTGCACGTTGACGCAGCCATGGGGGGGGATATCCAGCAGCGCCTTGGGCAGGATCTGGCCAAAGGCCACCACCACGATCAGGTCCGGCTTCAGGTCACGAATCTGCTCAATCACTTCTGGTACGCGGACCTTGAGTGGTTGATAGACCGGTATGTCGTGCTGCAGGGCCAGCTCCTTGACCGGTGGCGGCTGCAGCTTCTGGCCACGTCCCTTGGGGCGGTCGGGCTGGGTAAAGACGCCGACCACGTTTTCGCCGCGTTCCAGCAGGATTTGCAGGGTGGGACAGGCAAAGGACGGTGTGCCCATGAAGATGATGCGCCAGCCGGTCATGGGTTGCTCCGTTTTCTTGCTTTTTTGATAAACAGTTCACGTTTGAGCGGCGATAGCCGATCTACAAACAAAGTCCCTTCAAGGTGGTCGATCTCGTGCTGGAAGGCGATGGCCAGCAGGCCGTCGGCCTGCCAGACACGCTCCTGGCCGTCAAGGGACAGCCCTTTGACAACCACCGTCTCGTAGCGCCGGACATTGGCCGAGAAGTCGGGCACCGACAGGCAGCCTTCCTCTTCGTAGACCTCGCCCTCGCACTGGACAATGACCGGGTTGATGACAGTGATCAACTGCGGCGCCTCATCCTTGGCAGCCACGTCGATCACGATCAGCCGTTGTAACACGCCGACCTGCGGTGCTGCCAGACCGACACCAGGGGCATCATACATGGTTTCGGCCATGTCTTGGGCCAGTTGGCGGACTTCATCGGTGATAACGGTAACCGGCGCTGCCTTTTGCTTGAGTACCGGGTCGGGAAAGGTGAGAATTGGTCGGATCATGACGTTACTCGATCTGTTTGTAGTAGCATGGTTCGTAAATATACCAAGGTAAGCCCAAGGAAATCAACTGCCATGCCGAGGAGGGGGATATGACCGAAGCGGTGACTGGTATCGTTAAGGCTGGGGAGATTGACCGGCGGAAACCCGCGCGGGACCGATTCTGGCCGACGGCCTGGCAGACCGGACACGGTGAGCAGGACGAGCAGGATGACACCGTGCAGATCTCTGACGAGGCCCGCCAGCGGTCCAGCGGCAAACTGCGCAAGACCATCCTTGAGCACCTGGCCGAAGATGATGACACGGTCTCCGGAACCTAGGTGAAAAAGGTCTGATCTTTGTCGTAGGCCTCTTTGAAGTTGAACAGCAGTTCGTCAACCTTTTCGGCAGTAAGTCCCAGGGTGGTGGCCGGAAGTGTTGCTGCGACGTCGATCTCTTCCTCTCCGGCAATAGTACCGATCCCGTAGCGATGACAAAAGATGTTGGCCAGACTGACCACGCAGGTCAGACGCACCAGGTACGGGTCTTCATCTTCGGCCAGGGCCAGGGTGTGGTGAGCCATGACCGCCTTCATCAGGTGGTCGGGAAAATTCCACTTCTTGATCACCAGCGCCCCTACCTCTTCGTGGGTATAGGGAAACAGCGTTCGTTCTGCCTGCTCGAAGTCGATGCCGTCGTTGTAGCAACGTTGCATGACTTCCTGGAATTTTTCCTTGTCCAGGAAGTTCATGATGATCTTGCCCAGATCGTGAAACAGTCCCCCCAGAAAGGCCTCCTCGGCGTTTACCAGTCGGGTGTCGGATGCGATGATCCGGGCTGCCAGGCCGGCACCGAAGGAGTGCTCCCAGAGCAATTTTTCCGTCAGTCCGAAGGGGTGGTAGACCTGCTTGACCGAGGCTGCCACTACCACGCTTTTCAGGGTGACAAAGCCCAACATCATAATGGCGTGGGGCAGGGTCTGAATCTGCCGCTGACAACCGTAGAAGGATGAGTTGGATATCTTGAGTACGCGGGCGGCCACGGCCGGGTCAGATGCTACCACCCGGGCCAGGTCGTCGGCTGTTGCGTTTTCATCCTCCATCAGCTGCATCACCTTGGTGGCCACGATCGGAATAGTCGGTAGATCGCCGGCTGCCATGATGATCTGCTCAAGGTCTCTGTTCATCCTGTGCTCCTCTGGGTTCCATGACGGCTAGCTTATGGCTGCCATAAATGCAGTGCATAGTATGCCATCGGTCGGTGTCAAGGCAAGTGCTTCGGCCGAATGGTTTGTATTTTTTGGTCTCACTGTGTATAATTGCCGCCACTCTCTTGATTTAAACGAGGAATTTCAACTATGTACATCAAAAAACGGGTGGCGCTGCCGCTGATGGGTGTCACGGCTTTGCTGCTGTCAGGTTTCAGCTGGAATTTTGGCGGAAGGGGATGCACCGAGGCGCTTGAGTTGGCCAAGCAGTTGCCGGGTATCCAAGATGAGCGGATACGTAGTGTGCAGGAGGCAAGGATCGTTGAACTCTGCCCCGACGGAGCCGCTGCCCAGTATGTGGCGGGCCGGCAGGCCGAACGGTCCGGTTCGGTTGATACGGCAGTCAGCGCCTACCGGCGCGCCCTGCAGGACGAGCCTTCCCTGGCGGTGGCCAGCGGTAGCCTGGGAGTCTTGTATCTCCAGCGGGGGATGCTGGATGAGGCGGCTGTCGAACTGACCAAGGGGGTGGCGGGAGCGCCGTCGCCGGTCTTCCACAAGGCGCTGGGCAAGGTGATGCTGGAAAAACGGATCTACCCGCTGGCGCTCTATCATTTGGGCGAGGCTGAGCGACAGGCTCCGGGCGATGCCGATGTCATGGTCGGTCTGGCCGATGTGTATCAGTCCCAAGGGCAGCTGAGTCGTGCCGAAGACGAATACCGTCGTGCATTGGTGGCTGAACCTTCCTCGGAGCAGGCCAGTCTGGGGCTGGCGCAACTTTACCTGCAAAAAAACGAACAGGATAAAGCCCTGGAACTGCTGCAGAAGACGGCGGTCTCAAATCCCCGTAGCAGCCGAGTACACCTGCTGCTGGCAGATATTTATGAAAAAAAGGGTGACACCAGACAGGCCGAGTATGAGCGCCTGTTGGGCGGCAGAAAAGATGCGACGGTCGTCAGCAGTTCGACTGCGCCGCAGCCAGAGGGTATTGTGCTGGGCGATCAGTTGGCCTCCAGGGGTGAGGTGGATCGGGCTGCGGAGGCCTATCGTTCGGTACTGAAGACGTTGCCCGGTGCGGTGCCGCCCTATGAGCGGCTTGGCGCTCTTTATTACAAGGCTGGCCGTGAAGGGGAGGCGATCACCGCCTATCGTGAGGCCAGCTATCGCCAGAGCGACAACCCTGAGGTGTATTACAATCTGGGACTGCTGTATGAAAAACGTGGCCAGCTGGATGAGGCGGTGGTGTCGTACAAGCGGGCCATTGAGAAACGGGCTGATTTTGCGGAGGCACGCCTCAGGCTGGCCGAGATCCGGCTGGCGCGCGGCAACACCCCGGAGGCCGTGGAGCAGTATCGAGAGTTTTTGAAGCTGAAACCGGAAAGTGCCGACATCCATCTCAAGCTTGCCAGGATCCTGGTGCAGGGCAAGGAACTGCCGCATGCGGTGGAGTCGTACCAGGCTGTTTTGCAGCTGGCTCCGGATAACCCGGATGCCCACCGTGAACTGGCAGCGGTCTACCGTAATCAGGATCAGGGCGACAAGGCGATTCAACATTACAAGCGCGCTCTGGAGCTGGCCAAGGCTGATGTTGAAAGCCGTAACGCCCTGGTAACGATCTATGTGAAAAACAAGCAGTATGATGACCTGGTCCTGCTGTTGCAGGAAACGGCCGAGCTGGGGCCGGATGACCCCAATAATCACTATCGTCTGGGGCTGGTGTACGATTTCCGTAAAGAGTATGACAGCGCCATTGCCAGCTACAAGCAGGCCGTTGCCCTGAAGGGCGATCATGCCCGCGCCTTGCACGCCTTGGGGCGGGTGTACATGAAGACCGGCCGTCTGGCCGAAGCCCGCGAGGCGCTGGAAGCAGCCAAGCAGGCTGATCCGAACCTGGTGGAAACCTCGATCCTGCTGAACAACATCCGTGACGATTTTAACCCGACCCCGCGTAAGGCAATCAAGTCAAAGAAGAGTAAGTCGAAGAAGAAGGTAGCCACCAAAAAACGTGTGACAAAGAAAACTACCAAGAAAAAGACCGCAGCCAAGAAAAAATAACCGTTACACTTCCCGTGGGGGCTGCTTAGCAGCCCCCATGTCAGGCCTAAAGGACCTACTACAACCTATGGCCAGTCTTTTGCTACCCTACTTCCCTCTGCCGATCCATCTCTCGGGCGCTGCCCGGGCAGCCCTGCAGCTCGACCAGACTTTGGCTCCGCTCCTGGCGCGCCGCTATCCACCCATCGTTGCCTGTCGGCGGCTGGCCAACTGCCTGCAGCTGTCAGGACAAGAGCCGGCGTCAGAGGTTACTGCCGCACAATTGCACCTGTACGGGACCTTGCTGGATGTGTATCGCTATCTGATTGCAGCGTGTGCCGAGCTTGGCGACGTGGGGCGGCTGGTGACGGCCCTCCAGCGTGGCGGGGCCGAGTTGGGCCAACCAACGGTAACCGCTGCCCTGGAAGGGTTTGAATCTGGTTTTCCGCCGCTTGCAGCAGTGAGCGGCTATCCGCAGGCACTGCAGGTTGAGCTGGTGCTGCGCGAGATGCTGCTGGTGCGCCTGGCAACCGAAAACCGTGCCCTTGATCCGTTCCGTCAGCTGTTCGACGATCACCAGCTGGCACAGTCTGTCCCTGCCTATTCCCAGGTTGCGGGCGCTCTAGCAGGTGCGTTAACTGTAGGGCCGCCAGTACCGGGGCTTGATGTGCCACTGATGGAGGCCTTGCGCGCGCCACTTAAGGCCGCACCGGATTCGCTGGCCGGCCAGCTGGGCTATATTCGTGAGACCTGGGGCGAGCTGCTGCCCCGTGACCTGTTCGAGGGGGTCTTGACCTCCTTCGACATTCTTGAGGAGGAACAGGCTGCCCGTGGTATGGGCGGGCCTGGTCCCAGCCGAGTGCTGGAATTCGTCGCCGGTGCTGGCGGCGGTTGGGAGCGAGACCGGCGGCAGACCTTGGAGGCCGGGCATCTGGCAGGTTATGACCAGCCGGAATATGAGGCCTTCTCGCCCGATGCCGACTGGATGTCCACCGTGGTGCTGATGGCCAAGATGACCCATGTCTGGCTCGATCAGCTCTCGCGTTGGCATGGTTATCCGATCACCCGACTTGACCAGGTGCCGGACAGCGAGCTGGATCAGCTGGCTGCCCGTGGCTTTACCGGGCTGTGGCTGATCGGGTTGTGGGAGCGCTCAGCTGCCTCGCGCCGGATCAAGGAATTGTGCGGCAACCCCGAGGCCCATGCCTCGGCCTACTCGTTGTACGACTACACAATTGCCGAGGACCTGGGCGGTGAGGCCGCCTTCCACAACCTGAAACAGCGGGCCTGGCAGCGGGGGATTCGGCTCGCCAGCGACATGGTGCCCAACCATACCGGCATCTATTCCCGTTGGGTGGTTGAACATCCGGACTGGTTCATCCAGAGCGAGTACCCGCCGTTTCCCGGTTATCGTTTCAATGGCGAGGATCTCTCCCGCGACCCGTCAGTCACCATCCAGATCGAAGATGGCTATTGGAGCAAGGACGACGCCGCCGTTGCCTTCCGAATGATCGATCGCCGCGATGGCCGCACCCGCTACATCTACCACGGCAATGACGGTACCAGCATCCCCTGGAACGACACCGCCCAGCTGAACTACCTGATTCCCGAGGTACGCGAGGCGGTGATGCAGACCATTCTGCATGTGGCCCGCCTGACGCCGATCATCCGTTTTGACGCCGCCATGACCCTGGCAAAAAAACACTACCAGCGCCTGTGGTTCCCCCAGCGGGGACTGGGGGGCGGGATTCCGTCACGGGCCGAGCACGCCATGAGCCGTGACGAGTTTGATGCCGTGTTTCCGCTGGAATTCTGGCGTGAGGTGGTGGACCGGGTTGGTCGTGAGGTGCCGGATACTCTGCTGCTGGCCGAGGCGTTCTGGATGATGGAAGGCTATTTTGTGCGGACCCTGGGGATGCACCGGGTCTATAACTCGGCCTTCATGAACATGCTCAAGGAAGAGGAAAACGCCAAGTACCGCCAGACCATCAAGAACGTGCTGGAATTTAATCCTGAGATACTCAAGCGGTTTGTCAACTTCATGAACAACCCGGACGAAAAGACCGCTGTGGAGCAGTTCGGCTCCCAGGGCAAATATTTCGGCGCCTGTGTGCTGCTGGCCACCATGCCGGGGCTGCCGATGTTCGGCCATGGTCAGTTGGAGGGCTTTAAGGAAAAATATGGCATGGAGTACCGCCGCGCCTACTGGGATGAGCAGGTTGACCAGGGGCTGCTGGAAGGACACCGGCTGTGGATCTTTCCGCTGCTGAAAAAGCGTTGGCTGTTTTCCGGTTCCGGACAGTTCTGCCTGTATGATTTTTGCGATAACGATGGCAGCGTGGATGAACATGTCTTTGCCTACAGCAACCAGGCCGGCGCTGAACGGGCACTGGTGGTGTACAACAATCGCCATGGCCAGACAGCCGGTTGGATACGTCGGGCCACTGCGCAGACGCAGCAGCATATCGGGTTGGGAGACGCGCTTGGGCTTGATAGCGGACCGGGGCGCTTGGTTTCGTTCCGTGATCTGGCCAGCGGCCTCGAGTACCTGCGGAGTACGGCGGAGATCCATCAACAGGGCCTCTACGTTGAGCTCGGCCCCTACGAATTCCATATCTTTTGGGAGTATCAGCAACAGCAGGATAGCCAGGAGGCTGGCTGGGGCGCGCTCTGCCAGGAGTTGGCCGGGCGAGGTGTGCCATCACTGTCAGAAGAACTGGTGCAGCTACGACATCGGCCGCTTTTGGATGCCTGTCGTGCGGTGTGCGACCAGGTAGCCGCAATCACCCCGGGCGCATTTATGTCTGCCGAGCCTGCACTGGTGCAATCACTGTTGCAGTATCAGGCGGTTATTTCGCTTGAAAGCACTGAGCTGCCCGACGTGCCACTGCTGGTTGAGCAGCTGCAGGCAGCCTGGCAACCTGCTGTTGTTCGTAAAACCGTGCAATTGATGCGGCGCGCAGGGGTGTCGCGCGAGCTGGTGCCGAGCGGTGTCCTGGAACGCCGGGCCTTTCTGGCAGCACTGCTGCTGGGGCATGTGGCAGCACCCTTGGGGGACGAGCCGCTGACGGCCTACGGCCTGCACCGGCCGGTGGCCGCTTTTGTGGCCGGCTCAGCCGACCATGAGCGTGGCTGGGGACAGTATCAGGCTGCCCGCTGTGGGGTGGTTGCGGCGGCCTGGACGGTCTGGAACGACCCGGTTTGGCAGGATACGGGTGAACAGCTGGCAGCCCTGCTGGAGCTGCCGCAGGTCGCCCGTTTTCTGCTGGTGCATGACGATACTGGTGTTGCCTGGTTTAACAAGGAGCGTTTTGAAGACCTGGTGAGCTGGTTGGCGGTGCGGTCGTGGTTCGACCAGGCCAGAGGAGTCAGCGCAACCGTTGTCCCGGCCGTTGATCTGGCCCTGCTGGCAGCTGGAGCTGGCTACCGTGTGAGGCGACTGATCAGGCTGGCAGCTGAAGCGGATGGCTGTATGGCTGAAGAGCAAGGGCGATGCGGGGATTGCTGACCACACTGGTCTTGGTGCTGGGCATGCTGGTGCTGGCACCGCTGGCAACGGCAGACGATGGACGGTCAACTGCGCCGGCCCAGCAGCGAAGCTACAGAGAATACCTCTTCGGCAGTCAGCAGTTGGGCTGGGCCGATCTCGACTGGGAACTCGATCTCTATTACACCAATCTGTCACTCAATATCCCGCTGGCCGGCACACCGATACAGGATCTCTCCGGTATGGGGGAACCCGAGATCTACAGCCGACTGTTGGTTAACTCACTCGTGCCCCGTTTTTTGCTGCTGGAGGCGGCTGTCATGCCGCTGCCGCTGACCGGGGTGGCACTGCAGGAGTACGCATCCGGTTTTTACCGTTCTGGTGATATTGGCGGTAACCAGAACGTGATCCAGTGGATTACGGCCGGTTTCGAGGAACCCTACGCCGTTTCCCTGTTTGTGGGCGATATGGTCCGTTTCAGCAAACAGGGTGAGGAGCGGCTTTCATCCAACAAGGGGTACATGGGCTATCTGTGCAGTTACTCCAACCAGCACATCAGAAACAATGTCCTGATACCTGACGATTCGTTGGAGGTTGAGTGGAAGCTGAAGGGGGAGCGGAGTTTCAGGGATGAAAAGCTGGCCTGGAGCTTTCGGCTGGGGGCCAAAATGCACGACCACCCCGATATCGCCGATACCTTCTACCTTGGCTTTCGCCGGAGCGACCTTGATTTTACCGTCAATCCGATCGCATTCCTGAAAAACAGCGCCTTTGAGGTACGTTGGGACATCAGCACCAAGACGGGGGCGTTGCTGCGCCAGGAATATGTGTTGGGTAAAAAGTTTCCGATTAAATCCTGGGGAGTGGCCTTCAAGCTGGATGCCGGTATGATCTGGGAAGCACCTGATCGATATAGTGGCTCGCTTAGGGATCGCGATGCCAGCAACGTAACCGTGGTGTTGCGCCCGAACATCATTTTTTGATGGTGCTGCTAGTCGGCTTGCGTCGTAACGCTGCGCCCGGATTTGCGCTCAAGCTTGTCGCTGTACATCAGTTTGTCCGCCTCTTTCATGGTGTCCGGTAACTGCCCGGCCTGTCTGGCTGTGGCCATGCCCAGTGACAAGAAACGGGCGGACGCCCCAAATTTTCGCTCAGCAGTGCCGTTTTCCCTGATTCGCAACATGGCAGCCTGTGCCGCATCGTGATCGGTATGGGGCAGCAGGACGGCAAATTCATCGCCACCGATGCGCGCCACGACGTCAGCGGCCCGGAAGGCTGACAACAATACCTCGGCTGCCTCCTTGATCAACTGATCGCCGGCGGCGTGTCCTTGCGAGTCGTTGACCGCTTTCAGGCCGTCGATGTCGGCAACCACAATGCTGACCGGAAAATCGCGGCTGTTGTCGAGCCGCTGCAACTCGGCGTCGAAATAGGCCCGATTGTAGAGTCCGGTGAGCGGGTCGTGGGTACCCAGATAGTGCAGGCTTTCTTCGTACTGCTTGCGGGCGGTGATGTCCTGGGAAACCTTGAGAAAGCCGGTCACAGCACCGTTATTGTCCCGTAGGGGGCAGATTTTGACCGTTTCCCAGAAGATGGAGCCGTCTTTGTGCTTATTGGCCAACTCTCCCTGCCATTCCCGTCCAGCAATAATTGATTGCCACAGCTCGGCATACATCTCAGGTGGATTCATGCCTGATTTGAGCAGACGTGGGTTGCGGCCCAACGCCTCTTCGGCTGTGTAGCCGCAGAGGCGGGTGAACATGGCATTGACATACTCGATGGAACCGTTCAGGGAGGTGATCATCACCGGTGCCGGCGCCTGTTCAACAGCCTGAGACAAGCGGTGGATGCGTTCTTCCTGCTGCTGAATCTTGCGTTTGAGCAGGATGTAACTGCTGCAGGTTTCAATGGCGCTGGTCAGCCGCGCAAAATCAACCGGCTTTTGGACGTACTGATTGATGCCGAGGGCTATGCACTCCAGCAGATAGTCGGTGTCACTGTAGGCGGTCAGCATGATCAGCTGGCTGTCATGATCGAGCTGACGGATCTCGCGGCACATTTCAAGGCCATTCATCAGCGGCATCATGATGTCAGTCAGCACGATATCGGGGCGTTTTTCACGGTAGAGGGCCAGCCCTTCGCGACCGTTCTCTGCCACGTGCAGTTCTGTCACAACACGCTGCAGGATGCGGGAAACCTGTTCGCGGGTGACCTTTTCGTCCTCAACGTAGAGCAGTGATATGTCGTAATGCTCGATTGCGGCTGATTTCATAGGGACCTGGTGCCTGGAGTCTGATTGCCGTTCCTTTGCTGTGTGGTAGTGTACCCTAAGATTGTAAAAGTGCAAGGAGCACATCAACATGCAACCGATAGCACTCACGCGCTGTACAACATACGATCTGCAAGAGTTGCGTCAGCAGTTGACACAGCTTCTGGCTCCCCTGGGCGGCATGGCCGCCTTTGTAAAGGCCGGACAGCGGGTGCTGCTCAAGCCAAACCTGCTATCGGCAAAGCCGCCAGAGGCGGCGGTCACCACCCATCCGGCATTGGTGCGTGTGGTGGCTGAACTGGTACAGCAGGCCGGTGGAGAGGTGTTGATCGGTGATAGCCCGGGGATCGGGACGCTGGAACGAGTGGCCGAGAAAAGCGGCATTGCGGCGGTTGCCAGAGAGTTGGGCGTCCAGCTGATTGCATTTAAGGAAACACAACACGTGAGCGGCAGCGGTGTCTTTCGTCAGTTTGAGCTGTCGCGGGAGTATCTGGCAGCCGATGTCGTCATTAATCTGCCCAAACTGAAGACCCACGAGATGATGACCCTGACCTGCGGGGTGAAGAACCTGTACGGTACGGTGGTGGGTAGCGCAAAGGCGGGCTTACATCTGACAGCGGGCCGTTCCAAGGAGCTTTTCGCCGGTCTGCTACTGGAGATTGCCCAAGCGCGGCCGGTGGCCCTGACCATCGTTGACGGCATCTGTGCGATGGAGGGGGACGGACCCAGTAGCGGCACGCCGCGCCAACTGGGCTGGCTATTAGCTGGTGCAAATCTGGTGGCGGTTGATCTGGTGGTCGGGCGCCTGGCCGGCATACCGGCCGAGCTGCTGCCGGTTGAGCAGGAGGCCCGTCGGCGCAAACTGCCCGGTGCGCATTGGGAAGAGATTGAATTGCTGGGGGAGCCGCTCGAGACGGCTGAACCGCCATTCAGGCTGCCAGGGGGGCTGGATGTCCAGTTCGGTCTGCCCGGGTTTGTCAAAGACCTGCTGCGCAATCAGTTAACCCCGCTGCCGGCGGCCGATCAGCAGCTATGTGTGTTGTGCGGTGTCTGTCGCGATGCCTGCCCACCCCGTGCGATCAGCATAACGAAAAACGCCCTGAAGGTTGATTCAGGGCGTTGCATTCGGTGCTGGTGTTGCCGCGAACTTTGTCCCCACCAGGCGTTGGTGGTCAGGCGCAGTCTGCTATTACGTTTGCTGAGAGGCCGTGCGCAGAAGGACTAGGCCTCCTCCTCGTCACCCAACGGGATCTCGCGGTAAGCCCGATCTTCCTCAAAACGACGGGTCTGGGCCTGCAGGCGCTCCAGGTCAGACTTGCATTTGACGCAGTGACGGGTGAACGGCATCGCCTTCAGCCGCCCCAAGGGGATCTCCTCGTCACACTCTTCACAGATGCCGTATTCGCCTTCCTTCATCCGCAGCAGTGCATCGTCGATGTTATGCACCTTTTGGCGTTCCCGGTCGCTCAAGATCAGTTCCAGCTCACGGTCACGCTCCGAAGAGGCCTGATCGTAGATGTCGCCGGTAGTCTCTTCGCCCACCTTGGCCTCGGAACCACTCTTGATCGAGCGTGAGATTTCACGCAGTGTGGCTTCCTTCAGCTGCAGCAGTTGCTGGCGGATTTCATCCCACTTGTGAGGCTTGGCCGGCGTAGACTTCTCAACCGCAGGTGCCGGCTGTTTTTTTGCTGCGGCCTTGGGGGCGGGTGTGGCCGACTTGGCTGCAGTCTTCGGTGTCGCGGGTGTCGTGGGCTTTACAGGTGCCTTGGCGGAGACCTTTGCCGGTGTATCTGTGCTCTTGGTCGCAGCGCTTTTCTTCGCAGAGGCTGCGCTTTTGGCTGGGGCAGTCACCTTGGCCGCTGGGGCCGCTTTTTTTGTGGTTTTGGTTGCCATGACAGCTCCGAACTGATGTGGTCGTGTATGAAGGGGCCACCTTCTAGCAGATAATAGTGGGGCTGTCAAGAATAAAGGCCTGACGCCGGGTGTGGTTTGTGCAGGGGCAAGGGCTGGACGAAGAACGTGGAGATAAATCTTGTTTGAGCGCTTGAAATATAGAAATTTTATGTAATTATTAAAAATTTTGAAGGTTGAGAAGAATGAGGTGCGGTGGTGCGCGTTAAACGATTTGAATGGGCTGCGTTGTGTGTTGGCTTTGTTTTTATAGCAACATCAGTAACTGCCACCGATTGGTCGGCGGTTAAGCGTTTGGCTGACAACGACCTTGTTGCCGTGGCCGACCGCCTTGAGGTTGTGCGAGTTAGTGGTCAGTTGTCACATCTCGAATACTATGCCTCACAGGCAGAACCTTCAAATTCCCGATTGCAGCTGCCCGAACGGTCTTTGCCGATAATTGGGGCGAAACCCTATGGGTCACTTAAAGCCCTGGGAGGAGGGCGATTTCAAAAAGGCAAAGGTGCCGGTGGTCTGATATTGCAGCTTGCGTCCAGGGCTGATGTAGTAAATCTTCTCCCGTATCATGAGCTAACCTTACACGGCACCTGGCAGGGGGATTGGCAGCTATCTGTTGCCGATGACCGGCTTGCGCAGCGGCAGGACAATCACGTGTTGAGGCCTTTGACCCGCAGTGCAGGCAGTCAACGTTTCAGTCTGCAGCAGTTGCCCGTCTCGTTTGATCGTGCACGGTGTCGTTATTTCGTTTTACGTCTGAAAAGTGCTGCCGGCAGTCTTGAGCTGCAGGGGATTACCCTGCAGCGTTCACTTGTTTCTGCTCAGCGGGCCGGGCGCGCTGCCTGGCTGTGGGATGTACGACAGGTGATCGGTCATGAAGCGGTTGTTCTGGAAAAGCTGCAGCGACATGCAATCACCCGTCTCTATCTTCAGGTTGACGATTACCTGCCGCGTTATGCGCCATTTCTGAGACTAGCGCGAGCTGCCGGTGTTGCCGTTTATGCTTTGGATGGCGCGCCGGATGGACATATGCAAAGTTCTTCGATGCTTAAACGGATAGCCTCTGTAGCTGCCTTCAACCGAGAACATCCGCATCTTGCGTTCAGCGGTTTTCAGTTGGATGTTGAACCATATTTGCAAAAAGACTTTTCTCTTAATAAGGCTCGACATATTGCCGCCTATCTTGCCCTGTTTGACGAGGCTAGGCGGCAGGCAGGGCCAGGTTTGCCCCTGTCGGCAGCAATTCCGTTCTGGTTTGCCCAGGTAGCTACAGCTGGACGTGACTTGGCACAGGAAGTCTTGCAGCGCGTCGATGAGGTGGTGGTCATGGCCTACCGCCGTGACTATGACGAGGTGGTTCAGATCAGTACGCCGATTCTTGCCGCCGCTGAATGGGTCGATAAGCCGGTCTGGCTCGGAATCGAACTCACGCCGTTGGCAGACGAAGAGCATCTCGTATTGCGAGCGGCTGCTGAGGGCGAGAAGAGTGATCTAGAACTTGCTGGACGCCGTTGGCGCGTTATTAACAGTTATCAGGTGAAGGGCGATACGCTCTCTCTGGCCGGTGCACCCGAATTATTGTCTGCATTGCTTAGGCAGCGACCTCCGTTCACCTCGTTTAACGGCTGGGTGCTGCACAGTCTAGAAGTGTTGGAACGTACTCAATGAGATCTTATTTTCTAACAGCTTGTCTTGGCGCCATGTTGATAGTCTGCGTAGCGAGCCATGCTGCTGAGGTTCCGCTTGACTATGAGCAAGCGATTGCACAGGTGCGACAACTTAGTGGCGAGGGGCGGTATGCAGAAGCAGAAATGGTCTTGCGGCAGTTGGAGCAACACTACCCGAATAACCCAGAAGTAGCTGCATTTATTGGGCGGCTGGCGGCGTGGCAGAAACAGTATGACGCGGCTTTTGTTTATCTGCGATGTTCATTGGCTCAGCGTCACGATCATGAGCTTTCTCGTCTGTTGGAGCGGGTGGAAACGTTCATGCAGCTTGAACAAGCAACATCGTGGGAACGTGCGGGCGAAACTTCACGTGCATTAGTTGTACTTGAGCAGCTCTGCTGCCAGGGGCGGGAGCCGTACGAGAGTTGTCGGCGTCTTGGATTACTGCAGCTTAAATCAGGCGAGGCAGATGCAGCCTACCGGACCTTCAGCAGGCTACGCAGCCAGTATGCCGACGACAGTGATCTGGTGTTAATGTCGATTCGGTCGCTTGGTGCAAGCGGCAGGCAGGCCGATGCACTGGAGCAACTTCGCAAACTGCCGGCGGACTGGCAGCGGCGTTCAGACTCGGTTGCACTGCGTGACGAGCTAGTGCTGGCGATGGAACGGATGAGACGCCAAAAGCAGCAGCAAGAACTTGAGCAGCTGCTTTTGGCAGGTGATCTAAACGGTGCTCGCAGCTTTTTCGAATCTCTGGCCCAACAGGAGCAGGTTGATTTGGAGCTCGCTGAACCTGCTTTGCCTTATCGACTGCGGCAGCATAATGTTCGCCTGGGAATGCTGTTTGCGGATGATTCACGGGGTATGCCCCTGGAAAAGCAGCTCGATCTTGCCTTAACCTATCGAATGCCAGGTTTGACCACGGTGCTGCAGGGAGGTTGGGTCTCGCGGTATGGTGAACACGACGCGCAGCTCGGTGGAGAGCTCTACATCAACTTGAGTGAGGACCGGCGCAGGACGTTGATGGTGGCAGGTTTTTTTGCTCCTAGTGCGTCTTTTTTGCCGCATTATGCACTTAAAGCAGAGTTGGGCCAGGCTGTTGGCAGCTGGGAGTTAGCCTTGGGAGGAACCCGGCTTGCCTTTGCCGATGAAGCTGTACACCTTGTTACCCCTCGCCTTAGCTGGTATTTGCCGAATGGTTGGTCCCTTGCCGAGCAGCTGCATGTCGTTGTCGAAAATGGCACCGTTTCATCCCATACCAGTGTGATGTGGCAGCCGACATACCGTGTAAGTTCAAAGCTGGGTGTAACAATCGGTGAAACCGGTGAGCGGTTGGGGGATGCCCGTGACCTTGAGCGTTTTTTTACTATTGGGGGTCGCGTTGAGTCAGAGTATCGCGTTACCCCGCTAGTAAGCATGGGGGCTGAATTGTTTTATGAAAACCGTGAACATTTGTATGAAAAAACAGGCGGCGGTCTGTTCATCAGGCGATGGTGGTAGCTGTGAACGAATATGTCTATCAGCTTTTTGTGCAGATGCATGGCCGACAGTTCCTGCTGGCAATCACCTATTTTTTAGGGGGGGCGATTGTCATACTCTGGATGATCATGGTTGTTCACAAATTTTTACTGGAGCGTCAGGAGCAGCGACAGCTTCAGTGCAAAAGCCGGTATCTTGCGGATTGTCTCAGCTGTCTTGGCGATGTCACATGTGATTTTTCTCTGCCCAGTAAGTCCTGGGAATGGAAGGTGTTGGCAGATGTCTTGATCTATCTTGAGGAAGGAACGCTCGCGGAGCGACGCATGTCGCTGCAGCAATTGTCCCGCCGCTTGAAGGTTTCGGAACATTTGGTGCCGCAATTGCAGTCCCGTTTTTGGAGGCCGCGTTTGGAGAGCGTTGAAAGATTAGGACTGTTGCGGCTACCGGAAAATCTCCCTGTTTTGCGAGCCCACCTCTTGAGAGAGCAGGATCTGCATGTGGTGACAAAACTGCTCTGGTCGATCAGCCTCGTAGGAGAACCTAGCGATCTGAAGTTGATTATGTCGCATCTGGGGAGGCAACCGGTCATCTCCTCAAAATTCAACGAACATCTTTTTCAAAACCTGCTGGAAAGCTTGCTGATGCAAAATCTCAGCAGTGAAGCGGCGTTGCTTTGTGAACAGATGCTGTGTAGTGAGCTGGTACCCGCCATTTTCAAACGGGACTTGATTGAGGCATGTGGTGGATGCCGTTTTCTGTTGGCTTCACCGGCGATTGTCAATTATTTCCAGTATGCACAGCATGATCCAGGCTGTGTTATCAGCTGTTTACGCGCTCTTGGCGAAATGGGGGGCGATCCGGATGGCAGGCTGATCCTGCCGGCGCTGGGACACGCTGATTGGCGTGTCCGCGCCGTGGCGGCCCGGGCGGCTGTGTCTGTTTCAGGCGCATATCGTCGACTCTTTGAGCTGCTGGGGGACGCCAGCTATCAGGTGCGAATGAACGCCGCATCGGCGCTTGTTGCCTTTGGTGCAGAAGGACGAGCACTGCTGGAAGAGTCGGGACTCGCAAGCCAGGATCGTTTCGTACGTGATATTTCTTTCTATATGCTCCGGGAGTATTGAGGTATGCTGGATACCTTTATACTCCTGCTTTTGATGTGGCAGCTGCTGACACTAGGTTTTTTTATTGCCATAAACAGCTATTACTCTTTTTTTACCCTATTAGCACTGATCACTATTCCGCGGCAACTGACCCTTGCGAGCCATCATCATATTAATAACCTGGTGGTCGGTTCCTACTATCGGCCGATCTCTATTATCGTGCCAGCCTACAACGAGGAACTTTCGATCATCACCTCGATTTCCTTGCTGTTGGGACTCAAATATCCTGAGTACGAACTGGTGGTGGTGAATGATGGCTCAAACGACAGGACTCTGCAGCGTTTAATTGAAGCTTTTCGACTGGTGCCAGTGCCACGACCGTTTCAGGCCCGCTTGGAACACGAGCCGGTAGTGCACGAATATGTTTCGCTGATGAGCGACCAGCTTCGGGTGATTGACAAGCGTAATGGTGGTAAATCCGATGCCTTGAATGCAGGCTTGAATGCCTCGCGCTATCCGCTCTTCTGCTGTGTAGATGCTGATTCAATCCTTGAGCCAAACGCCCTGATGCGTGCCGCCAAAATGTTTGTGCAGGACCGTCGTGTGGTTGCCACCGGAGGTGTGGTAAGGATTCTTAACGGCTGTAATTTGACCAATGGCAAGGTGACGGATGTTCATGCGCCGGGCAAGTGGGTAGAACGGTTTCAGGCCATCGAATACTTGCGCGGTTTTTTGGTGGGGCGCAGCTCGTGGAGTGCCCTGAATGGGCTGTTGATTATTTCTGGCGCCTTCGGGGTCTTTCGCAAGGATGTGGTGATGGCTATCAACGGTTATCGCAAAACCGTCGGTGAAGATATGGATCTGGTGGTGCGGTTACATCGTTATTGTTGTGACCAGAAGATGCCGTACCGGGTCTGTTTTCTTCCTGATGCGGTCTGCTGGACTCAAGCACCGGCGGACTGGCATTCGTTGTTGGTGCAGCGTAATCGTTGGCACCGGGGGTTGGTGGAAACCCTTCTGTACAACCGGAGCATGATGGGAAATCCTCGTTATGGTCTGGTCGGCCTGGTGGCGTTGCCCTACTTCCTTCTCTTTGAGGCTTTTGGTCCGGCCATAGAGTTTGTCGGCTACGCGGGTTTCGTGCTGTTTTTTTACTTTGAGCTGGTTAACTGTGAATTTGCTCTGCTCTTTCTGTCGCTTGCAGTGTTGTGGGGCGCATGGCTCAACCTGGGGGGGCTGCTGCTCGATAATGTTGTCTTTCGGCGCTATGCCCGGGTCAAGGATTTGATGATACTGTCAGTGGCGGGATTGTTTGAGTTTGCCGGCTACCGGCAGCTTATCGCTGTGGAACGGTTGATCGCAACGGTTACATTTTGGCGTTCAAGCTGGGGTAAGCCTAAACGGCACGAGATGAATAATGAAAATCGTAAAGCGGCCTATTAAAAAAACAGCTTACGTGCTGCCCCGTTTGTTTTTGACAGGCGTCGCGCTGTTTGGCATGGTGGCGGTCATCCTGTGCAGTCTGTCACCAAAGCTGCAACTGCTTGGGGTGTGCCATGATCTAACCCGGGCGCCGGTACAACAACTAAGTCCGGCTGTTGCGCTTGGCCCCTACCCACATCGTCAAGAACTGCAGGTCCTCAAACTGCGAGGGGTGGTTGCCGTGATCAGCCTGCTGGACGATACTCTGCCGCCAGAGCGGATGTTGCAGGCGTTGGAGGAAAAGAACGCAGCTCCGTTTGGACTCAAGCTGTACAAGGTGCCGATGAGCTCACTGCATTTGCATGACGTTAGCAACCAGAAGCAGGTAAGTGCCGTAATGCAGATCCTGAGACGCAATCCAGATAAACGTTTTTATATCCACTGCTACGGTGGCCGCAGGCGGGTCGGGCTCGTGCGGCAGGCGATGATTAATCAGAGATAGCGCCGCACTGGTGCTAGCAGAGCAGAACCACTGGTCGAGTTGCAACGCTCTACCCCTCCACCATCTCGGCGATCAGGTCGTAGTCTGATGAATCGGTGATCCGGCAGGCGACGATGTCGCCGACGTTGGCCTGGCCGGAGGTGATGTAGACCTGGCCATCGATGTCCGGCGCCTGGTGTGACGTGCGACCTTTCAGCAACAGCTCGGTCTCCTCGCTGTAACCCTCGACAATCACCTGTTCCACCTGCCCCACATGGGCCCGATTACGACGGAAAGAAAGCCGGGCTTGTACCTTCATCAGCTTGCGGTAGCGCTCCTTTTTTACCCGTTCTGAGACCTGATCCGGCATCTCGGCGGCCGGGGTGCCATCCTCCTTCGAGTAGCAGAACACACCCAGCCGGTCGAACCTGGCCTGCTCCACGAAGCGGGTCAGCTCCATGAAGTCGTCCACGGTCTCGCCGGGGAAGCCGACGATCAGCGAGGTGCGCAGGGCGATCTCGGGAATTTCAGAGCGCAGGCGTTCCACCAGGGTGCGGATTTGCTCGGAGGTGGAGCGGCGGTTCATCCGGGCCAGGACGCCGTCGCTGATATGCTGGATCGGGATGTCCAGGTATTTGCACAACTTAGGCTCGGTTTTGAGCAGTTCAATCAACTGCTCATCGATGCCATCCGGGTAGGCGTACAGCAGACGAATCCACTTCAGGTCCTCGATCTTTGCCAGGCTGCGGATCAGGTCTGAAAGGCTGGTGTCATCGGTCAGGTCGCTGCCATAGCGGGTAATATCCTGGGAGACCAGGATGATTTCGCGCACGCCGCCGGCAACGAGGCGTTTGGCTTCACTCACCAGCGCCTCCAGAGGGCGGGAGCGGTAACCGCCGCGAATGGAGGGGATCACGCAGTAGGTGCAGCAGTTGGAGCAACCTTCGCCGATCTTCAGGTAGGCGTACCAGCCTGGCGACGAGTTGAGTCGCGGCAGGGTCTCGTCGTAGATATAGTTGGGGTCGCCGACGTATTTGAGCTGTCCCTCCTGGGCCTGGTGTTCGGCCAGGATCTCGGCCACCCGCGGGTAGTCGCCGGTGCCGATGAAGATGTCCACCTCGGGCAGCTCCTTGGCCAGCTCTTCCTGATAACGCTGGGGCATGCAGCCGGCCACAATCAGGGTATGGCAGGAACCTTCATGTTTGCGGTCCGCCAGGTCAAGGATGGCGTCCACGCTTTCCTCACGGGCCTCCTTGATGAAGGCGCAGGTGTTGACGATGATCACGTCGGCCTGGTGCTCGTCGGTGGTGATCTCATAGCCCTGCTTGGCCAAAACACCCAACATCACCTCGGCATCCACCAGGTTTTTGGGGCAGCCCAGGCTGACCATGCTTACTTTTTGCTTTGCGTCGGCCACCCTGGCCTCCTAATCCCTGAAGTTGGTGAACTGCATCTCTACACCCAGATCCTTGCCCTTGAGCAATTGGATGGTTTCCTGCAGGTCGTCGCGGTTTTTGCCGGTTACCCTGACTTGGTCATCCTGAATCTGGGCCTGCACCTTGAGCTTGCTCTCCTTGATCACGGCAATCAGTTCTTTGCCCTTTTCCTTGGAGATACCCTGCTGGACGGTGATGATTTGGCGCAGCATGCCGCCGGAGGCTGCTTCAGCCTTGCCGTACTGCAGTGCCTTGATCGAGATGTTGCGCTTGAGAAACTTTGACTGCAGTACGTCGATCACCGCTTTGAGCTTGTAATCATCGTCGGCCAGTACCTTGATACTGTCCTTCTCCTGGCTGATCTCGCTCTTGGACCCCTTGAAGTCGTAACGTTGGCCGATCTCTTTGATGGCCTGGTGGACGGCGTTGTCGACCTCCTGCATGTCTACCTTGGATACGATGTCAAACGACGGCATCTGCGTTCCTCCTACGGTTTGATGATCTCGACGCCTTGCGGCACTTTGAAGGTGAATCGGGCGGTTGAAAGGCCGCTGTTAACCTTGATGCGGCTGTAGTCGATGCGGGTCTGATTGCCGACACCATCCACCACCACCGAGGCTACAATCGGAAAGCTGTTGTTCAGGCTCTTCTCGGCCTGGTAGCGACTGACGGCAGTGCCGTCAATGGTCAGGCGCAGCTTGGCCAGGGTCGGGGTCGGCCTTTTGGGGGTCAGTTCCAGTTGGTAATTGCCCCGCTTGTCCTGTGGCTGCTTGGCCAGGCTGGCGGTAAAGTCTTTGGCCACGTTACCCAGGCCGGTCAGGTAGGCCAGGGCAATGCCGTTGCCGCCCGCGAACATCCCCTCCAGGGAACTGACCAGCACCTGTCGGTTCTCCGGTTGGTAGAACCAGACCTGCTTGCCGTTGGAGACAATCACCTGTTGCGGTACGGCATAATCAAAGCGGAACTGGGCGGCCGCACCATGTGGGCGGCGCAGGGCCAGGGTGCCATGACCCTTCTGGGGTTTGGGAAAGCCGGCCAGGGTGGTGGTCTGGGAAAAACTGGCCTGCAGATCCCGCAAGTCGGCATAGCCTGCCTCGAGGGTGGCCACCACCTCGGTCAGGGTGGCTTGGGCGGCCAGGGCAGGGCTGGTCAGGCAGCAGAGGGAGAGCAGAATAGCAAGCAGTCGTCCCATGGATGGTACCCCTTACGCTTTCAGTTTCTTGAGTAGCAGATCATTGACCACTGCCGGGTTGGCCTTGCCCTTCATGGCCTTCATCACTTGGCCCACAAAGAAGCCAAAGACCTTGTCCTTGCCGCTGCGGAACTCCTCAACTTGGCACTGGTTGGCAGCCAGGATCTGATCAATGGCCGCCTCGATGGCGCCGCTGTCGGAGACCTGGGCCATGCCCTGCTCTTCAACGATGGCGGCCGGTTCCTTGTCGCTCTGCCACATCAGTTCGAAGACCTTTTTTGCGATGTTATTGGAGACGGTCCCCTTGTCGATCAGGTGCAGCAGATCAGCCAGGCGGCGGGGCGCCACCGGGCAGCTGTCGATCGTCAGGCCATTGTCGTTCAAGGCGCGGGTTACCTCGCCCATCACCCAGTTGGCGGCAGCCTTGGGATTGTGGGCAAAGGCGGCGGTCTCTTCAAAATAGTTCGCCAGTGAGCGGGCGGCGGTCAATACCTCGGCATCGTACTCCGACAGGCCGAACTGGGTGATGAAACGCTGCCGCTTGATGGCCGGCAGTTCCGGCAGCTCCTTTTCGGTGCGCTCCACCCAGTCGGCGGAGATCACCAGCGGCACCAGGTCGGGATCGGGAAAATAACGGTAGTCGTGGGCCTCTTCCTTGCCCCGCATCGAACGGGTGCTGCCGGAGTTGGGATCGAACAGGCGGGTCTCCTGCACTACCCTGCCGCCGTCCTCGATCAGGTCGATCTGACGGTTGATCTCGTACTCGATGGCGGCCTTGACGAACTTGAAGGAGTTGACGTTCTTGATCTCGGCCCGGGTGCCGAAGGTGGCGGAACCGACCGGCATCACCGAGACGTTGGCGTCGCAGCGAAACGACCCCTCCTCCATGTTGCCGTCACAGATGCCGAGGTAGGTCACGATCTGATGCAGCTGCTTCAGGTAGGCCACCGCCTCGTCAGCGGAGCGGAAATCCGGCTCGGAGACCACCTCAAGCAGTGGTGTGCCGGCCCGGTTCAGGTCGACCCCGGAGCCGCTGCCCAGCCCATGCACCAGTTTGCCGGCATCCTCTTCCATATGGATACGGGTGATGCCGATCCGTTTGGGGGCTTGGCCCTCCAGTTGTATCTCCAGCCAGCCCTTTTCGCAGATCGGCTGCTCGAACTGGCTGATCTGGTAGCCCTTGGGCAGGTCGGGGTAGAAATAGTTTTTGCGGGCAAAGATGCTGCGGTGGGCGATGGAGCAGTTGGTGGCCAGGCCGGCCATGATGGCTGCTTCAACCACCTGTCGGTTCAGTACCGGCAGGGCGCCGGGCAGTCCCAGGCAAACCGGGCAGGTGTTCTGGTTCGGCTCGGCGCCGAATCGGGTGGAGCAGCCGCAGAAGATCTTGCTCTGGGTGTTGAGTTGGACGTGGACCTCAAGGCCGATAACGGGTTGGAATCTCATAGTGCTGCCTTCTGTCTGTGCCAGTCGGTGGTTTGTTCGAAGCTGTAGGCCGCCCGCAGGATCGTCTCTTCGCCAAAGGGGCGACCGATCAGTTGCAGGCCGATCGGCAGGCCGTTTGAGGCCGGCCGGGCCGGTAGCGAGATGCCGCAGATGCCGGCCAGGTTGACCGGGATGGTAAAGATGTCGGACAGGTACATCTGCAACGGGTCGGCGGTCTTTTCGCCGATCCTGAAGGCTGGGGTGGGGGTTACCGGTGTCAGCAGAACATCGACCTGCTTGAAGGCCTCGCTGAAGTCACGCTGAATCAGGGTGCGCACCTTCTGTGCCTTCAGGTAGTAGGCGTCGTAGTAGCCGGAGGAGAGGGCGTAAGTGCCCAGCATGATGCGGCGCTTAACCTCGGCACCGAACCCTTCGGCCCGCGATTGCATCATCATCTCGATCAGTCCCTGGCTGTCCTTGGCGCGATGGCCGAAGCGGACCCCTTCGTAGCGGGCCAGGTTTGAGCTGGCCTCGGCGGTGGCGATCAGGTAGTAGCAGGCCACGGCATAGCTGGTGTGGGGCAAGGAGATCTCGCGGAACTCGGCCCCCTGTGACTTCAGGTGGGCGATGGCGTTGTCCATGGATGCCTGCACGTCCGGATCGAGCCCTTCGATAAAATATTCTTTGGGCAGGCCGATGGTGAGGCCCTTGACGTCGTTTGTAAGGCTGGCGCGGTAATCCGGTACCGGCTGGTCGATGCTGGTGGAGTCCTTGGGGTCGTGACCGGCGATGGTCTGCAACAGCAGGGCCGCATCGGTCACGTCGTGGGTAACCGGACCGACCTGGTCCAGGGACGAGGCGTAGGCGATCACGCCATAGCGGGACACCCGGCCGTAGGTCGGTTTGAGGCCGACGCAGCCACAGTGGGCGGCTGGCTGACGGATCGAGCCGCCGGTGTCGGTGCCCAGGGTGGCGATGGCCTGCTGGGCTGCAACGGCCGCGGCCGAGCCACCAGAGGAACCGCCGGGGATGCGGTCGGTGTCCCAGGGGTTGCGGGTGGGGCCAAAGGCGCTGTTTTCGCTGGATGAGCCCATGGCAAACTCGTCCTGGTTCAGTTTGCCGAGCAATACGGCTCCTTGACTCTTCAGGCGGGCCCAGGCGGTGGCGTCGTAGGGGGCGATGAAGTTTTCCAGTATCCGGGAGGCGCAGGTGGTGCGCACCCCTTCGGTCAGGAAGATGTCCTTCAGGGCCAGGGGAATGCCGGTCAGCAGCTGGCAATCGCCGTTGGCAATCCGTTGGTCGGCGGCTTCGGCAGCTGCCAGGGCCTGGTCGGCAGCCACGGTGATGAAGGCATTGATCCGGCTATCAGTTGCCTCGATCCGTGTCAACAGCGCCTTGGTCGCTTCCACAGAGGAAACCGTGCGGTTCTTGAGCTGTTGGTGCAGTTGATGGATGGTCAGGGTATGCAGTTCCATGGTGCGCGTCCTGTTCTATTCGATCACCGGGGGGACCTGGAAAAAGGTCTCAACCCGGTCGGGTGCGTTGTGCAGTGCCTTGTCGATGCCTATGGAGGCTTGCACGACATCGGGGCGGAAGGCGTTCTCCATCGGCACGGCGTGGGCGGTGGGCAGAATGCCGTCGGTGTTCAATTCGTTTAGGGTCTCCACATAGCTCAAGATGGCGGACATCTGGCTGGCAAAGAGTTCCTGCTCGCTGTCGCTCAGCGTCAGGCGGGCCAGGCGGGCGACATGTTCAATCTCGGCGCGGGTGATGCTCATAGTGGTCTGGTTGTCCTCTTCCGGGGCTCTATCCTGCCCCAATTCAGGTCAGCAAGCTATTCTCTCTAGCATAAAAGGGCGATTACTGGCAACTCTGTTCAGGGTAGCCAGAGTATTTTTTGCTTGACACCCCAGGGGAGGCTGTCGTAATGTGCACCTCTTCGTACAACCAATTCGGCCCAAAAGTCATGGGTCGGTGTGAGGATCGCAATGAAAACCGAAGTTGCAAAAAAAGAGCAAGTTACCCATCAGTGGTTCGTGGTGGATGCGGAAAATGTCGTGCTGGGTCGCCTGGCCACCCAGATTGCCAATGTGTTGCGCGGCAAGCATAAGCCGATCTTTACCCCCAGTGTCGATACCGGTGACTTTGTGATCGTGCTGAATGCCGACAAGATTGCCCTGACCGGCAACAAGCTGGCCGGTAAGGTGTACTACCGGCATACCGGTTTCCCTGGCGGCCTGAAAGAGGCCACTGCCGGTGAGATGCTGGCCAAGAAGCCGGAAGAGGTGATCCGCAAGGCGGTCAAGGGTATGTTGCCCAAGAACAAGCTGGCCCGCCACATGCTGAAGAAGCTCAAGGTCTATACCGGCTCCGCTCACCCCCATGAGGCTCAGCAGCCCAAGGCGCTGACCCTGTAATCAACGGTTTAACGTTTACGTTTTCGAGGAGATAGTATCATGGCAGCTGTCAGTTTTTACGGTACCGGCAAGCGGAAGAGCTCCATTGCCCGTGTGTGGCTCAAGCCCGGCGCAGGCCGGATTGTGGTCAACAACAAAACCCTGGATGAGTACTTCGGTCGCGAGACCTCCAAGATGGTGGTGCGTCAGCCGCTGGAACTGACCGAAAACGTCGGCAAGTTCGACATCTTCGTCAACGTCTGTGGCGGTGGTGACTCCGGCCAGGCCGGTGCCATCAAGCACGGCATCACCAAGGCGCTGCTGGAAGCCGATCCCGAGCTGCGGGCCAACCTGAAGAAGGCAGGCTTCATCACTCGTGATTCGCGCGTCAAGGAGCGTAAGAAGTACGGTCGCCGAGCAGCCCGCGCCCGCTTCCAGTTCTCCAAGCGTTAATTTTTCGCCGGTAGAACGACATCAAGCACGGTTGAAAGGGAGGGCCCGCCAGGGCGTTCCCTTTCGCCATTTCTGGAGGCTCTATGATCACCGTCGCAATTGTTGGTGCAAGCGGTTACACCGGGCTTGAGCTTATCAGGCTGCTGGACCGGCACCCGGAGGTTACGATCACCAGTGTTACCTCGGAGCAGAGTGCCGGCAGGCCGATCTCGGACCTGTTTCCGACCTTGCGGGGGCGCTGCGATCTGTTGCTTGAACCGCTTGATCCGGCAACCATCGCCGCCAAAGCTGAGCTGATCTTTACAGCCCTGCCGCACCAGGCCGCCATGGCAGTGGTGCCGGCCTTTCTGGAGGCCGGTCGGAAGGTAATCGATCTGTCGGCCGACTATCGGCTGCATGATCCAGCCGTGTATGGCGCCTGGTACGAAGCTCATAAGAATCCTGAATTGTTGCAGGCTGCCGTGTACGGCCTGCCCGAGCTGCGGCGTGAAACGATCAGGCCTGCCTGCCTGGTGGCCAACCCCGGCTGTTACCCCACCAGCATCATCCTGGGTCTAAAACCACTGCTGGACGCCGGTCTGATCGATCCGGCCACCATCATCGCCGATTCCGGATCAGGTGTCAGTGGCGCCGGACGGGCGGCCAAGGTGGATTCGCTGTACTGCGAGGTCAACGAGGGCTTCAAGGCCTACGGCGTGGGCGGCCTGCACCGGCATACGCCTGAGATCGAGCAGGAGCTGTCTGAGCTGGCCGGGCAACCGGTGACCATAACCTTTACCCCGCATCTGGTGCCGATGGACCGCGGTATCCTGTCCACCATCTACGCTACGCCCACACGGGCGGTCACCACTGATGAGCTGGTGGCCCTGTATGCTGCTGCTTATCGGGACGAGCCGTTCGTACGGCCCTTGTCCAAGGGACAGTTGCCCTGCACCGCCTTCGTGCGGGGCTCCAATTTCTGCGACATCGGTGTAACTGTTGACAGCAGAACCAACCGGGTGATTGTGGTCTCAGCCATTGACAACCTGGTCAAGGGAGCCTCCGGTCAGGCGGTCCAGAACATGAACCTGCTCTGTGGTTTTCCGGAGACACAGGGCCTGGAAGGGCTGGCCCTTTACCCTTGAGCCACCATCTCCCCACAACCCTTGAAGAAGCCCGTCGCCGCGGCTGGGATACGTTGGACATCATTCTGGTCAGCGGCGATGCCTATATCGACCACCCGGCCTTTGGCGTGCCGCTATTGGGCCGCTGGCTGGAGGTCCACGGCTTTCGGGTCGGGATCATCCCTCAGCCGGATTGGCGTTCCAAGGAAGCGTTCATGGCCTTGGGGCGGCCGCGTCTGTTTTTCGGTGTCTCTGCCGGGGCCATGGATTCGATGGTGGCCCACTATACTCCGCAAAAAAAACTGCGTCACGACGATGCCTATACGCCAGGCAATCGCCACGGTGGCCGCCCTAATCGGGCCAGCATCATCTATACCTCGCGCCTGAAAGAGGCCTACAAGGATGTGCCGGTAGTGCTGGGTGGTATTGAGACCTCGCTGCGGCGCCTGGCGCACTATGATTTCTGGGAAGACAAGCTGCGACGTTCGATCCTGCTGGATGCCAAGGCCGATCTGCTAATCTACGGCATGGGGGAACGGTCGCTGCTGGAGCTGGCCAAACGCTTGCAGAGCGGTGAATCGTTTAGCGACATCCGTGATCTGCGGGGAAGCTGCTTTGTCGGCCGTGAGGTATGCGAAGACTGCCTGTCGCTTCCGTCGTGGGAGCAGCTGGCAGCAGACAAGGCAACCTTTGCCGATGCTCACCGGCTTATGGAGCAGGAACAGAACCCCTACTGTGGCCAGCAGCTGGTGCAGGCATGCGGTGATCGTCAGGTGGTCTGTAACCCGCCGTCCCTGCCGCTCAGCCCGAAGGAGCTGGATGCCCTCTATGCCCTGCCCTTCAGTCGGGAACCCCATCCCCGTTACAAAGAACAGATTCCCGCCTTTGAGCAGATCAAGTGTTCCATTACCACCCACCGCGGCTGCTTTGGCGGCTGCTCCTTCTGCGCCATCACCATGCACCAGGGCAAGGTTATCCAGTCTCGCAGCGCAACATCGGTGCAGCAGGAGGTGGTGCGGCTGGTTGCCAAAGGTTGGTTCAAGGGGCAGATCAGCGATCTGGGCGGGCCGACAGCCAACATGTACGGGCTTGTCTGCAAGGCGCCGGACAGAGGCCATAATTGTCGTCGTCCCAGTTGTATCTACCCTGCTATCTGCCCGAACCTACAGTGCAGCGACGCACCGGCAGTAGGCATGCTGCGGAAGATACGCAGCATGCCGGGTGTGCGCCAAGTCGTGGTTTCCTCAGGAATCCGCTATGATCTGCTGGAGCGGCAGCCTGACTACTTCAGGGAGTTGGTGGCGCACCATGTGGGCGGCTTGTTGAAGGTGGCGCCGGAACATCTGGCGCTCAAGGTGACCGCACTGATGCGCAAGCCCGATGCTGCGGTGTTTGAGCGTTTTCTGGCCAGGTTCCGCGACGAAAGTAGCAAGGTGGGAAAGCGCCAGGGTGTGGTGCCGTACCTGATGGCAGGGCATCCCGGCTGCACGGTCGACACGATGGTCGAGCTGGCATTGGCGTTACGGCGTTTACGGCTGCAGGTTGAGCAGGTGCAGGAATTTACGCCGACACCAGGTACTGCAGCCAGTTGTATGTACTATACCGGAATTGATCCGGCAAACGGCAAGGCGGTCTATGTGCCGCGGGGGGACCGGGAGCGGAGAATTCAAAAAGGGCTGCTGTTGTTGCATCTGCCGGAAGAACAAGCACGGGTTCGCAAGGGACTGCAGGAGATGGGGCGGTCTGATCTGCTGGATCGGCTGGATCTTTCGCACACGCCTGGTGGGACAGTGAGGCAGCAACACAGAAAGTACCAGCATAAAAGAACGCCCCGCTGATTACTCAGCGGGGCGTGTGTGGTCTGCGGCCAACAAAGGACTACTTTGTCTTGAGGACGTTGGCTGCCTGCAGGCCTTTGGGGCCCTGTACGATGTCGAAGCTAACGGTCTCACCCTCAGCCAGAGATTTGAAGCCTTCGCTCTGGATAGCGGAGAAGTGTACGAATACGTCTTCGCCACCCTCCTGCTCGATGAAGCCGAACCCCTTGGTGTCATTGAACCACTTGACCTTGCCTTGAGCCATCTTTACTTCCTCCTTCGTGGGTTACCGGTCGTGCCGGATACTGTCGATGCCTAAGTTTCCGGAACCGGTGCAGGAGATTCGCCAAGGCAGGCTACATCCAGCGGGTGCTACGTGAGAGTGCTGCATACACGTCCGAAACTTATTGCTGCGTCCCTGTAGCATAGCCGTTTTCCACTGTCAAGCACTATTGATGCACAGCTTACTGCATTTTAACTTCGTTGCTTTTGGTCTGCAGCTTGTTGACCAGCGTAGGGTAGCCGTTGGCCGAGATGATCTTGTTGAACTGGGTGCGGTAGTTGGATACCAGGCTGACCCCTTCAATCACCACATCGTAGACCATCCATTTGCCACCGGACTCCTTCAGCAGACGGTAGTCAACGGTAAACTCATCCTGTTTCTGATTGATGATCTTGGATTTGACCTCAGCATAGTCGCCGTCGATCAGCTCTTTGGTGTAGACCACCTTTTCGTTGTTATAGGATTCGATCTTGCTGGCGTAGGAATTCTCCAGCAACGAGGCGAACAGGTCAACAAACTGCTTGCGTTCGGCAGGGGTGCGCTGGTTCCAATGTTTGCCCAGCGAACGCTTGGCCATTTCTTCGTGGTTAAAGATGGTGCTGAGCGACTTTTTGATGGCGCTGCGCCGCTTTTGCTCACTGGATGCCTTCTTCATCTCCTTGTCGGAGACGATCCTGATGATCTCGTCAACGGTCTGTTGGACGTTGGCAGTTATGCTGGCTGTAGCGGTGCCCGCCAGTAGCAGGCAGGCGAGGGTGATTACAAAAAGACGTTTGAGCATGGTTTCGGTACCTCCAGAAAGGCCTGGTTAGTAGGACGCAGCCGGCTGTTCGCCGATAGCGTATTCAAGGTTGGCCTTGGCTAGTTTGTAGTTGTAAATTGCCTGATAGTGGTCAGCCTTCATCTTGCCGTAGACTTCGACTGCCTCAAAGACATCCTTGGGATTGCCGATACCGAAATCGAAGTTGGCCAAGGCGGCTGCCCCCCATTTTTTGGCACTGGTAAAGGCGTCTTTGGTGATGGTAACCACCTTTTCGGCTTCCTTCATCTCCAGCCAGGCCTTGCGGATCTGCAGTGGAATAAATGTCTCGGCATAGCTGTTGGTACTTTGCAGGCGGTTCAGCTGCGCCTGCTCGGCCGCAACCTTGGCGCCGATAATGCCGAAGTCGAGGTGCCACTTCATCCCTAAGGCCAGACCACCGTAGGCGTGCTGAAAACGGTCTGAAATGTAGGGGTTGTCGATCCGGTCGCGCTTGTCGGCATAGGCCCACGAGAGTACGCCGGCCAGAAAGAGGTCAGGATAGTAGTTGGCCTTTGCGGCATCCACCAGGGCAGTACGGGCGGCCAGGCCTTCTTTTAGCTGCTTGAATTCGGGACGTTGCAGCCGGGCCCGTTCGATGAAGGTTTCGATGTCGGCGTCCGGATCGTTGTCCATGGTGAGACGCTCAGTGGCGACATCGATCTCGACGTTGGCACCCAACCCCATGCGGGCCTTGAGCGCTGCCAGGGCCAGCCGCTCACCCTTGAGTGCTTCCTCCATGAATTTGTTGACCGCTCCGGCATAGGCGTCGATCTTGTAGAGATCCATCTCGTCGCCGGAGGGGACCTCGTGTTCGATCAGTTCGCGGACCTTCTTCTTGCCGGCTGTCATGTAGTCCTGCAGTTCCGACAGGACGCCTTTCATCTCGCGGGCCAACAGAACACCGTAGTAGTACTTCTTGACCTCAAGCGCTACTTCATGGGCCTTTTGTTGTTTTTTCGCCTTGTCGACCTCGATGCCGTGGGCTGCGGCCTTCATGTTCTCGCTGATCTTGCCAAAGGTCCAGAGTGGTTGGGTGATCAAGAGATCAGCGCTGGTAAACCAGGTCAGGTCCTGCATACTAAAAGAGGCATCCGTATTGACGACCGGCGAGATATCCTCGCGCTTGGCGCCGGGGGCCGGGCCAAACAGGGCCATCACATCGACCTGCGGATAGCGGTATGATTTTGCTTCCTGCTGCTTGGAGAGCGTCAACTCAAGGTCGGCCTGGGCCTCACCGATCTCGGGGGCTGTCTTGAGTGCGGTGCGAATGCATTCGTCCAGTTCGAGTACCAGCAACGTCTTGGAAGGGCTGCCAGCGGACGAGAGAGAGGCGGTGGCCAGGCATAGTGACAGTGCAAATGTAGCCGTTTTCAGATACCGTTTCATCTGCTGCTCCTAGTCAACGTTGCCGTGGATAAATTTGCTGACCAGCTCTTCAATGTCGATGGCTGATTCTGTCTCGCGGATCTTGCTGCCGTCCTTCAGCAGCCGATCAGAACCACCGGGCTTAAGCATGATGAACTTGTCGCCAATAATACCACTGGTTCGCACCGAGGCGATCACGTCGTCAGGAATGCTGACACCATCTTTTATCTTGAGCGTGACCTCCGCCCGGTCGTTCGACTCCTTGGCCAGGGCGATCCGCTCAACGGCCCCCACCTCCACACCGGCCACCTCGATCCGTGCCCCCTGCTTCAGGCCGGAGACCGAGTCGAATTGGGCTGCGACCCGGTAGTAGTTGCCGCCCATCAGCTCCATCTTGCCGAGCTTGATCGACAGATAGCCCAGGCAAAGGATGCCGATCAGCATAAAGATACCGACGGTGAGTTCTAGTTTTGTACTGTTCATGAGTTAAGCCGCTCCACTGTTGATCGGGCCGTCAAGACTGCCGCTGATGAACTGGCGCACCACCGGATGGTCGGAATGCTGTATCTCGTCAGGTGTGCCGAACTGCAATATTTCTCCCCGGTACAGCATGGCTATCTGGTGTGCCACATCAAAGATATCAGGTATGTCGTGGGAGACAATCACCGCCGTAAAGCCGAACTTGGCCTGGGTCTCCTTGATCAGTTGATGGATCGAACGGCGAATGACCGGGTCCAGACCGGTGGTGGGCTCATCGAACAGGACGATCTGTGGCTCAAGCAGCAGTGCCCGCGCCAGGCCGACCCGTTTTTTCATGCCGCCCGAAAGTTCATCTGGAAATTTACGGTTGATCTCTTTGAGGCCTACCTCGCGCAGGGCCGTGTCCACCCGCGTGTTGATTTCATCGCGGCTCAAGCTGGTCTTTTCCTCAAGCGGGAAGGCCATGTTTTCGTAGACGGTCATCGAATCGAACAGGGCGGCGTTTTGAAACACCATGGCAAACTTTTCGCGCACCTGGTTGAGTTGTGAATGCCGCAAACCCAGGATGCTTGAACCATCTATCAACACATCTCCCTGGTCAGGGGTCAGCAGGCCGATCATATGTTTAAGCAATACACTTTTGCCCTCGCCGCTGGGGCCGATCACGGCAGTGATCTGGCCGGCGGGGATCCGCAGGTTGAGGCCGTTCAGAACAACCTGGCTGCCAAAGGCCTTGTGGAGGTCGTGTAGTTCGATCATAGCAGTACCGAAGTCAGGAAGTAGTCCCACACCAGGATCAGGACCGAGGTCAGTACCACCGATTCGGTGGTGGCCTTGGAGACCCCTTCGGCACCATGGCCGGCGTAGTATCCCTTGTAGCAGCTTACCCAGGCGATGATGATGCCAAAGGAGTAGGACTTAACAAAACCGGACCAGACATCCTTCCACTCAACCGATCGATACATCTCGGTGAAGTAGGCCCCCGGGTTGACCCCCAGCAGCTTAACCCCCACCAGCCAGCCGCCGTAGATGCCGACCACGTCGAAGATGGCGCACAACAGTGGCATGGAGATCATGGCAGCGATAAATTTAGGGGAGATCAGGTATTTGTACGGATCAAGCGCCATGGTTTCAAGGGCATCAATCTGTTCGCTGATCCGCATGATGCCGATCTCGGCGGCAATAGCTGAACCGGCCCGGCCGGTGACCATCAGCGCGGACAATACCGGTCCCAGTTCACGGATCAGGGAGAGGGCCACAGCTGTTCCCAACATCCCCTCGGAGCCGAACTTGGCCAGGGTGTAGTAGCCTTGCAGGCCCAGTACCATGCCGGTAAAACCGGCAGTCAGGACGATCACGAACAGGGATCTGGCGCCGATAAATCGTATTTGTTTCAGGATATGCAACGGCCGTCCCGGCTGTCTGAGCATGGAATAAAAGGCATGCAGCAAAAACTGCCCCATGCGCCCCAATTCCTGGGTGAAGCTAAGCCCCTGACGTCCTATGGCCTGTACCAGTCCAGTCACAACCACCCCGTGCACTATACGAATAAAACGATCAACGGTAGACTATAGGTAGTATTGAATAAAAAGTAAAGGACGGCTTAGTCGAGGGGGCTCAGGCGACCGCCGGGTCGCACGATGAAGCGCTGGCCGCGCCACGAAACGCGATTGCCGAGAAAGGAAAACAGCCAGGTGGCGAAGGCCAGCAGATCGCGTAATGGTAGTAGCCAGCCCCAGGCTGGCAGGAGCCGGTCAGCCAGCCAGTAGCGGCTAAAACAGGTGGTTACCGACAAGCGGACGCTATAGAGCAGGACAATTGCCGCCAGTGCCTCCGGCAGGGGGCCGGTGAAGAGGGCCAGCAGGATCGCCAGGCCGGGGAGGGTAATGCCGGAGGCCAGGTAGCCGCCGGGTCGGCTGACCCGCATGGTGCGGGCCCAGCGCAGTTGTCGTTGCAGGATGCCGGCCATCGTTTCAGGTCTCAGTATGCTCTCCACCGGCTGCCGGTCCAGGGCCAGTTTCCAGCCAGCGCGGTTAACCTGGTGCCCCAGCTGGTAGTCATCGGCCAGATAGTCCACCAGGGCCGGCAGGCCGCCGATATCATCCAGCGCCCTGCGCCGGAAGGTCATGGCAGCACCCAGGGCAAAGGAGAGGCCTTCCAGCTGGCGGGCCACCAGCACGTTGGGGATCATCTCACTGGTGAAGGCCAGCGCCTCAAGGGCGGTGGCAACGCCAAAGACCTTGCTGGAGCGGTAGGGAGAGCTGACCAGGCCCATTTGGGGGTCGCCGAAGTGTGCGGTAACCGATCGCAGGAAGGTTGGTGTCACCCGGATATCGCTGTCGCAGACCATCAACAGGTCGTACTTGACCTGGGGGTAGGCGTTGATCAGATTGGATACCTTGCTGTTGGGCCCATGGATGGTGGCGTTAATCTGCAGGCTGATGTCCAGGTTGGGAAAGTCGGCCATCAGTTGCCGGATGATTGGAATCACCGGATCGCTGGCGGAGGTAACGGCGAAGATTACTTGTACCGGGGCATCATACTGCTGGCGGCAGAACGAAGCAAAATTTTCGTAACTGTCCTCCTCCAGTCCTTTGACCGGCTTGAGTATGCTGATTGCTACGTCCTGTCCCCTGCACTCTGACGCCTGCCCTCTGAAAAAACGCCAGCCGCACCACAGCGACAGCAGGCTGTAGACGGTGGCGGGCAACACCGCTCCAAAGGGGAGCAGGCTAAGCGGCATGGTGATGCGCCGCTTTCTGGATTACGAGGCAGAACGGGGCCTGCTCACGCACATTCTGCTGCCCCATGCGCCAGACATGAAAGTCTTTTGCATCGAGATCCCGTGACCAGGCCAGTACGGCATCGGTTTCAGTATCGCCGCCGGCGTGGCCCGGGTAGCAGGTGATCAGGAGCAGTCCGCCCGGTAGCAGCAGTTTCAGTGATGCATGCAGGGCTGGCAGAGTAGTGTCGGGTCTGGTGACGACGCTCCGGTCGCCACCCGGCAGCCAGCCCAGGTTGAAGACAATGGCGCTAACCGGTGCTGATACGAGGTCTGCCAACCGTTCGTGGCAGGTGGCTGAAAGGGTCACCCGAGATAGCAGGTCGACGTCAGCCAGGCGTTGGGCTGTCCGTTCGAGGGCCGCCTGCTGGATGTCAAAGGCCCACACCTGGCCGTTCGCGCCAACCAGTTCAGTCAGCAGCAGGGTGTCTTTGCCGTTGCCGCAGGTGGCATCGACCACCTGATCGCCACAACGGACGAACTGGCGCAATAGCAGATGCACCAGGGGTACAGGCCCGCGCAGGAGCGGTATGTCGGTGGTGGGGTGCGGCATGGGTCGTCAGGGTAGCAAATGCAGCCGGACTCTGCCAACCGCTTTGTTTACAATGGATAGATGCGCGTGGTAGGAAGGAGCCATGATTTTAAATCGCGCCATACCGGACAGCTTGGCGGGCAGGCGGTTGGATGATGTCTTGGCCGACCTGGCGAATATCAGCAAGGGTGAAGCTCGGCGGGTCATCGACCGGGGAGGTTGCGCCGTCAACCAGGCCATGGTGCGGGTTGCATCCCGAGCCGTAAAGGCTGGTGACCTGCTGAACGCCGGCCTGATGCAAGCCGGAGAATTTCGTGAGCTGCTGCTGGGGCCGGAGGCGATTATCTATCAGGACCGGGAGCTGCTTGCGGTCAATAAACCGTCCGGCGTGGCCAGCCAGCGAACCCCTTACCAACTGAAAGGCACCCTTGAATACTGGGTGGGTGAAGAGTTCAGCAGGCAAGGGGTCAGGGAACCGGTGCGGGTCATCCATCGGTTGGACCGCGGCACCTCGGGGGTGATGCTCTTCCCAAAGCATCGCCAGGCTGCGGCCTATCTTTCTGAGTTGTTTAAGCAAGGAACCATACAAAAACGTTATCTGGCCCTGGTGACCGGTACGCCTCCGGCAGAACAGTGGTGCGCCGACGGGTCCATCGGCAAGGTGGGTACCTCGCGCTACGGGGTCCTGGCCGAGGGACGGGCGGCCCGCACCCTGCTGCGCTGCCTGGCGACCGCTGGTGGCAGGTCGCTGATCGAGGCTCGGCCCCTGACCGGCAGGACCCACCAGATTCGGGTCCATCTGGCAGCCGCTGGACTGCCGATAGTGGGTGACACGACCTATGGCGGCGCAGCAGCTCCCCGGTTGTTGCTGCACTGTAGCGGGCTTGAGTTTGTCGGGCGCGATGGCCGACCGCTGCATCTTGCGGCGCCACCTGCAGCGGATTTTGTTGCATTATGTGGGGACTGCTGGCCGGTTGCGGATGATTCCTGAAAAGTTTGTTTGCACCAAGCCGGGCTTTATGGTAGCGTTTCTGCCTCGCAGCATACCCTTGTGTTTGACGTTTTCTCAGGTTAAACAATAACTTATGTCAAAGATCATCTGCATCGCCAATCAGAAAGGTGGGGTGGGCAAGACCACCACTGCCGTCAATCTGGCTGCGGCCCTGGCTGCCACCGAGCGTCCGACGTTGCTGGTGGATATTGACCCACAGGGAAACGCCACCAGTGGCGTTGGTGTGGATAAAGCCCGGCTGTCACACTCGATCTACGACCTTTTAATCAATGAGGTTGATCCGGCTGCCCTGGTGGTTGACACCGGCCACCCGTTTCTGCATATCCTACCGGCCACCTCCGATCTGGCTGGCGCCGAGCTGGAGCTGGCCACCGAAAGTGGCCGGGAACAACGGCTCAAATATGCCCTGGCGGCTCTGGCAGAGCGTTATCGCTATATTCTGATCGACTGTCCCCCCTCCTTGAATCTGCTGACTGTTAACGCCATGACCGCTGCCGACACGGTGTTGATCCCGTTGCAGTGTGAATTTTATGCCATGGAAGGCTTGTCTCAGATCTTGCATACGATCAGCCTGATTCAGAAAGGCTTGAATCCGTTGCTGAAGATCGAGGGGATCCTGCTGACCATGTACGATAGTCGCGGCAATCTGGGCAAGGATGTGGCATCCGAGATTCGTGAACACTTTCCGCGCGAGTTGTTCGAGACCGTGGTGCCGCGTAACATCCGGCTGGCTGAGGCGCCGAGCCACGGCAAGCCGGTTATCTACTATGATATTACCTCCAAAGGGGCCGCAGCATACCTGCAGCTGGCGCGGGAGATGATTCAGCGGGAGGAAACCCCTAGTGCTTAAGAAAAGTGGATTGGGTAAGGGGATGGCAGCCCTGTTGCCGGTGGTTTCAGTGGCAGAGGATAAGAATTACTTTCTTTGCCCGATTGAGAAGATCCGGCCTAACCCGAATCAACCCCGCAAGCAGTTTGCGCCAGAGAAGCTGGAAGAGCTGGCCGCCTCCATCAAGGAGAAGGGGATCATTCAGCCGCTGGTGGTCACCCAGAAGGACGGCTACTACGAGATCATCGCTGGTGAACGTCGTTGGCGGGCCTCGCAAAAGGCCGGTCTGCGTGAACTGCCGGTGGTTATCCGCGAGGCCAGCGAAGATGCGATCATGGAGCTGGCCCTGATCGAGAATATCCAGCGCGAGGACCTGAACGCCATCGAGGAGGCCCAGGCCTACAAGGCGCTGGTCGAGCATTTTGGCATCTCGCAGGACGAGGTGGCCAAGCGGGTCGGCAAGAACCGCACGACAGTCACCAATGCGCTGCGCCTGCTGAGGTTGCCGGATGAGATTCAGCAGGATGTGGTCGAAGAGCGGATGTCCATGGGGCATGCCCGGGCCCTGCTTGGGCTCGAGAGCGAAGAGTTGATCCACAAGGCCCGCCACGAGATCCTGCATCGTCTGCTGTCGGTCCGCGCAGCCGAAGAGCTGGTTAATCGGCTCAAGCGCGGGCCCCGGCCTGAAGCGGCCAAGCCGGCCCGTCAGCCAGACCTGCTGATGGTGGCCCTTGAGGAGCAGTTGCAAAAACAGTTTCAGACCCGGGTGGCCATTCGGCGGGGTGCGGCCGGCAAAGGGGCGCTCGAGATCCACTTCAACACCACCGAAGAGTTGACCAGAATCGTTGATCTGTTGCAATCGTAAGACGGTGTTACGGTACTCAGCTATCTTTTCCGTTGACAGATTGCGATTAATTATGATAGCTAACGAGCGTTTTACGCCTGGCTTTTAGCCAGGTTTCTGTTTGTGGGATACAGTATACAAATAAGCTGTCGCTGAAGGGGTAGGCCGTGATCAATCTTGATCTTGCGTTTTTCATCCAGATCATCAACTTCGGTATCCTGGTGCTGGTTCTTAATCTCTTTCTCTATAAGCCGCTCAGGGCTGTGCTGGCCAAGCGTCGCGAGGAGATTGAGTCGTCCCGTGAGCGGACCGGTGCCGTTGACCAGCAGGTGCAGGAGAAGGTGGCCCAGTATGAGGCCCGCCTGCGTGATGCCAAGGCAGAGGTTGGTGCCAAGCGGGCCGAGCTGGTGAAGGAAGCTCAGGCTGAAGAGGCCACCGTGCTGGATAAGGCCCGGGCCGAGGCCGCTGCCTCAGTGGCATCGATTCGTGAGCGGATCGCCAAGGAGTCTGCCGACGCACGGACCATGCTGCAGCAGCAGGCTCAAGTCTTGTCTGGCGATATCTGTGAAAAAATTCTGGGGAGGAGCCTCTAAGATGGTGGTGTTCAGTGAGCGTCGTTCCAAGCTGATCCTCTCCGCTCTTTCGCTGGTGGTTGTGCTGTTGCCTGCCGCCCTGGCGCTGGCTGCCGGCGGTGGTGGTGAGCATCATGCCGACAGTGGCGCAGTGATGAAGGATTTTGTCTGGCGGGTGGTGAACTTTGTCATCCTGGCGGGGATCGTCTTCTGGGCGCTGAAGAAGGCTAACTTGAAAGGTTCCCTGGCTGACCGTCAGGAGCAGATTGAAAAGAGTCTGCGCGAGGCCCGCGAGGCCCGCGAGGCTGCCGAGGCCAAGCTGAAGGAGTACACCGAGAAGCTGGCCAAGGCCAATCAGGAAGTAGATGAGCTGCGGGCCGCCATGCTGCAAGAGGCGGAAGCCGAAAAGCAGCGCATCATTGCCGAGGCCAAGCAGGCGGCTGAGAAGGTGGCCAAGCAGGCGGTACAGGCAGCTGATCAGGAGGTGCTGAAGGCACGGAGTGAGTTGCGCGCCGAGGCAGCCCGATTGGCGGTCGAACTGGCTGCCGGCAAGCTGTCCGGAGCCGTGCAGAAGGCTGACCATGATCGCTTGGTGCAAGATTATCTTGGGAAGGTGGGACAACTGTGATCAATAACGCCATTGCCAGACGGTATGCCAAGGCACTGGTCCAGCTTGGCTCGGAAAACGGACTGATTGAACGCTTCAGTCAGGAGTTGAAGGCGATCGATGGTCTGGTGGCCGGTAATGCCGAGTTGCGGGCTGCCTTTGGAAACCCGGCCTTTACGGCTGAACAGAAAAAGCAGATCATGCGTGATCTGATCGCCCGCTTGCAAACCTCGGAGTTGGTTGCCAACTTTGTGCTGTTGCTGGTGGATAAAAATCGGGTCGCCTTTCTGGGTCAGATCGTTGAAACCTATGAAAAGCTGGCTGATGAGCAGTCCGGTGTGATCCGTCCGGTTATTACGACGGCGTTTGCCCTGGATGATGCACAAATCGCCTCCATTAAGGGTGCGCTTGAACAAAGAACCGGCAAAAAAGTACTGCCGCAGGTGACGGTTGACCAGTCACTGATCGGCGGTGTAGTTACGCAAATTGGCGATATTGCCTACGACAGCAGTGTCAAATCACAGTTAGCACGGATTAACGATATACTACAGAAGGGGTAAACGCTTCTATGGAACTCAGAGCCGAAGAAATCAGCGAGATTATCAAGAAACAGATCAGTGGGTATGGCAAGGAGGTAGAGGTGTCGGAGACCGGCACAATTATCTCCATCGGTGACGGTATTGCCCGTATTCACGGTCTTTCCGGTGCCATGGCAGGCGAGTTGCTGGAGTTTCCCGGCGGCGTGTCGGGCATGGTGCTCAACCTCGAGGAAGATAACGTCGGAGCCGCCATCCTTGGTGAATTCGCCGAGATCAAAGAGGGCGACACCGTTAAGCGCACCGGTCGGATTACCGAGGTACCGGTTGGCGACGCCCTGATTGGCCGCGTGGTGAACGCCATTGGTCAGCCGATCGACGGCAAAGGTCCGATCACCACCAGCACCTTCAGCAAGGTGGAGATCAAGGCCCCTGGTATCGTTGCCCGTAAGTCGGTCCATCAGCCGATGGCCACCGGTCTCAAGGCGATCGACTCCATGGTTCCGATCGGGCGTGGTCAGCGTGAGCTGATCATTGGTGACCGTCAGACCGGCAAGACCGCCGTGGCGATCGATACGATCATCAACCAGAAGGGTGGCGATGTTGTCTGTATCTACGTCGCCATTGGCCAGAAGCGTTCCACCGTGGCCCAGGTCGTTTCCAAGCTGACCGAGCATGGTGCCATGGATTACACCATCGTGGTTGCCGCCACCGCTTCCGAGTCGGCCCCGCTGCAGTTCATCGCTCCCTACACCGGCGTTACCATGGGCGAGTACTTCCGCGACAACAAGAAGCACGCCCTGATCATCTATGATGACCTTTCCAAGCAAGCTGTTGCCTATCGCCAGCTTTCCCTGCTGCTGCGTCGTCCGCCAGGCCGCGAAGCGTACCCCGGCGACGTCTTCTATCTCCATAGCCGTCTGCTGGAGCGTGCCTGTAAGCTGTCCGATGAGTGCGGCGCCGGCTCTCTGACCGCCCTGCCGATCATCGAGACCCAGGCCGGTGACGTGTCGGCCTACATTCCGACTAACGTCATCTCGATTACCGACGGTCAGATTTACCTTGAGTCCGACCTGTTCTTCTCCGGCGTTCGTCCGGCGATCAACGTCGGTCTGTCGGTTTCCCGGGTCGGTGGTTCCGCTCAGACCAAGTCCATGAAACAGGTCGCCGGTACCCTGCGTCTTAACCTGGCCCAGTACCGTGAAATGGCAGCTTTTGCCCAGTTCGGTTCCGATCTGGACAAGGCCACTCAGATGCAGCTGGCACGTGGTGAGCGTCTGGTCGAGATCCTCAAGCAACCCCAGTATCGTCCGGTCGCAAACGAGAAGCAGGTGCTGGTGATCTTTGCCGCAAACAACGGCTTTGTGGACGACTATCCGGTTTCAGCCCTCAAGCGTTATGAAACCGAACTGTACGCCTTCTTTGACAACCGTCAGGCTGCTGTGCTGAGCGAGCTGCGTGACAAGCAGGCCATTGACGACGACCTGAAGGCCAAGCTGGTCAGCGCACTGGAGCAGTTCAAGAAGGAATTTACCGCTTAAACAAGGATGGTTTAAGACATGGCGAGCCTTAAAAGCATCAAAAAACGGATCGTATCCGTAAAAAATACGCGCCAGATCACCAAGGCCATGAAGATGGTCTCGGCTGCTAAGCTTCGTCGTGCGCAAGAAAACGTCGTAGCAGCACGTCCCTACGCCCAGAAGATGGGTGAAGTGCTCCAGTCTCTGGCAGGCAATCTTGAGGGCGATCTGCATCCGTTGCTTGAAAAGCGTGATGCTAAAAAACTTCTCTTGATTGTCGTTACCTCCGACCGTGGACTGTGTGGCGGTTTTAACTCCAACCTGTGCAAGGCTGGTGAGCGTTACCTTAAGGAACAGCAAGGCGCGTTCGAGCAGATCAGTGTGCTGACCGTCGGTCGCAAAGGTTATGAGTTCCTTAAAAATCGTCACACGATTTACAAAAACTTTTCCAACATCATCTCCAAGCCGAATTACCAGGCAGCAGCATTGCTGGCCCAGGATGTGGTCGAAGGCTACCTGGCCGGTGAGTATGACCAAGTCGTCATGCTGTACAATGCCTTCCGCACCGTGATGTCGCAGGACATCACCTTCCAGCAGCTGCTGCCGATTGTCCCTGACGATCAGGCTGCTGTGGAAGAGGCTGGTGTTGAATATATCTATGAGCCGTCGGTGGGTGATCTGTTGGCTGAGATCCTGCCGAAAAATATTGAGGTGCAGATCTTCAAGGCGATGCTCGAGTCGGTGGCAGGTGAGCACGGAGCTCGGATGACCGCCATGGACAGCGCCTCGAAGAACGCTTCCGAGATGATCGGCAAGCTGACCCTGCAGTACAACCGGGCACGGCAGGCTGCCATCACCACCGAGTTGATGGAGATTATCTCCGGCGCTGAATCAATTAAGGGATAACCGTTTAAACGAATCACTATATGAGGCCACCGGCCGCAGGAGGACATGGTTCCATGAGTCAGAATATCGGTAAAATTTCACAGGTTATCGGCGCAGTTGTTGACGTCGAATTCGAACCCGGTAAGTTGCCGGAGATCTATCACGCCCTCAGGGTGACAAACCCGGCCATTGATGATCGGGAAAACAACCTGGTGCTCGAGGTTGCTCAACACCTGGGTGAGAACTCCGTTCGTACGATCGCAATGGATTCTACCGATGGTCTGAAGCGTGGTCAGGAGGTCATCGATACCGGCAAGCAGATCTGTGCTCCGGTTGGCCGCAAGACCTTGGGCCGGATCATGAACGTTATCGGCGAGCCGGTGGATGAAATGGGCCCGATCGGTAACGAAAAAGAGTACGCCATTCACCGCGAAGCCCCTGCCTTTGAGGACCAGTCCACCAAGGTTGAGGCCTTCACCACCGGCATCAAGGTGGTTGACCTGCTGGCACCCTATGCCCGGGGCGGTAAAATCGGTCTGTTCGGTGGCGCCGGCGTCGGCAAGACCGTTCTGATCATGGAACTGATCAACAACATCGCCAAGCAGCATGGTGGTTTCTCGGTGTTCGCCGGCGTTGGCGAGCGGACCCGTGAAGGAAACGACCTCTGGATGGAGATGAAAGAGTCCGGCGTTCTTGACAAGGCTGCTCTGGTGTACGGTCAGATGAACGAGCCTCCTGGGGCCCGTGCCCGGGTTGCCTTGACCGCACTTTCCGTAGCCGAGTACTTCCGTGACGAAGAAAACCAGGACGTGTTGTTGTTCATCGACAACATCTTCCGCTTCACCCAGGCAGGTTCCGAGGTTTCGGCGCTGTTGGGCCGGATTCCTTCCGCCGTTGGTTATCAACCGACCCTGGCCACCGAAATGGGCGAGCTGCAGGAGCGGATCACCTCCACCAAGAAGGGTTCCATCACCTCGGTGCAGGCCATCTACGTACCTGCTGACGACTTGACTGACCCGGCTCCGGCCACCGCCTTTGCCCACCTGGATGCCACCACCGTGCTTTCCCGTCAGATCGCCGAGTTGGGTATCTACCCGGCAGTGGACCCGCTGGACTCCACCTCGCGGATCCTCGATCCCCAGGTGATCGGCGAAGAGCACTACGCCGTGGCCCGCTCCGTCCAGTACGTGCTGCAGAAGTACAAGGATCTGCAGGACATCATCGCCATCCTCGGTATGGACGAACTGTCCGAAGAGGACAAGCTGGTGGTTGCCCGTGCCCGCAAGATTCAGCGCTTCCTGTCCCAGCCGTTCCACGTGGCCGAGGCCTTCACCGGTTCTCCTGGCAAGTACGTTGAGCTGAAAGACACCATCAAGGGTTTCCAGGAAATCGTTGCCGGCAAGCATGACAGCCTTCCTGAGCAGGCCTTCTACATGGTCGGCTCAATTGAAGAAGCTATCGAGAAAGCCGCTAAACTGGCAGCTGTCTAACATTACCTGGCAGGTCAGAGTCTCTCTGCCCTAACGGAGCTCCATACAATGGCTGAAAAGATGAAGCTTGAAATAGTTACACCGTACAGCAAGGTCCTTGATCAGCTGGTAGATGAAGTGACTGCTACCGGCAAGCTGGGTGAATTTACCGTGTTGCCCGGTCACGCACCGTTCCTGACCTCGCTCAATATTGGTGAGCTCTGCTACAAAACAGATGGTGTCGCTGTCTGCATGGCCCTTAACTGGGGTTACTTCGAGGTACAGGAAGACAAGATCATTGTGCTGGTCGAAACTGCCGAGCGCTCTGACGAGATCGATCTTGAGCGTGCCAAGGCAGCACTGAGCCGGGCCGAAGATGCCTTGAAGAAATTGAATCCTGAAGACAAGCAGTTCAAGGTGTATGAAGCAGCGCTTGAGCGGGCCTTGATTCGGATGCAGGTTGCCGGTAAGGCAGCCCGCAAGTAAGGTTGAATCCAGACGTGAGGTATCAGGGAGCGGCAGCCATGCCGCTCCCTTTTTTATTGCTATGACAACCAAACGCTATACGACATTTACCGCAGAACTGCGCCAGCGTTTTGGCTGCCGTGTACAGCGCATTTCGCTGGATGCCGGGCTGACCTGTCCGAACCGGGATGGTAGCCTGGGGATCGGCGGCTGCAGTTTTTGTGGCGATCGTGGCGCTGCAGCGGTGGGGGTGCAGACTGAACTGCCGCTGGCGGAACAGTTGCAGCGCAGCAAGGAATATCTGCGCCGTAAATTCAAGGCCGATCAGTTCATTGGGTACTTCCAGGCCTACAGCAACACCTACGCCTCGGTGGGGGCGCTGCGTAACCTGTATCAGACCGCCCTGGCCGATCCGGAACTGGTGGGGATGATCATCGGCACCAGGCCGGATTGTCTGCCCGAACCGGTACTGGACCTGTTGACCGAGCTGCACGCCAAAACCTATCTGTGGCTGGAGCTGGGCATGCAGACCATGCATGACGGGACACTGGCCGCGATTAACCGAGGTCATGACCATGCCTGCCTGGTTGAGGCGGTTCAACGTTGCCAGGCCCGAGGACTGCGGGTCTGTGTGCATCTGATCCTGGGGCTGCCCGGTGAGACACGGGAGCAGATGCTGGCATCGGTGCGGGAACTGAACCGGTTGGGGGTGGATGGCGTCAAGCTGCACCATCTGCATGTCTTGAAGGGTAGTCGGCTGGTTGATGACTATCAACGGGGGGCGTTGCGTTTATTGGAGCGCGAAGAGTATGTGCAACTGGTCTGTGACGCACTTGAGCTGCTCGACCCAAGGATTGTGATTCATCGGCTGATGGGCGACGGTCGCAGCGAGCTGCTGGCACCTGACTGGTCGCGACGCAAGCTTGAGGTGCTCAACCTGATTGATGCCGAGCTGAAAAAAAGAGACAGCCGGCAGGGGTGCCGGCTGTCTGAATAGTCCTTGTACACAACGTCTGTGTCAGGCCTGTTTGTCGTCTTCCTTCTTGGGCTTGATCTCGATCTCGTCCTTACCCTCTGAGGCATTCTTGAAGTTCTTGATGCTCTTGCCAAAGGCGGCGCCGATCTCGGGCAGGCGTCCTGCGCCAAATACCACCAATACAATCACCAAGATTACGATAAGTTCCGGCATGCCAAATCCAAACATGTGACCTCCTCACGCAAATTCAGTGTCAGCAGTATCTATGGTGCGTAGTAAAAAATCAAGTGGCTACCTGCGTGACAGCCGTATACGTCAGTACTTGGTGTCAGCGTAATCCACCCAGCCGCCGGCCATCACCAGCGCCTTATCAAAGGGAGACAGCTCAAAGCTGAAGGTCTTCTGTTGGCCGCCACCGGACATGGTCAGGGTCTGGGCCTCGATGTCGATGGTCATGCTGGCATCGGCGTCGCCTGCATGGGAGAAGATCAGGTCCAGGTCGGCCTTGGGCAGCTCGATGGCGGCCATGCCGCAGTTGAACATGTTCTGGCGGAAGATGCGGGCGAAGGACTCAGCCACCACGGCGGTGATGTCGTTGACTTCGAAGACCCAGGGGGCATGTTCGCGGGATGAGCCGCAGCCGAAGTTGGCGCGGGAGACCACCACGCGCGCATTTTTTGTCTTGGGGCCTTTGGGGTCGAAGCCCTCCAGCTTCAGGTCCTCCAGTATGTACGGTTTCAGGTCCTGTTTGGTGATCTCGGTCAGGTACTTGGCCGGGATGATCTCGTCAGTATTGATGTCGGCACGATCCAGAAACAGGACCGGCCCGCCAAAGGTTTTCATGACGTGCTCCTTGTATGCGATCGAGTGTTAGAGGTATTTTCTGGGGTCAGCGATCTTACCTTCAATGGCAGTTGCCGCAGCAGTGGCCGGCGACATCAGATGCACCATGCCGCCCTTGCCCATACGCCCGTTGAAGTTGCGGTTGGTGGTGGAGGCGCAGACCTCGCCATCTGCCAGCACGCCGTTGCTCATCCCCAAGCAGGCGCCGCAGGTGGAGTTGGTAACGCAGAAACCGGCATCCAGGAAGATGTCGATCAGTCCTTCCTTCATGGCCTCACGGTAGATCTTGGGGGTGGCCGGCGAGAGGATGCCACGCACGTTTTCGGCCAGCTTGCGGCCTTTCAGCATCTGGGCAGCGATCCGCAGATCCTCAAGGCGACCGTTGGTGCAGGAGCCGAGGTAGATCTGGTCGACCTTGTTGTCGGTGAACTCGGTGACCGGCTTGACCTGGTCCGGCTTGTAGTTGTAAGTGGCCACCGGCACCAGGCTGGCGGCGTCGATCTCGATGGTCTGCTCGTAGCTAGCGTCGGCGTCGGAGCACCACTGTTGATAGTCAGCCAGAGCAGCCTCTTTGGAGGTGAACTCGCCCTGGATGAACGGCCAGAGGTACTCGACAGTGGTCATGTCCGGCATGCAGATGCCAGAGGTGCCGCCGGCCTCAATGGCCATGTTGCACAGCGTCATGCGGGACTCCATGGTCATGGCGTCGATGGTGGAGCCGCGGAATTCCAGTACCCGGTCGGTGGCACCGTTAACGCCGATTTGACCGATCAGGGTCAGCACCACATCCTTGGCATAGACCCCCTTCGGCAGAGCGCCGTTGACGTTGACCCGAATGGTTCTGGGCTCGCGGAAGGCGCAGACACCCTTCAAAATGCCAACCTCCAGGTCGGTGGTGCCGACGCCAGCGGCAAAGGCACCGAAGGCACCGTGGGTGCAGGTGTGGGAGTCGCCCATGATTACGGTGTTGCCGGGGCGGATGAAGCCTTTTTCGGGAAACAGGGCATGACAGACGCCGTTGGCGCCGACATCGAAGAAGTCCTTGATTCCCTGACGACGGGCCCAATCCCGCAGAATCTTGGCCTGAGTGGCGGTCTTGGAGTCCTTGGAAGGGGTGACGTGGTCGATGACGGCCTTGATCTTGGTGGCGTCAAAGACACGGTCCTTGCCGCGCACGATCAGGTCGTCGATGGCGATCGGAGTGGTGATTTCGTGGCACAGCACGACATCCAGACGCAGCACCTTAGTGCCGCTGAACGGTTCGTCCACCAAGTGGGCGGCGAAGATCTTCTCAGCAGTGGTCTTGCCCATACGAATAGCTTCCTTTCGGTGTCTCAGAATACCAGCCAGATGTAGCAGAATCAGTTGGGGAAGTCCACAGCTTTGGTCTGGTAACATGTTGTTTTCGTGCGGATAAACCTGTCTGCTCAACAGGGGTCTGGCTATTTGGCGAGCGCGTGGTATAAAGCGACCAAGGCATCGGCCATCAGGAGGCAGTGTGCAGGAGTCACAGATTCGCGCAATACTGGAGCAGATCGCCAGCGGCAGCATGAACAGCGACGAAGGACTGGAGCGGTTGCGGCATCTGCCCTACGAAGATATCGGCTTCGCCCAGGTTGATCATCATCGGGGGCTGCGCCAGGGGCAACCGGAGGTGATCTTTGGCCAGGGCAAGACCGTCGGACAGATCAGTACCATCATGCAGGCCATGGCTGAACGGGGCAGCAACCTGCTGGTTACGCGGCTTGAGTCCGAGAAGGCCCATGAGTTGCTGCGCACCTTTCCGGCAGCGCAGTATCACTGCGAGGCGCGTTGCCTGACCGTTGAAACCGCGCCCAGCAAACCGCAGGGGAAGGGTACGATCCTGGTGATCTCGGCCGGCACCTCCGACATCCCGGTGGCCAGCGAGGCGGTGATAACGGCCCGTTTTCTTGGCAACCAGGTCGAGCAGCTCTTTGATGTCGGGGTGGCCGGTATCCACCGTCTGCTGGCACGGGTGGAGCTGATCCGTTCTGCAACGGTCCTGATTGTGGTGGCCGGCATGGAGGGTGCCTTGCCGTCGGTGGTGGGGGGGCTGGTGGACCGACCGGTGATCGCGGTGCCGACCTCGGTGGGCTATGGCGCATCCTTCGGCGGTATCGCCGCCCTGTTGGGGATGCTGAATTCCTGCGCCAGCGGGGTGACAGTGGTCAATATCGATAATGGCTTCGGCGCCGCCTGTGCTGCCAGCCTGATGAACCGGGTGTAGGATGATAACAATCTATTTCGACGCAACCGCCGGCATCGCCGGCGACATGGCCGTGGCGGCCCTGCTTGATCTGGGGCTGCCCTTCGAGTATTTGCAGCAGGAACTGGCCAAACTGGGATTGCCCAAGGGGAGCTATGAGCTCGCTGAACAGCCGGTGATGCGCCAGGGGATGGCGGCGCGTCAGTTTATGGTGCAGCTGCCGGCTGATGAACACCATCACCATGACCATAACGGGCATCACCACCACCATCGTCGCTATGCCACAATCCGTGAGATGATTGCCACGAGCGGGATAACGGCACGTGTCAAGGAGTTGTCGCAGCGGATCTTTTTGCGGCTGGCCGAGGCCGAGGCGCTGGCCCATCAGGTGGCGGTGGATGAGGTGACTTTTCACGAAGTGGGGGCAGCGGACAGCATCGTTGATATCGTGGGTGTGGCCATTGGGCTGGACTGGCTTGGCGTTGAGCAGGTCTACACCTCGGCAGTGCCGTTGGGTGGAGGTTTTGTCGAGACCGCCCATGGACGGCTACCGGTGCCGGCGCCGGCCACGGCCGAGCTTTTAAAGGGGCTGGCGGTGCATGGCCAGTGTGGCAACGGTGAGCGGGTAACCCCCACCGGCGCTGCGGTACTGGCGGCATTGGCCCAGCCGCTGCGCGTCATGCCGGACATGATCGTCGAACGGATCGGTCACGGTGCCGGCACGAAGGATTTTGAGGACTGTCCCAACGTGCTGCGCGTCATGCTGGGAGTGCCGTTGGCCGGTGCTGAAGAGACCATTGTTGAGGCGGTCTGCAATCTGGACGATGTCACCGGCGAGGTGTTGGGCTATACCCTGCAGCGCCTGCTGGAACAGGGGGCGCTGGATGCCTGGCACACGCCGATCCAGATGAAGAAGCAGCGACCGGGCGTGCAACTGTCTTTTCTGTGCCGTCAGGAACACTACGGTTCTTTGGCCCGACTGGTCATGGCCGAGACCGGTACGCTGGGGGTCCGTCACCACCTGCTGCAGCGAACCGTCCAGCCGCGGCAGGTGGAACAGCGCATGAGCTGTTATGGGCCGGTGCGTTTCAAGATCGGCATGGCGGGCTGCAAGCCTGAATATGACGACTGTTGCCGGATTGCGCGAGAACAGGAAGTGCCCTTGCGCGAGGTACAGCGGCGCCTGCAGGAGGAACAGGGCCATGGGCATTGATCAGGAACTGGCCGGTTTGTTGCAGGCCACAGGGCAGACGTTGGCCCTGGCGGAATCCTGTACCGGCGGTCTGATTGCCGCCCGGATTACGGCTATGCCGGGCAGTTCGGCCTATTTTAACGGTGGCGTGGTGGCCTACAGCAATCAGGTTAAAGAGGATACCGTGCAGGTGCCGAAGGCGCTGCTGATCGAACATGGGGCGGTCAGTGAACCGGTGGCGCGGGCCATGGCGCAAGGGGTGCGGACACTGATGGGCAGCGATCTGGCCCTGTCGGTTACCGGTATTGCCGGCCCCGGCGGCGGAACGGATGAAAAACCGGTCGGCACCGTGTTTATGGCAGTGGCGGATCAGCACAGCTGCCAGGTGGAGCGGTTCTGGTTTGGTGGCGATCGTAGTCAAGTACGTCAACAAGCGGTTGATCAGGCCATTATCATGCTAAAAGAACAACTTGAGGGGCTGAAAAGAAGCTGATTTGCCCGCAAATTAGCTTGCCGCTGCCCGATTCTCTATGATACGTTTCACAACTCTCTTTCATCCCTTTTCGTACCAAGGAGGTACACGCCGTGAGCGATAAAAACAAGGCCATCGAGCTCGCCCTTTCCCAGATCGAGAAGCAGTTCGGCAAGGGGGCCATCATGCGGCTCGGCAATGACGAGGTGCTGCCCGGCGTGGAGGCGATCTCCACCGGTGCCATCTCGCTGGACCTGGCCCTGGGGGTGGGTGGCGTACCGCGCGGAAGGGTGATCGAGGTGTACGGTCCGGAATCCTCCGGCAAGACCACCCTGGCGCTGCATATCGTGGCCGAGGCCCAGAAGAGTGGCGGCATCGCCGCCTTCGTGGATGCCGAGCACGCCTTGGACATTAATTACGCCCGTAAACTGGGAGTCAAGACCGACGACCTGCTGGTTTCCCAGCCGGATACCGGCGAGCAGGCCCTGGAGATTGCTGAAACTCTGGTGCGCAGCGGTGCCATCGACGTGCTGGTGGTTGACTCGGTGGCGGCCCTGGTACCCAAGGCCGAGATCGAGGGCGAGATGGGTGATGCCCATGTGGGCCTGCAGGCCCGCCTGATGTCACAGGCCCTGCGCAAGCTGACCGGTATCATCTCCAAGTCAAACTGCTGCGTGATCTTTATCAACCAGATCCGGATGAAGATCGGTGTGATGTTCGGCAACCCCGAGACCACCACCGGCGGTAACGCGCTCAAGTTCTACGCCTCGGTGCGCTTGGATATCCGTAAGATTGCCACCCTCAAGCAGGGTGACCAGGTGATCGGTTCCCGCACCCGGGTCAAGGTGGTCAAGAACAAGGTGGCGCCGCCCTTTAAAGAGGCCGAGTTCGATATCCTCTATGGTGAAGGGATCTCTCGCACCGGCGATGTACTGGATTTGGCGGTGGATCGCAACATTATCGACAAGAGCGGTGCCTGGTTCTCCTACAACAAGGAGCGTATCGGTCAGGGCCGGGAAAATTCGCGCCAGTTCCTGAAGGAGAACCCGTCCATGCTGGCCGAGATTGAAGGCAAGCTGATGGAGCTGATCAAACCGGCAGCCAAGGCAGAGGACTAACAACCCGACAACACGGGAGGTAGCTCCATGGATCTGAACGAAATTCTTACCATTGCGGTCAAGGCGCGCGGCTCCGACGTCCATATCAAGACCGGTCTGCCGCCGATCGTCCGCATCGACGGCAAGCTGCACCAGATTCCCAACGCCCAGCGACTGGGGCCGGATGTGGTCAACGGCATGGCCACCTCGATGATGAATGACCGTCAGCGCAGAATATTTGAGGAAAACTCAGAGGTGGATCTGGCCTACGCTGTGCCGGGTCTGGGACGTTTCCGGGTGGCGGCCTACAAACAGCGCGGCACCATCGCCATGGTCTTCCGTTCCATCTCGGTCAAGATACCGACCATGGAGGAGCTGAACCTGCCGCCGGTGCTGAAGAAGCTCTGCATGGAGGAACGGGGGCTGATCCTGGTGACCGGCACCACCGGTTCCGGCAAGTCCTCCACCCTGGCGGCCATGATCGATCAGATCAACACTAACCGGACCTGCAACATCATTACCATCGAGGACCCGGTAGAGTTCCTGCATCGCGACAACAAGAGCATCATCAGCCAACGTGAGGTAGGCACTGATACCCCCACCTTTGCCAGTGCACTGAAAGGGGCCCTGCGGCAGGACCCGGACGTGATCCTGGTGGGCGAGATGCGGGACTACGAAACGGTGGAAACCGCCATGACCGCCGCCGAGACCGGTCACCTGGTGATGTCGACCCTGCACACCATGGATGCCCAGGAGACCATCAACCGGATCATCGGTGTCTTCCCGCCCTACCACCAGCGTCAGGTGCGGATCCAGCTGGCTGGTATTGTCAAGGGGATCATCTCCCAGCGATTGGTGCCCCGGGCCGACGGCAAAGGACGGGTACCGGCGGTGGAGGTGCTGCTGGGTACCGCCCGGGTCAGGGAGTGCATTGACGATAAGGACAAGACCAAGCAGCTGCACGACGCCATCTCCCAGGGCTTTGTCTCCTATGGTATGCAGACCTTTGACCAGTCGTTGATGAAGCTGTTTACCTCCAAGCTGATCACCTATGAAGAGGCGCTGCGCCAGAGCTCCAACCCGGACGACTTCGCCCTCAAGGTGTCCGGCATCTCGTCTACCTCCGATGCCACCTGGGATAACTTCGAGCATAAGGAAGAGCAGGTGGATGCGGTGCTGAAGGAAGACAAGATTGAGGTTGAGCGTTAGCGAACCCGCTGACCAGGCCTACCTGGCGGCCTTGCGGCTGCTGGCCGGTCGTGACTACACCGTTGCCTCCCTGGCTCGTAAGCTGGAACAACGGGGCCACGGGCCGGAGCAGGTGGCAGAGGCCGTGACCCGGCTGGTGGGGGAGCGTTTTCTGGATGACCATCGTTACGGGGAACGTCTGATTGCCCAGTGCCGTGCCAGCGGACGGTATGTCGGTTACCGCTTGCGACAAGAGCTGAAACGACGGGGCGTGCCTGCTGAAGTTGCTGCCGAACTGCTGGCCGACCCGCAAGAAGACGGCGAAGAGCTCGCTCTGGCCCGTCAACTGATCAGCCGGCGTTATGCCGGCTTTGATCCTGGTGCCAGCGATGACCGCGACCGTCGCCGGGTGATCGGCTTTCTGCAACGGCGCGGTTTTGGCGCTGGGGTGATCCGGCAACTGCTGGACCGCCGCCAACAGGTTGATTGAAATAGATAACTCGATTTTTTATAGGAGAGGGATGTAGCAGATGACCGGAACAGAGATTCGCGCGCGTTTTCTGAAGTACTTCGAAGAGCGGGGTCACACCGTGGTGCCCAGCTCGGGGCTGATCCCCCACAACGACCCGACCCTGATGTTTACCAACGCCGGCATGAACCAGTTCAAGGACTGCTTTCTGGGCATGGAGGACCGGGGTTACTACCGGGCCGCCTCGTCGCAGAAGTGCGTACGGGCCGGCGGCAAGCACAACGATCTGGAAAATGTGGGCCGTACTGCCCGTCACCACACCTTTTTCGAGATGCTGGGTAACTTTTCCTTTGGCGACTACTTCAAAAAAGAGGCCATCGCCTTTGCCTGGGAGTTCCTGACCAAGGACCTGCAGCTGGACAAGGGGCGGTTGTACGTCACGGTCTTTACCGACGACGACGAGGCGGCCGACATCTGGCATCAGCAGGAAGGGGTGCCCCGCGAGCGGATTTACCGTTTTGGCGAGAAGGACAACTTCTGGTCCATGGGTGATACCGGCCCCTGCGGCCCCTGCACCGAGATCTTCTGGGACAACGGCCCCGAGGTGGGCTGCGGCTCGCCGGACTGTGCTGTGGGGTGCGACTGCGACCGTTACATGGAGATATGGAATAACGTCTTCATGCAGTTTAACCGCACTGCCGACGGTGTGCTGCACCCGCTGCCCAAACCGGCCGTGGACACCGGCATGGGGCTGGAGCGGATCACCACCGTCATGCAGGGGGTCCGTTCTAACTACGACACCGACCTGCTGCAAGGGATCATCCGTCATATCGAACGCCACAGTGGCAAAAAATACGGTGCCAACGAAAAGGACAGCGTCTCGATGCGGGTCATTGCCGACCATTGCCGAGCCGTGACCTTCCTGATTTGTGATGGCGCCCTGCCCAGCAACGAGGGCCGCGGCTACGTGTTGCGTCGGATCATGCGTCGGGCCGCCCGCCATGCCAAGATGCTCGGCGTTGCTGAGCCGCTCCTGTGCCGGATGGTGGATGCGGTGCGGGAGATGATGGGCGAGGCCTATCCGGAGCTGGCCGAGCGTGAGACCTATATCCGCAAGGTGATCCTGGCCGAGGAAGAGCGCTTTAACGAGACCCTCGACCGTGGCCTGGCAATCCTGAACGAAGAGGTGGCCAGCCTGAGGGCACAAGGCCAGTCGGTAATCCCCGGCGAGACCCTCTTCAAGTTGTACGACACCTTCGGGTTTCCCGTTGATCTGACCGAAGATATCGTGCGGGCTGAAGGATTCGGCGTGGATGAACCCGGTTTCGAGGCCTGCATGGCCCGCCAGCGGGAACTGGGGCGTGAGAACTGGAAAGGCTCCGGCGTGGCCGGTATTGCCGATGTCTATAAGGAGCTGCACAACCGTGGCCTGCGGTCCAGCTTTGTTGGTTATGGCGCACTGACCGCCTTTGCGCCGGTCACGGCCCTGCTACGGGATGGCGTCGAGGTGCAATCGGCCGCCGCCGGCGACCGGGTAGATCTGACCTGCGAGACCACCCCCTTCTACGGTGAGTCCGGCGGCCAGGCGGGCGATACCGGCAGTATCTCCTCCGGCAGTGCGCACCTTGACGTGGTTGCCACATCACGTCCCTTCACCGATCTGGTGGTGCATCACTGCCAGGTTAAGGAAGGGGCCATCAAGGTCGGCGATGCGATCAATCTGACGGTGGCGGTGGATGAACGCCGTGCCACGGCCCGCAACCATACCGCCACCCACCTGCTGCAGGCCGCCCTACGTCAGGTGCTGGGGGAGCATGTCAAGCAGGCCGGTTCGCTGGTGGAGCCGGAGCGTCTACGCTTTGACTTTACCCACTTCACCGCCGTGACCGCTGAGGAACTGCAACAGATCGAGAATCTGGTCAATGGCTGGATTATGGACAACGCTGAGCTGAACGTGCGTGAAATGGCGATGCAGGAGGCAGTGGACAGCGGTGCAACCGCCCTGTTTGACGAGAAATACGGCGATACGGTGCGGGTGGTACGGGTGGGCGAGATCAGTGCCGAGCTGTGCGGCGGCACCCATGTGCGGGCCGCCGGCGATATCGGTCTGTTCAAGATCCTTTCCGAGGGCGGTATCGCTGCCGGTGTGCGGCGGATCGAAGGGGCCACCGGTTTCAACGCCCTGCAGTTCGTCCGTCGTCTGGAGGATGAGCGCCGCTCGGTGGCCGACCTGCTCAAGGCCGACAGCAGCAAGCTGATCGAGCGGGTTGAAAAGCTGGTGGAGCGTCAGCGTGAACTACAGCGGGAGCTTGACGCGTTGCAGGGCAAGCTGAACGCCGCCCAGTCAGGGGATCTGCTGTCCCAGCTGCAGGAGGTGGCCGGCGTCAAGCTGCTGGCAACCAAGGTGCAGGTGGCCGACATTAAGGCGCTCCGTGACCTGGCCGATCAGCTGCGGGACAAGTTGGGCTCAGGCGTGCTGGTACTGGGGGCCGAGCTGGACGGCAAGGCCAATCTGTTGGTGGCGGTGACCAGCGACCTGACCGACCGGATCAAGGCCGGCGAGCTGGTGGCCAAGCTGGCGCCGGTGGTTGGTGGGCGCGGTGGCGGCAAGCCGGAACTGGCCCAGGCAGGCGGGCCCCAGCCGGAAAAACTGAGCGAGGCACTGGCGGCCGTAGCAGGCCTGTTGTCCTAGAAAGCGAACGGTCCCGTGGCAGCAGCAGAGCAACAGCTTACCGTGCTGGTGGTGGATGACGAACAGGTCATCCGTGATCTGTGCGGTCACGCCCTCAAGGAGTACCGTGTCCTGCAGGCAGGTTCGATGCGTGAGGCACTAGATCTCTACCAGTCAGAGCGGATCGACCTGGTGCTGACCGATGTGATGATGCCCGGCGGCAGTGGTCTTGAGTTGCTGAGGCAGCTCAAGCAGCTGGACCCTGGGGCGCTGGTGATCGTCATGACCGGCTTCGGCGATAAAGAGGTCATTCTCAGCGCGCTCAAGGAGGATGCGGACGATTTCATTAACAAGCCGCTGCAGATTCTTCAGCTGCGGACAACGGTGCAGAAGGCGTTGGGCAAAAAGGCGCTGAAAGATGAGATCGCCACGCTCAAACGTCTGGATAGCCTGAAAGGCTCGTTTCTCGCACTGATTTCTCATAAGCTGAAGACGCCGATTACCTCATTATCGCTAGCCCTTGAGGAGTTGCAACGTTATGCCGCGCAGTTCAGTCCTGAGGCGGAGTGTCATGAGCGGCTGCGTTCCATGCGCGAAGACCTGCAGTTCTTGTCGCGGCTCGTGGCGAGTCTGTTGCGCTTTAATCAGGTCATGCTGCCAACCACACCTGTTGCACTGAGCAGCTGCGATCTGGCTGAATTGGTGCGAGCTGCCGCCGAGGCGGTTCAGTGGAGTGCCGGCAGGTCTGATGTGAAATTGAGTATTGATTTGTCGGCGGCATCACGGGTTGCCTGCGACCGTGAACGCCTGCTGTTCGCATTGCAGCAGGTGATCGACAATGCCTTCAAGTTTGCTGAGAGGAACGGCACCGTAACGATTACGCTGCTGCGGCGACCGGACCATGCCGAGATCGTGGTGCAGGATACCGGTTGCGGCATTCCGCCGGAAGAGATGCCCAAGGTGTTCGAACGGTTCTATCAGGTGGACCCTGACGCCACCGGCCAAGTGCCTGGCTTCGGGCTGGGCCTGTTCTGTGCCCGCGAGATCATCCGGCAATACGGTGGCAGCATCAGTATCAGCAGTGAACAGGGGCAAGGCACAACCGTCACCATCAGTCTCAAGACGGAAGAGGAGTGAACCAATCGTGAAACAGCTGATCGATAAAGCCAACACACTGATGGAGGCCTTGCCCTACATCAGGCGTTTCGCCGGCAAGACCTTTGTGATCAAGTACGGCGGCCACGCCATGTCGGACGAGCGCCTGAAAGAGTCCTTTGCCCTGGACGTGATCATGCTTAAGTCGTTGGGGATCAACGCCGTGATCGTGCATGGTGGCGGCCCCCAGATCAATCAGACCCTCAAACGGTACGGGATCGTCTCCGAGTTTGTGCGCGGTATGCGGGTGACTGACAGTGAGACCATGGGCGTGGTTGAGATGGTGCTGGTGGGCCAGGTCAACAAAGAGGTGGTCGGCTATCTGAACCAGCATGGCGGCAAGGCGGTGGGACTGTGTGGCAAGGACGGCAGCCTGCTGCTGGCCAAAAAACTGCTGCAGGAGGTGCCGGCAGACAACGGCACCGTTGAACAGGTGGATATCGGCTATGTGGGCGATGTGATCAAGGTTAACACCGATCTGATCCGCGTACTTGAGCAGGGCGGTTATCTGCCGGTGATCGCTCCGGTCGGCGTGGGCCCGGAAGGTGAGAGCTACAACATTAACGCCGATGTGGTGGCTGGCAGGGTGGCGGCTGCCCTGAATGCCGAAAAACTGATCCTGCTGACTGACACCCCCGGTGTGCTGGACAAGGACAAAAAGCTGATCCAGAAGATCAGCGTGGCCCAGATGCATCGCCTGATAGACGATGAATCGATCACCGGCGGCATGATCCCCAAGGTGGTCTGCTGTGCTGAGGCGCTGAACGATGGCATCAAGAAAGCCCACATCATTGATGGACGGATGGAACATTCCATTTTGCTGGAGATATTTACCGACGTCGGCATCGGTACGGAGATAACCGCGTGACCAACCAACAATGGGTTGAAAAATCAGACAGCTACATCATGAAGACCTATGGCCGCTACCCGATTGCACCGGTACGGGGCGAAGGCTGCCGGCTGTGGGATGCCGATGGCAAGGAATACCTGGATTTTCTGGCCGGAGTGGCGGTCAACAACCTGGGACACTGCCACCCCAAGGTGGTCAAGGCGTTGCAGGAACAGGCCGCCAGCCTGATCCACTGCTCCAACTACTACCAGATCCCCCAGCAGATTGAGTTGGCCGAGCTGCTCTGTAACCACTGCTTTGCCGACAAGGCCTTCTTCTGCAACAGCGGGGCCGAGGCCAATGAGGCGGCCATCAAACTGGCCCGCAAATACAGTCGTGAGACCTTCGACAACCCTGAACGCTACGGGATCATCACTGCGGCTGATTCGTTCCATGGCCGCACCATGGCCACCGTCTCGGCCACCGGCCAGGAGAAGGTGCAGCGCTTCTTTGATCCGCTTTTGCACGGCTTTGCCCATGTGCCGTTCAATGACCTGGCTGCCCTGGAGGCCGCCATTACACCGCTGACCTGTGCCGTCATGCTGGAGCCGATCCAGGGCGAGGGCGGCATCAACATCCCGACGGTCGAGTATATGCAAGGGGTGCGCGAGCTGTGTGATCGCCACCGGCTGCTCTTGATCCTGGACGAGGTGCAGGTGGGGATGGGCCGCACCGGCAAACTGTTCGCCCATGAACATTTCGGCATCACGCCGGACATCATGACCCTGGCCAAGGCCCTGGCTGGCGGCGCACCGATCGGCACCATGCTGGCGACAGATCAGGTGGCCGCTTCCTTCTCCCCCGGCACCCACGGCTCCACCTTTGGCGGTAATCCGCTGGTGACGGCCGCAGCGATAGCGACGGTACGTGCCATTCTGGAAGAGGGGCTTCTGAACCGGGCCGAAGAGATGGGTGAGTATCTGCATGGTGAGCTGGAGACCCTGGGGGCGCGGTACCCCTTTGTCAGGGAGGTGCGCGGCATCGGCCTGATGATCGGTATGTCGCTCAGCATTACCGGCGCTGATATCGTCAAAAAGGGCCATCAACAGGGCCTGCTGCTGAATGTGACCCACGATACGGTGCTGCGCTTTGTGCCTGCGTTGATCGTAACCAAGCAGGAGGTTAACCGGATGATCGAGATTCTGGATGGCATATTCAAGGAGATTGAGGCATGACCCGGCACTTCCTGCGACTGCGGGATTACACGAAACAGGAGTTGGACGGCCTGCTGATGTTGGCGGCAGAGCTGAAGCAGAAGCAACAAAACGGCATCGAGCATCAGCTGCTGAAGGGCAAGACCCTGGCGATGATCTTCGAGAAGGCCTCTACCCGCACCCGTATCTCATTTGAAGTGGGGATGTTCCAGCTGGGCGGGCATGGCCTGTTCATCTCGTCGGCCAACTCCCAGATGGGGCGGGGCGAACCGATTAAGGACAGCGCCCGGGTGATGTCCCGCTACTGCGACGGGGTGATGATCCGTACCTTCGGCCAGGAGATCGTGGATGAGTTCGCCCGCTACTCCAGCGTACCGGTGATCAACGGCCTGACCGACCTCTACCACCCCTGCCAGATCCTGTCCGATCTGCAGACCGTGATCGAGCACAAGGGCGGCTATCAGGGGCTGAGGTTTGCCTGGGTCGGTGACGGCAACAACATGGCCAACACCTGGATCGAGGCGGCCGCCATCCTGGGCTTCGATCTGGCACTGGCCTGCCCCCAGGGCTATCAGCCAGACCAAGAGGTGCTGCAATGGGCCCAGGCCCAAGGCACCGGCAGCATTACCATCACAGAAGACCCGCACGAGGCGGTACGGGGTGCCCATGTCATCAATACCGATGTTTGGGCCAGCATGGGCCAGGAGGCTGAGCAGAAACAGCGTGAACTCGCCTTTCAGGGGTACTGCGTGGATGACCGGCTGATGGCGTTGGCCCACCCTGAGAGTGTTGTGCTGCACTGTCTGCCTGCCCACCGTGGCGAGGAGATCAGTGACAGCGTGATCGAAGGTCCCCGTTCTGTTGTCTGGGACGAGGCGGAAAACAGACTGCATATACAAAAGGCCATCATGGCCACGCTGATGTAACTCCGCTTCCATTTCAAGGTGCTCTCTTCGTTGGCTTGTCTTCGGCTCCTCAACGTACTTCGTGTACGCCTCGTCGCCGAATTCCTCGCCGCCTTGAGATCATCCTTGAACTGAAACCGGATAACGACAGGAATTTTTAAGGAGACACACCATGGCAAAACCGAAGCTCGATGCAAAAAAAATTGTGCTGGCCTACTCCGGCGGCCTGGATACCTCGATTATCCTTAAGTGGCTCAAGAACGAGTACGGCGCCGAGATCGTCACCTTCTCCGCCGACTTGGGGCAAGGGGACGAATTGGATCCGGTCCGTGAGAAGGCCCTCAAAACCGGTGCCAGCACGGTCTATATCGATGACTTGAAGGAAGAGTTTGTCAAAGACTTTGTCTACCCGATGTTCCGGGCCAATGCTATCTATGAGGGGCACTACCTGCTGGGTACTTCCATCGCCCGGCCGCTGATCGCCAAGCGCCAGATGGAGATTGCAAAGCTTGAGGGCTGTGACGCCGTTTCCCACGGCGCCACCGGTAAGGGCAACGACCAGGTCCGCTTTGAGCTGGCCTACTACCATTTCGACCCTGCCATCAAGGTGATCGCCCCCTGGCGGGAGTGGAAGCTCAACAGCCGCAAGGCCCTGATTGCCTACGCCAAGAAGAACGACATCCCGATTCCGATCACCAAGAAGCGCCCCTGGTCCTCAGACCGTAACCTGCTGCATATTTCGTTTGAAGGCGGCATCCTGGAGGATACCTGGGCAGAGGCGCCGGAAGAGATGTACGTGCTGACCAAGAAGCCGGAAAAGGCCCCCAACAAGCCGCAGTACGTGGAGATCGAGTTCAGGAACGGCAATGCCGTTGCCGTTGACGGCGTCAAGATGTCGCCGGCCCAGCTGCTGGCCCACCTGAATTTCATCGGCGGCGAACATGGTATCGGCCGGGTGGACCTGCTGGAGAACCGTTCGGTGGGCATGAAGTCCCGCGGCGTGTATGAGACCCCTGGTGGCACCATTCTGCGCGAGGCTCACATGGCGGTGGAGCAGATCACCATGGACCGTGAGGTGATGCGGATTCGCGATTCACTGATCCCCGAATACGCCCGTCTGGTCTATGCCGGCTACTGGTTCTCGCCGGAACGGGAGATGCTGCAGACCCTGATCGACGATTCCCAGAAGACCGTCAACGGGGTGGCCCGGATCAAGCTGTACAAGGGACATTGTCGTACCGTGGGTCGCAAATCCGAGACCAACTCGCTGTTCAATCTGGATTTTGCCACCTTTGAGAAGGATCAGGTCTACAACCAGGCCGATGCCGAAGGGTTCATCAAGATCAACTCGCTGCGGCTGCGGATCCGCTCCCTGATGCAGGGCAAGAAGTAGGGTGTGACCCAGCAGCGGTTCCGGAAGGAACATATCGTCACCTCGGTGGTGGCGGTGATCATTGACGACCAGGAACGGGTGCTCCTCACCAGGAGGAGCATCCCCCCCTTTAAGGGGATGTGGGTCATGCCTGGCGGTAAGATCGACCTGGGCGAACCGATTGCGGTGGCACTCAGGCGCGAGGTGGATGAAGAGGTCGGTCTGGCGGTTGAGGTCGGCGATCTGATCGATGTCTTTGAGCATGTCACCCCGGGTGAGGAAAACTGCCACTACATCATCCTGTTTTACCGCTGCTGGCCGATGCATACGGTTGTGAACCATAATCAGGATGAGGTGGACGAAGCACAGTGGGTGCCGCGTCATGAGCTGGCCCGTTACCCGATGCCGGACGGCACGCGTCACATCCTGACCAAGGTGTTTCCTGATCTCAACTGTCCTGTTGGACCGTGAGCTGACCATGCCGGAGATCATTGAAAAAAAGGTCAACCTGCAGTTCCCATTGGGGCACCACCTGCACTGTCTGATCGCGCAGCTTCCCAACCACCTACACACCGGTGGCGGGCGCCTGCCGGTTGAGCAGGAGCAGCAGTGGCGGGATGTCCGCTCGGTGCTGGAGCTGGTGGCCCAGGGGGAGGGAAATCTCAAGAAGCTGCACTTCTTGCTGTTTCCTGAGTCTTGTCTGCCGGTCAACCGCTTTGACGACTTCCTGCAGCAGGTGCAGCAGACCTTTCGCCCCAACACCGTCACCATGATCGGCCTCGAACATGTGGCGTTGGAAGAGTATCGGACCCTGCTTGAGCGGTTTCGTGACGACAATGCCGAGGCGATCGAGCTGGTGGAGCGTGACATCGACGCCGGTGATGTGCTGGCGATGCCGGTAAACTGGTGTGCCATTGTGATCAAGGAGGCTGACGGCAGGCTGCGGGTCTTTCTGGAGGCCAAGAGCCACCCGTTTCATGGCGAGGAGTTCATCGACAAGCATCGCGACCTGTACCGTGGCCGCCATTTCTACTTGTTGCGTAGTCGGCCGTCCTGCTTCAACTTTATGGCGATCATCTGCCTTGATTACCTGTATCGCAACCTGTACCAGTCCAATATCAAGCAGATCATCGATCACGCCAATCAGCTTTACTTCAACACTCGCCAGGGGCTGGACGCGCTGTTTGTGATCCAATGTACACCCAAGCCTGACCATTCTGCCTACCGTGATGTGGTCTGCGGATTTTACGGTGAGTATCTGGAGGATCTGCCCGGTGTGCGTGAAACGGTGACGGTCTTCGGCAACACCTCCGGCGAGACCATGATTGACGGCACAACCGTGCCGCAGGGGTTTGGTCACGCTGCGGTGGTGATCAACCGACGCCACCGGTTGGCACAGGTCCAGTTCAGCGAATTCCGCACGGACACCTTTGACCATGCGCCGGTCTGCCGACTCAGGTTTGGCAGTGCCACCCGATTACTGTATTTTAACCTGCCGCTGCACCATGAGCTTGACCCGCGCAGCTCGCGGGTGCCGCTCAAGGTGCACAGTATCATGGCGCGCAGTGCAGACGGCGGCTGGGAAAAGATTCCCGCCGCAGAGCCGACCGAAGGTTACTGGCTGGCTGAAGAACCTCAAGCATTCAGAGAAGGAGTAGAGGGTCATGTCCCACGATAAACTTTGGGGAGGGCGGTTTACTCAGCCCACCGACAAGTTCGTAGAAGAGTTCACCGCGTCGATCGAGTTCGATAAACGCCTCTATCATCAGGATATACGTGGTTCGATGGCCCATGCCCGGATGTTGGGCCGTCAGGGAATCATCCCGCAGCAGGATGTGGAGTCGATCGTCCAGGGGCTGAAGGATATCCTGGAGCAGATTGAGGCCGGCACGTTCGATTTTTCGATCGGACTGGAAGATATTCATATGAATATCGAGGCCCGTTTGTCGCAACGGATCGGTGAGGCCGGCAAACGGCTGCACACCGGCCGTTCCCGCAATGATCAGGTGGCACTGGATATCCGGCTCTATCTGCGGGATGAGATCGTGGAGATCACCGCCTACCTGGATATGCTGATCGACGCACTGCTGGAGCAGGCCTCGGCCAACCTGGATGTGGTCATGCCCGGTTTCACCCACCTGCAGTCTGCCCAGCCGATTCTGTTTTCACACCATCTGCTGGCCTACGTCGAGATGTTCAAGCGTGACAAGGCGCGCATGGAAGACTGCTTCAAGCGGGTCAATGTCATGCCGTTGGGGGCCGGTGCGCTGGCAGGCACCACCTTTCTGATCGACCGTGAGTATGTTGCCGAACAGCTGGATTTCCCGTCCGTGACCCGCAATTCGCTCGATTCAGTTTCTGATCGCGACTTTGCCATCGAATTCCTGGCTGCGTCTTCGATTTTGATGATGCACCTGTCCCGCTTTTCCGAAGAACTGATCCTCTGGTCCACCAGCGCCTTTCGTTTTGTGGAGCTGTCTGACGGTTTCTGCACCGGCTCCTCCATCATGCCTCAGAAGAAAAATCCTGACGTGCCTGAACTGGTGCGGGGCAAAACCGGACGGGTCTACGGTAACCTGATGGCGCTACTGACGGTGATGAAGGCGCTGCCACTGGCCTACAACAAGGATATGCAGGAAGATAAAGAGCCGCTGTTCGACACCATCGATACCGTCAAGGGCAGCCTGAAGATCTTCGGTGACATGGTTAGGGAGATGCGGGTCAATGCCACTGCCATGGCCAAGGCGGCAGGCCAGGGGTTCTCCACCGCCACCGACGTTGCTGACTATCTGGTGCGCAAAGGACTGCCGTTCCGCGATGCCCACGAAGCGGTGGGCAAGGCCGTGGCCTACTGTGTCGAAAACGAGATGGATATTACCGATCTCTCATTGGCGGAGTGGCAGCTGTTTTCTCCCCATTTCAGTGACGACATCTTCAGTGTCATTACGGTCGAGGCCAGCGTAAATGCACGCGACGTAATCGGTGGCACCGCCCGCAGACGGGTTGAGGCAGAGATTCGCTGCAGCCGTGAGGGGAAATAGCATGCAACCAGTGTTACGACTCCCGGTCGGCCTCGCCGTGGCCGGTCTGTTGACCTTGAGCGGATGCGGCAAAAAGGGGCCGTTGGTCTATCCGGACCTGTTGGTGCCCGAGGCGCCGCAGGCGGTGCAGCTGGAGCAGCGTGGCAGCAGCCTGCAGCTCTCTTTTAATCTGCCCGGCCGCGACCTGCGTGGACGCGGTCTGCAGTCGCCGTTCGTCATTGAGATACAGCGTCGTGAACTGAAGCCTGATGAGATCGGCGAGTGCGGGAGGTGCCCCCGGGATTATCAGCCGCCGCTGCGGATTGACCCCGCATTTCCTGACCCGGCGCGAACGTTTGGTAAGCGGTTGGTGCTGCTGGATAGCGACGTGCAGCAGGGTAAGCGCTATCAGTACCGAATGGTGGCGGTCGGTGCCGATGGAGAGGCCGGAGCAGCCGTTGAAACGGTGCGGGCCCAGGTTTGCGCGGCACCGCCTACGCCATCGGTCAATGCCACGATTCAGCACGGTGGGGTGGTTGAGTTGGAGATGCAGGGAACGGTGCCTGACAACGCCGAGTTGGTAGGCTATGCGATCTACCGTGCCGCCGGCGATGAGGAACTGCCCTTCCAGCCGCTGGCAACCACCCTGGGTGCAAGCCGGTATCTCGATCAAAACGTACAGCCGGGCACCCGCTATCGTTATGTAGTGCGGATGCTGGTCAGACGTTGGGATGAACTGCTGCTCTCCAGTGAGCCATCTGCAGTGGTAGTGACCTCCCTGGATGAAGCGTCAAAGTGAGTTGATGTGGCGTGTGGTTGAGACAATAAAAAAGGCGACCGTAAATCGGTCGCCTTTTTTATTGCTTAGCTACTAAAGCGGGTGCTTACTTGACCACCAGCTTCAGGGCCTCTTCGGCAACCTTTGCATAGGGGTTGGCAAACAGGATGATCAGGCAGACAACCAGAACGTAGATTGCCAGGGACTCGATCATGGCCAGACCGATCAGCATGATGGTCATGATTTTACCGGAAGCGCCGGGGTTGCGGGAAACGCCTTCTACGGCGCGGCTAACAGCCAGTCCTTGACCGATGCCGGTACCGAATGCACCGATTGCCATACCAAAACCTGCTGCCAGCATACACATAGTGAAAAATTCCATCGTACTACCTCCGTGTGGTGTGTGCTCCTAAACAGTATAGGAGTGATAAATTAGTGAGCTTCCTCGAGGGAGCCTTGAATGTAGATCATGGCCAGCAGCATGAAGACAAAGGCCTGGATAAAGGAAACCAGGATACCCATCAGCATCATAGGCAGCGGGGCCAGGGGCAGATAGTACTTGGCGCCCAGGGTAAAGAAGATCATCAGCACCAGTTCGTGGCCCTGCATGTTGCCGAACAGACGCAGGGTCAGCGACAGCACACGGGACAGGTGGCCGATCACTTCGATGAAAAACATCAGCGGAGCCAGCCAGATGATCGGACCCATGAAATGATGCACATAGTGGAAGCCGTGGTTACGCACACCGACCACATGGGTGGCAACAAATACCACCACGGCACAGGCTGCGGTGGTGTTAATGTTGGCGGTCGGCGGGAAAAAGCCGGGGATCAGGCCGATCAGGTTGGAGACCAAGATGAACAGGGCCAGGGTAGCGATCAACGGGAAGAAGGGGCGACCCTTTTCTCCCATCGACTCGGTGATCATGTTTTCGATGCCGTCCACAATGATCTCCATGAAGTTCTGGAGTCCCTTGGGTACCTCGCGAATGGCGCGGGTTGCCAGCAGCGAAACGATCAGCAGGGCGATGATGATCAGCCAGGTGTAGGCGATGGCATAGACCGCAGCATCACCAATATGCAGAGGCTCGAGGAGCTTGCGGAAGAAATCAAGGAAGATCAAGGGGTGGATCATGACTCATTCTCCTTCGTCTGTATGGCAACGTATAACGTAAGACCGAATAGACAGAACACCGTCACCGACAGCCCGGCCAGTAACCCCCAGACTGAGAACCAGCGGGAGGTGATGATCAGGTAGAGGGCCAGGGCCGTCAACGATATTCTGATCAGGAAGCGGACCATGGCCGACGCTACGGGGCGTTCGGCTGGGGTCAAGGTCAGCAGGCTTCCCAGGGTGCGTCGCTGCCAGAGCAGATTGATGATGGCGATAACGCCGCCTGCCGTGGCGCTGACCGCAACAGCGGTGCTGAATGCAAAGAAACTGATGCCTGCCAGGAGCACCAGCAGGACAAAGCTGCCACCAATTAACAGCGCGGCCAGATTATCCGTTTTCATCGTCTCGGCTCTTGCGCAGTTCACGGCTGGCGATCAGGTGGATGTTCCTGAAGCCGGCAGCGATGCCGATGAACATGAAAATATAGAAGAACCAAGGGGCGGTACCCCACCAGCGATCCAGGGTCAGGCCGAACCAGACGCCAATGGCAATGGCGATGACCACCGACAGGCCCATGCTGGAAACCAATCCCGCGCTACGGAAAAGGTCACGAAATTCACCCACGTTGACCTCCTCCTCGGCAGGATTGCATACAAAACCTGTGCTTAATACCACACCGCAGCGACAGCTGTCAATCACTTCATGGATCAGGCGAGCAGCTTGAAGCATTTGGCCGCGGCGGCAATAGTGGTGTCAATCTCTGCCTGGCTGTGGCTGATTGATATGAAGGCGGTTTCAAATTGCGAGGGGGCCAGGTAGACCCCTTCGTTGAGCATTGCTTTGAAGTAGGTGGCAAAGGCGGCAGTGTCGCAGGCCGATGCCGTCGGCCAGTCAAAGACCTCGCCTTTGGTGAAGAAGGCGCAGAACATGCTGCCGACCCGGGTGCTAAAGAGCGGGTAGCCGGCGGCTTTGGCTGCCTGGCTGATGCCTTCAGACAGAGCCGCGCTCTTCTCTTCAAGTTGCTGGTAGAAGCCGGGCTGTTGCAGCAGTTTGAGGGTCTCGATACCGGCGGTCATGGCCAGTGGGTTGCCGGACAGGGTGCCGGCCTGGTAGATGCCGCCGGAGGGGGAGAGCTTTTCCATGATTTCGCGCTTGCCGCCAAAGGCGCCCACCGGCAGGCCGCCGCCGATGATCTTGCCCAGGGTGGTCATGTCAGGTGTTACGCCGTACAGTGATTGGGCGCCGCCGTAGGCTACCCGGAAGCCGGACATCACCTCATCAAAGATTAGCACGATCCCTTGATTGGTGCACAGCTCCCGCAGCCCTTCCAGAAAACCGGGGCGGGGAGGAACGGTGCCCATGTTGCCTGCCACCGGTTCAAGGATGATGCAGGCCACTTGATCTGGGTTCTCGGTCAGCAACTGCTTGACCGAGTCGAGGCTGTTGTACTCTGCGGTAAGGGTGTGTTTGGCAAAATCGGCCGGCACGCCGGGTGAGTCGGGCACGCCGAAGGTGGCGGCGCCGGAGCCTGCCTTGACCAGCAGCGCGTCGGCATGGCCATGGTAGCAGCCGGAGAATTTGAGGATCTTATCGCGACCGGTATAGCCACGTGCCACGCGGATGGCACTCATGGTGGCTTCGGTGCCGGAGCTGACCATGCGTACCATCTCAATGGAGGGAACGGCATCGATCACCATCTGAGCCAAGGTGATCTCTAGTTCGGTGGGGGCGCCGAAGCTGGAGCCGTTTTCCATGCATTGCTTGACCGCCGCCACAACCTGGGGATGGCAGTGCCCCAGGATCATCGGTCCCCAAGAGCCGACGTAATCGATATAGCTGTTGCCGTCTTCGTCAAAAATGTGACTGCCTGATGCCCTTTTGATGAACAGCGGGTCGGCGCCCACCGATTTAAAGGCTCGCACCGGGCTGTTGACGCCGCCCGGAATGATCTGCTTGGCGCGATTGAAAAGGGAGCTGGAGCGGGTGTGGAGCATGGGAGACGACCTCCTGGTAAGTGTCAAGGCGTTACGTTTGTAGCGGTGTGCGAGCGCTTTGTCAATTGCTTCTCTGTCGTGTTGCACGCCAACCTGACTGAAGAATATCAGTGGGGTCAGCCACACATAAGGCGGGTGGCAAAACCGATTTTAAGCCAGTGTCAATAGTGAAAAAAAGAGGGAAAAAGTGCTTGACAATTGAGAGTCAAATGAAATAGGTTTGGGTCGTTTTGTATACAGTATACTTTGTAACTACTTGATTTATCAGATTGGGGAGGTTGTAACGCATGCTTGGAATCTATCTACCCATCCTCGTTCTGCTGGGCGTGGCGATTGCCTTTGGTCTCGGCTCAGTGGTGTTTTCCTCCTTGATTGGCGAGAAAAAGATTACGCCGGTCAAGGTTGCGCCCTACGAGTGCGGTTGTGAGCCGATCGGCACAGCGCGTGAGCGGTTTTCGATCAAGTTTTATCTGATCGCCATGCTGTTTATCCTGTTCGATATTGAAGCGGTCTTCCTCTACCCTTGGGCTATTCTCTACAAGAAGCTCGGTCTGTTCGGTCTGATGGAGATGGGTCTGTTTATTGTGATTCTCTTTGTCGGTTATATCTATGTCTGGAAAAAAGGAGCACTGGAATGGGAGTAAATCAGTCGCTCGGTGGTAACGTCACCGTTACGTCCCTTGACAAGTTGGTCAACTGGACCCGCAAGTCGTCCATCTGGCCGATGACCTTTGGTCTGGCCTGCTGTGCCATTGAAATGATGGCAACTGGCGCGTCTCATAACGACCTTGACCGTTTCGGTATTATTTTCCGGGCTTCGCCGCGCCAGGCCGACTGTATCATCATTGCCGGCACAGTCACCAAGAAGATGCTGCCGGTTATCAAGACGGTTTACGAGCAGATGCCGGAGCCGAAGTGGGTTGTTGCCATGGGTGCCTGCGCCTGTTCGGGCGGCGTTTTTGATACCTATAGCGTGGTGCAGGGTATCGATGAGGCGCTGCCGGTTGATGTCTATATCCCTGGTTGTCCCCCGCGTCCCGAGGCTTTGCTGTTTGGTCTGACAAAGCTGCAAGACAAGATCATGCAGGAAGCCAACTCGTTTGGTTCGGCGTTTGGCCTGGGTGACCGGGTCTCTACGGTCTAACAGATTCGGTTGCTACTAATTCACAACTACTGAAAAGGTTTCGACGCTATGGCAGACACAAATCGCGCCGTTGAAAAGCTGCAAGGCAAGTTCGCTGCCTCCATTCTGGAGGTCAAGGAAGACCGCGGTGACTGGATCGTCACGGTCAAGAAGGAAGAGATCATCGCGGTGTTGGCCTTCCTGAAAACGGAGTGCGCCTTCTCCATGTTGACCGATGTGACGGCGATTGACTATCTGGGTAAGTTTGAAGAACGCTTTATGATGGTCTATCAGCTGACGTCGGTGGCCCACAAGGATCGTATCCGGATCAAGGCCCCGGTCAGTGAATCGGATTGCCGTATCGAGAGCGCAACGCAGGCCTTTGCCTCGGCCAACTGGCTCGAGCGCGAGGTGTTCGATCTGTTCGGTATCACCTTTGACAAGCACCCTGATCTGCGACGTATCCTGATGACCCCTGACTGGGTCGGGCATCCGTTGCGTAAGGACTATCCGCTGCAAGGGCCTGATCGTGAGCCGTACAAGGGTCGCCTTTCCTGATAACAACGTAACGAACTTTACGAGCAGACGAGGCTATACATGGCTAATGAAATAATGACAATTAACATGGGGCCGCAACACCCCAGTACCCACGGCGTTTTGCGTATGCTGATCGAGCTGGATGGTGAAACCATCCTGAAGATTGATCCGGATATCGGTTATCTGCACCGCGGGGTGGAAAAGCTGTCCGAGTACCGCACCTACCATCAAACCTTGCCGTTGACCGACCGTCTGGACTACCTGGCCCCGATGAGCAACAATCTGGGCTATATTCTAGCTGTTGAAAAACTGCTGGGAATTGATGTTCCAGAGCGTGCCCAGACAGTCAGAATCATTATGGCTGAACTGACCCGCCTGCAGTCGCATTTGGTCTGGCTGGCTTGTCATGCCTTGGATATTGGCGCCATGACGGTCTTTATCTATGCCTTCCGTGAGCGTGAAACAATAATGGAGATTTACGAGCTGATCTCCGGCGCTCGTATGACCTCCAACTTCTTCAGAGCTGGCGGTCTCAGCCAGGATGTACCGGCTGAGTTTGAGAAAAAGGTCCGCGATTTCATGGCAGTGATGCCCGGTTATCTGGATACCTATGAGGGGCTGCTGACCAACAACCCGATCTGGCGTAAGCGTACCATTGGTAATGGCGTCATCTCTGCAGAGGATGCCACTGATATCGGTATTACCGGTCCGGCACTGCGCGGTTCCGGGGTGGATTTTGACCTGCGTCGTGACATCCCCTACGCCGGTTATGAAACCTACCAGTTCCAGGTTCCGACTGGTGAGAATTGTGATACCTACGACCGCTACAAGGTTCGCTTGGTTGAGATGCGTGAAGCCTGCAAAATCGTTAATCAGGCTCTTGAGCGGCTCAAGCCCGGTCCGGTGCTGGCCGATGCCCCGCAGGTCTGCTATCCCCCCAAGGATTCGGTCTACAACTCGATTGAAGGGCTGATCCATCACTTCAAGATCGCCAGCGAAGGGTATCCGGTTCCTGAGGGCGAGGTCTATATGGGCATCGAGGCTCCCAAGGGTGAACTGGGCTACTACATCGTTAGCGATGGTAGTTCCAAGCCCTACCGGATGAGAGTGCGTCCGCCTTCATTCGTCAACCTGCAGGCCATTGAGAAGATGTCCAAAGGCAGTATGATTGCCGACTTGGTTGCTGTGATCGGAACCTTGGATATCGTGCTGGGCGAGATCGACCGCTAACCCGAGACCGGAAAAGGAGACGCCGCCGATGAGTGAAGCGGTTGCTGTCGCACAAGAAGCTGAAATGGAAGAGACGGTTTTTGAACCAGCTCTTGCTGAAGAGGTCATCGAGAAATATAAGGACATTCCTGGCAACCTGATGCCCGTACTACAGGGTATTCAAGATGCGTATGGCTATGTGCCCAAGGATGCCGTCGCTTTGGTGGCCGAACGGTTGAATGTCTATCCCAGCCAGATTTATGGCGTATTGACTTTTTATGCACAGTTCCACCTGAAGCCCCGCGGTAAGTACATCATCCGGGTCTGTATGGGGACAGCCTGTCACGTTCTGGGAGCCGAGCGAATTCGCGAGACCTTCTATGAACGTCTCGGTATCGGTCATGCTGAAACGAGCCCGGACCGTCGCTTTACCTTTGAACTGGTCGCTTGTCTTGGTGCCTGTGGTATGGCGCCGTTGGCCATGGTCAACGATGATACCTATGGAAAGATGACCGTTCAGAAGGTTGATGAGATCATCAAGGACTATTCTTCGCTCCCGCTCTAACTACGGGACGTTCGTCAGGGGACAGAACACATGGCTGAAGCTATCAAGATATTGATCTGCCAGGGAACAGGTGGCATCTCCGCCGGAGCCAAGAAGGTGGAGGCCGAGTTCAATCGGGTGATTGCCGAAAAGGGGATTGCCGCTACGGTCGGCAAACGCTGCGATATCGTCAAGACCGGTTGCCGTGGTCTCTGTGCCAACGACGTGCTGGTTGACATCGTTGACGACAAGGGCTGCATCACCTATGACTTTGTCCAGCCTGAAGAGGTTGCTCAACTGGTTGAGGAGCATATACTTAAGGGTGAGCCGCTGGAGAAGCGTAAGGCCAAGCCCTACTACAACCAGTTCGTCGATGCTCAGCGCCGTGTGTGTATGTCCGGTTGCGGTCACATCGACGCCGAATCGCTCGATGCCTATCTGGCAACCGATGGTTTCAAGGCCATTGAGAAGTGTATCAAGACCATGAAGCCGGCCGAGGTGATCGAAGAGGTCAAAAAGTCCGGCCTGCGTGGCCGCGGCGGCGGCGGTTTCCCTACGGGCCTGAAATGGTCTTTCTGCGCCGCCTCACCAGGAGACCACAAGTATATCATTTGTAACGCCGACGAGGGTGACCCGGGTGCCTTTATGGACCGTTCGATCCTGGAAGGCGACCCCTACTGCATCATTGAAGGGATGATGATCGCAGGGTACGCCATCGGCGCCCAGTTCGGTTATGTGTATGTGCGGGCCGAGTATCCGCTGGCCATCGAGCGGCTTCAAAAGGCGATCGATACCTGCTACGAAAAGGGCTACCTGGGCAAGAACTGCATGGGACTCGGCTTCGAGTATGATATGCGGATCAAAAAAGGCGCCGGTGCCTTCGTCTGTGGTGAGGAAACCGCCCTGATGGCCTCCATTGAGGGTGAGCGCGGCATGCCGCGGCCCCGTCCGCCGTTCCCGGCTGTCAAGGGCCTTTGGCAGAACCCTTCAAACATCAACAACGTCGAAACCTTCGGCAACGTCCGCCACATCATCAACAACGGTGCCGACTGGTACGCCGGCATCGGCACCGACACCACCAAAGGCACCAAGATCTTTGCCGTGACCGGCAAGGTCAAGCACACCGGCCTGGTGGAAGTGCCGGCCGGTATGACGGTACGCTCGGTTATCTACGACGTCTGCGGCGGTATCCTCAACAACCGTAAGTTCAAGGCCGTACAGGCCGGCGGCCCCTCAGGCGGTTGTATCCCGGCTGAGATCCTGGATACACCGGTAGACTACGACTCGTTGATCAAGGCCGGCGCCATGATGGGCTCCGGCGGCCTGGTAGTCATGGACGAAACCACCTGCATGGTCGACGTCTCCAAATTTTTCTTGAACTTTACCCGGATGGAGTCCTGCGGTAAATGCGTGCCCTGCCGGATCGGCCTCAAAGCGATGCTGGATATTCTGATCCGGATCACTGAAGGTAATGGTCGTGAAGGCGATATCGAGATGCTCCTCGACCTGGGCAGCACCATCAAGCAGGCCTCGCTGTGCGGTCTGGGGCAGACTGCCCCTAACCCGGTGCTCTCCACTATCCGTTACTTCCGCGACGAATATGAGGCCCACATCGATAATAAACGGTGTCCCTCCAACTGCTGCAAGGAGTTGTTGCTGTGGCAGGTGGTGGAGGACAAGTGTGTCAAGTGCGGCGCTTGTAAGAAGGTCTGTCCGGTAGATGCCATCGTCTGGGAAAAAGGACAGATCGCCTACCTGGACAAGGAAAAGTGCACCAAGTGTAAGTCCTGTTATGACGCCTGTCGTTTCATGGCGATTGAGTAATCACGGTACCCACGTAAACTCCAGCAATCGAGGTCTTTGATGGTCACTCTGACGATAGACGACAAGCAGGTTCAGGTTGCAAAAGATGCAACCATTTACGAGGCCGCCAAGGCTGCCGGTATCAACATCCCGATCCTCTGCCATGACAAGAAGCTAAAACCGTTCGGCGCCTGCCGGATGTGTCTGGTCGAGGTGGAGCAGATGAAGGGCCGTCTGATTCCGGCCTGTACCACCCCGGTCACCGAAGGGATGATCGTGCGCAGCAGCACCCCGCCGGTCGAGAAGGCCCGTAAACTGGTGCTGGAACTGCTGATGCTCAATCACCCGCTTGACTGTCCGGTCTGCGACAAGGGTGGCGACTGCGAACTGCAGAACTTGGCCTATGATCACAAGGTCAATGTCAACCGCCTCAGTGATGAAAAATTCCATCATGAGATCGACTACAACAACCCGCTGATTGAGCGCGATCAGAACCGTTGCGTGTTGTGCGGCAAGTGTGTGCGGATCTGTGATGAAATTGTCTCCCGCGGTGCATTGACGTTTATCAGCCGCGGCATTGAAACCAAGATCGGCACCGAGTTCGACGGGCCGCTCTCCTGCGAGTTCTGTGGTTCCTGTATCTCGGTCTGCCCGGTTGGTGCTCTGTTGGCCCGTCCCTTTAAATTCAAATCCCGTTTTTGGGCCCTGCAGAAGAAACAATCCGTCTGCGGTTATTGCGGAACCGGCTGCAGCGTGACACTGGGGGTCAAGGACAACAAGGTCCTGACCACGGTTTACGACGAGAACCAGGGCTTCCACAACGGTCAACTCTGTGTCCGTGGTCGCTTTGGCTATCAGTTCATCTCTTCAGAAAAGCGTCTGACCTCGCCCCTGATCCGTAAAAACGGCCAGCTGGTTGCTGCCGGTTGGGATGAGGCGCTGTCGCTGGTGGCCTCCAAGTTGAAAGGCGCTGGCAATACCGCCGCTGCTTTGGCCACCCCGCGTATGACCAACGAGGAGTTGTCGCTGCTCAAGCAGCTGATGACGCAACAGGTTGGTAGCGACAACATCGACCATTCGGCCGGTTATGGCCACGCTGCCCTGACAGAAGGTCTGGCCAAGAGCTTTGGCGTAGCTGCCGCTCCTGCTACAATCCTTGACATCCAGAAAAGCGACCTGCTGCTGGTCATCAAGAGTGATGCCTATGAAACCCACCCGGTGGTTGGTTTCGAGATCAATATGGCCGTCAAGAACAAAGGCGCCAGCCTGCAGATTATCTCTGACAAGCGCGGCAAGCTGGGCAAGCTGCCTAAGGCAAGTACCCTGCTGCATAAGCCTGGCACTGAAGTGGCCCTGTTGAATGCCATTGCCAAGGTGTTGATCGACGAAAACCTGGCTGGCGCAGCAGCATCGGTTGCCGGTTATGCTGAACTGGTTGCCGGCCTGACTGCCTTTGCGCCTGAGCAGGTGGCGGCACAGTGTGGTGTCAGTGCTGAGTCGATCAGGGAGCTGGCTCGCAGTTACGCTGCAGCTGAAAAGGCCCTGGTCATTCTTCCTGCCGGCCTTGCTTACCCAGCACACGATGCCCAACTAGCCCACGCCGCGGCTAACCTGGCCATATTGGCCGGCAAGCTGGGTAAGGAAGGGTCAGGCCTGCTGGTGCTGCAGGAGAAGAACAATAGCCAGGGTGCGGTTGATACCGGCTTTGTACCGGCTGCTGGCGGTAAGAACGCCATGCAAATCCTGGCTGGTTGTGCCGATGGCAGCATCAAGACCCTGCTGATTGCCGGTGAGAACCCGGTTGTTTCCTATCCTGATCAGTCTAAGGTCAAGACCGCACTGGACAAGGCCGAGTTCCTGGTGGTGGCCGACCTGTTCCTGACTGAGACGGCTCAAATGGCTGATGTTGTCCTGCCGGTCTGCTCCTACGCCGAAAAAGAGGGTACCTTTACCGCCACCGACCGTCGTGTGCAGAAGGTGATGCCGGCTATACCTGCCGTTGGCCAGAGCCGTGCCGAGTTCGCTGTCTATGGTGAACTGATTCGTATACTCGGTGGCCAGGCTCCGGCGATACCCGCTGAGGTGTTTGCCCAGATTCCGGCTTATGCTGGCATCGATTATGCCGCACTTGCTGCCGACGGTGTCTTTGCCCCGGTTGCAGTGAAGCCTGCTCTGGTGCTGCCAGTGGCTGCTGCCGTACAGGTAGAGTCGGATAAGATTGCCCTGCTGACCGGCGCTGCTCTCTATCACTGCGGTACCATGTCGCTGTATGGCGAGGGCACGGTAGCTGCCTGCCCTGAGGGCTACATCGAGCTGTCCAATGCCGATGCTAATCGGATGAAGATTGCAGATGGTGACGAAGTGAATGTCACTTCCGCCAATGGTTCCGTCAAGCTGAAGGCGCGACTCAGCCTACGGATGGCTGAAGGTGTTGCCTTCGCTCCCTACCACTTTGCGATCAATCAAGTGTGGTCAGGCTCGACAGTGACCGGCGTAACTGTTTCGAAGTAACGAGATACTGGACTCTTAACGCTACCAGAGAAGGAAAGAGGAACCGATGGACATCGTAATTCTTGGACTGCCGCTGTACTATTACATCGCCATGGTTGCGAAGGTGCTGGTTGCATTTTTGTTCGTGCTGCTGACCGTAGCTTACGCGACCTACGCTGAGCGCAAGATTATCGGTTTCATGCAGGTGCGTATCGGACCGAACCGCACTGGTCCCAAGGGTCTTTTGCAGCCGATTGCTGACGGTTTGAAGCTTTTCTTCAAAGAAGAGATCATTCCTGCAGAAGCGAATAAATTCGCCTTTTTATTGGCGCCGCTGATCGCCTTGGTACCTGCCTTTATTACTTTTGCCGTCATCCCGTTCGGCACCACGATCACGGTCTTCGGTTATGACGTTCCCTTGCAGATCGTTGGTTACTATGATGCCGGTGTTGGCAAGGTCGTAGATATCAATGTCGGTATGCTCTATGTTCTGGCCATGTCGTCACTGGGTGTGTACGGCATCGTGCTGGCCGGCTGGGCTTCCAACAGCAAGTACTCACTGATGGGCGGCCTCCGGGCTTCCGCTCAGATGGTTTCCTATGAACTGGCTGCCGGCCTGGCTATTATTCCGGTCTTCATGCTGGTGGGCTCGCTCTCGCTGCAGGAGATCGTGAACGCACAGGTCGGCATGAAGTGGTTCATCTGGAACAGCCCGATGACCTTTGTTGCCGGCATGATCTTCTATGTGGCAACCCTGGCTGAAATCAACCGGGTTCCGTTTGACCTTCCTGAGGCAGAGACAGAGCTTGTCTCTGGTTTCTGTACCGAGTACTCATCAATGAAGTACGCCATGTTTTTCATGGCCGAGTACGCCAACATGGTTACGGTAAGTGCCTTGATGGTAACGATGTTCCTTGGTGGCTGGGACGGTCCGTTTGTTTCTACCTTCCCGCTGCTTTCTCCAGTGTACTTTGTTGCTAAGGTGTACTTCCTGATGTTTATGGCCATGTGGATTCGCGCCACGCTGCCGCGCTATCGTTATGACCAGCTGATGGCGCTGGGCTGGAAGGTCATGCTGCCGACAACCCTGGCCATCATCGCAATCACGGCCATTGCCGGATACTTCGGGTTCTACACGTTTAGTGACTTCTTCGGGATGTAGACTGTCCAGAAAATTCAGACTTAACAAAGAACGACAGGAACAATAAAGGAATACGTTATGCCGAATCCGTTTACGCCGATCATCCAAGGAATGAAGATCACCTTTGGGCATCTGTTCAAAAAACCGGTTACGCTCATGTATCCCGATGAGCGTCCCAAGGTTGCCGAACGGTTCCGCGGTCTGCACGCCCTTAAGGTGTCCCATAATAAGGCCAAGTGCGTTGCATGCTATCTCTGCCCCACGGTCTGTCCTGCCAAGTGCATTACCGTTGAGGCGGGTGAGGATGCCAATCACGACAAGTTTGCGGCAAAGTATGAGATCGATATGCTGCGTTGTATCTTCTGCGGTTACTGTGTGGAAGCCTGCCCGGTGGATGCACTGAAGATGACTGGCGAGTTTGAGCTGGCCAACTATCACCGCGAAGATTTTGTCTTCACCAAGGAACGACTTTTAGAAAAGAAATAAAGGAGCGCAGTACATGGATATCACATCTGTCTTCTTCGCCATTGTCACCATCGTGGCCATTGTGTCGGCCCTGCTGGTCGTCACCTGCAAGAACCCGATCAACAGTGCGCTCTCCCTGGTGCTGACCTTCTTCTGCCTGGCGACCTACTATGCCATGCTGGACGCTCCGTTCATGGCTGCCATCCAGATCATTGTCTATGCCGGCGCTATCATGGTTCTGATCGTGTTCACCATCATGCTGCTCAATATCCGGGTGGATGCCAACAAAAAGCATACTCACCAGATCGTACTGGGCAGTGTCATCGGCATTGTCACCCTGTTGCTGGCCGGTCTGTTCATCATCAAGGGTAATGTTGCTGCGCCGACTGGCCCGATCACCCCTGAGATGATTGCGCAGTATGGCCACACCGAGCTGATCGGTACGGTGATGTTCACCGAGTTCCTGTTGCCGTTCGAGGTCACCTCGATCCTTCTGCTGGCTGCCATGGTGGGCGCTGTCGTACTCGCCAAGAAAAAACTTTCCTAGAGGTGGCATGATAATGGATAACCTGAACAATTACCTGCTTGTCAGTGCAGTGCTGTTTTCCATCGGCACCATCGGGGTTCTGACCCGCAAAAACGCTATCGTGGTGTTCATGTGCATTGAAATGATGCTCAACGCGGTAAACCTCTCCTTTGTCGCCCTTTCACGTCACCTGGGCAACCTTGATGGACAGGTGTTCGTGTTCTTCATCATGACGGTGGCGGCCGCTGAGGCAGCTGTTGGTCTGGCGTTGTTCATCTCGTTCTTCAACAATCGCGAATCGATTGATATTGACGATGCCAACCTGATGAAGTGGTAGTGACGGCTGCTCGCTGCAGCGATTGAACCGATACTTGATAAGACGAATTGAATAAAGGAGTAGCTCAATGTTCGACAACGTGTGGCTGATACCCCTGTTTCCCCTGATCGGGTTTCTGATCAACGGTTTGCTGGGTAAGAAGATCAAGAATGAGACAGTCATTGGCTCGATTGGCGCCTTTGCGGTACTCTGCTCGTTCATAGTATCCGTCATGACCTTCCTCAAGTTGATCGGTCTCCCTGCAGAGGAGCGGGTGGTCAACGTCAAGATCTTTACCTGGATGACTGCCGGCACCTTCAATGCCGACATCGCCTTCCTAATTGATCCGCTGTCCTGCTTGATGCTGCTGGTGGTCACCGGTATCGGTTTCCTGATCCATGTGTACTCCATCGGCTACATGCACGGTGAAGAAGGCTTCTACCGGTTCTTTGCCTACCTGAACCTGTTCGTCTTCTCCATGCTGCTGCTGGTCATGGGTAACAACCTGCTGCTGATGTTCGTCGGCTGGGAAGGTGTGGGTCTCTGCTCCTACCTGCTGATCGGCTACTACTTCCATAAGAAGTCCGCCGGTGACGCCGGCAAGAAGGCTTTCGTGATGAACCGGGTTGGTGACTTCGGTTTCCTGCTGGGTACCTTCACCCTGTTCTGGTTCATGGGCCAGACCCACAACGTCTGGACCATCCAGTTTACCGAAATGGCTGCCAATGCCCATCTGCTGCCTACCGGCGGCATTGTAACGGTGATTACCCTCTGCTTCTTCCTGGGTGCCACTGGTAAATCAGCCCAGATTCCGCTGTACACTTGGTTGCCCGACGCCATGGAAGGCCCGACACCAGTCTCCGCCCTGATCCACGCTGCCACCATGGTTACCGCTGGTGTTTACATGATTGGCCGGATGAGCTATCTGTTCATCCGCTCCCCTGAGACCATGATGGTGGTTGCCGTGGTCGGTGGCTGTACTGCCCTGTTTGCCGCCACCATCGGTACTGCCCAGAACGACATCAAGCGCGTGCTGGCCTACTCCACCGTTTCTCAACTGGGCTACATGTTCCTGGCCATGGGGGTTGGCGCCTTTACCGCTGGTGTGTTTCACCTGATGACCCACGCCTTCTTCAAGGCCTGTCTGTTCCTTGGTTCCGGTGCCGTTATCCACTCCATGCACGGTGCCCTGCATCACATCCACTCCCATGACGATGCCCAGGATATGCGTAACATGGGCGGCCTCAAGAAGCATATGCCGCTGACCTTTATGACCTTCCTGATCGCAACCATCGCCATTGCGGGTATCCCTGGCTTCGCAGGCTTCTTCTCTAAAGACGAGATCCTGTGGTACGCCTTTGCCAACCCGCTGCATGGCGATCTGAACAAGCTTTTGTGGGGCTTGGGTGCCTGTGCCGCCCTGCTGACCGCCTTCTACATGTTCCGTCTGGTCTTCATGACCTTCTTCGGCAAGTGCCGCATCAAGGAAGGTGCTGAGAAGCACCTGCACGAGTCGCCGATGGTGATCGTGATCCCGCTGATCGTGCTGGCCCTGCTGTCCATCGTGGGTGGTTACATCGGCATGCCCAAGCTGATCGGCGACGTGCTGGGCGGTATGCCCAACTATCTGGAGCATTACCTGGAGCCGGTCTTTGCCAATGCCAATGAGTACATGAAGGCTCATGCGCATGCCGAGCATCACAGTCATGCCCTTGAGTGGGGCCTAATGGGTATCTCCGTGGTGATCGCCCTGATCGGTATCTCGATTGCTGCCGTACTGTACCTGGTGAACCCCGAGCTGCCCAAAAAGTTCACCAGCGCCTTCCCGGCACTGCACCGCGCTGTGTACAACAAGTGGTACATCGACGAACTGTACGACTTTATGATTGTCAATCCCTGCAAGTCGCTGGGTAACTTCCTCTGGAAAGGGTTTGACGTGTTGGTGGTGGATGGCCTGGTGAATGGCGTTGCCCACGTAGTGATGGCCTTTGGCGGCGTCACCCGTTACCTGCAGACCGGCCAGATTTACAACTATGCTTGGACCATGGCCTTCGGCGTGGTCGTGATCGTCGGTTACTATCTGTTTAAGTAACGTTCCGTTTCGCATTCTGTATAAAGGAGCAGATTCGATGAGTAACATTCTGAGCGTAATGACCTTTCTGCCGATCCTGGGGGTGCTCCTGCTGCTCTTCATCCCCAAGGAGAGCAAAGGTGTCCTGCGCGGCGTCGCGATGTTGACGACGATCGCCACCTTTGTGGTCTCGCTGCCGATCTTGACCGGCTTCCAGACCATCGCCGACTATCAGTTCGTGGAGAACGTACCCTGGATCGCTGCCGGTCCGTTCGCCATGCGCTATAACATCGGTATTGACGGCATCAGCCTCTGGCTGGTGATCCTGACCACCTTCATCATGCCGATTGCGGTGCTGTCAACCTACACCGCAGTCGAAGAGAAGGTGAAGGAGTACATGATCTGCCTGCTGCTGCTTGAGACCGGTATGCTGGGCGCGTTCATCTCGCTCGACCTGTTCCTGTTCTATATCTTCTGGGAAGTTATGCTGATCCCGATGTACTTCATGATCGGTATCTGGGGTGGCAAGAACCGGATCTATGCTGCGGTCAAGTTCTTCGTCTACACCATGGTTGGTTCATTGCTGATGCTGGTTGCCTTGATCTACCTGTACTTCCTGGGTACCAAGGCTGGCATTACCGATTTCAGCCTGCTGCACTTCTTTGATCTGAAGGTTGATCCGGCAACTCAGACCTGGCTGTTCTTGGCCTTTGCCTTCGCCTTTGCCATCAAGGTGCCGATGTTCCCGCTGCACACCTGGTTGCCCGATGCCCACACCGAAGCGCCGACTGCCGGTTCTGTGATCCTGGCCGCCATCCTGCTGAAGATGGGTACCTACGGTTATGTTCGTTTTGCCATGCCGCTCTTCCCTGAGGCGACCCACCAGTTCACCCCGCTGATCGCCACTCTGGCAGTGATCGGCATTATCTACGCTGCACTGGTGGCCATGGTGCAAGAGGATGTCAAGAAGCTGGTGGCCTACTCCTCGGTGGCCCACTTGGGCTTTGTTATGCTGGGCGTGTTCGCCCTTAACGAGCAGGGCGTCACTGGCGGTATGCTGCAGATGCTGAACCACGGCGTCTCCACCGGCGCACTGTTCCTTATCGTCGGCTTCATCTACGAGCGTCGTCACACCCGTCTGATCACTGACTTTGGTGGCCTTTCCAAGCAGATGCCGATCTTTGCAACCATTTTCATGATCGTGACCCTGTCGTCGGTTGGTCTGCCTGGTACCAACGGGTTTGTTGGTGAATTCCTGATCCTGGTGGGCGCCTTCGAAAGCTCCCTGCGCTGGTGGGCGGTGATCGCCTCCAGTGGTGTTATCTTTGCTGCTGTCTACATGCTCTGGATGTTCCAGCGCGTCATGTTCGGCGAACTGGATAATCCCAAGAACCAGGTACTGGAAGACCTGAACCTGCGTGAAATTGCCATCATGGTGCCGCTGATCGTGCTGATCTTCGTGATGGGTGTGTACCCGAACCCGTTCATTGAAAAGATGACCCCGTCCGTCAAAAAGGTAATTGCCAAGGCCCGCATTGAGCCGGTGGCAACTGCCAAGGTTGAAGCCCCTGTAGCAGTGCAGCCTGAAGCTGCTCCGGTTCAGCCTGCTGCTGATAAGCCGGCCGGTCACTAGCCAACTGAGTCAACGTTCCTGGAGGACTGTTCAATGGAAATCAATGTAGCCCAACTATTTCAGACGATTAACCTCGCCACCATCATGCCGGAGGTCATCCTTTCGGTGGTCGGTATGGCGCTGCTGCTGGTTAACGTCTTCGTGCCCTCCAAGTCCAAGGGATACCTGGCCTGGCTCAGTCTGGCAGGCCTTGTGGCTGCCGGCTGTGCTGCCGCCAGCGGCTGGGGACAAACCATCGAGAGTTTCAGCGGCTCGGTGGTGCTGGACAACTTTGCGATCTTCTTCAAGATCATCTTTGTGGTTGCCGCTGGCTTGGCAGTCCTGATCAGCGACCAGTACATGGAGCGTGAAGGCTGCAACCACGGTGAGTTGTATCCGCTGGTGCTGTTCACCACCGTTGGTATGATGCTGATGGCCTCCGGCACCGACATGATGACCATCTTCCTCGGCCTTGAGCTGATGTCGATCTCACTGTATGTGCTGGCCGGTTTCAATCGCGCCAGTGTTAAATCCAACGAATCCGGCATGAAATACTTCTTGCTGGGTGCCTTCTCCACCGGCTTTCTGCTGTACGGCATGGCACTGGTCTATGGCGCCACCGGCACGACCCGGATCGCCAAGATCGCCGCTGCAGCCGCCCAGATGCAAGCACCGAGCACCATGTTCCTGATCGGTGCCTTGTTGATCCTGACCGGCTTCGCCTTCAAGATCGCCGCCGCTCCGTTCCATATGTGGACTCCGGACGTCTACGAAGGTGCCCCGACGCCGATCACGGCCCTGATGTCTGCTGGCCCCAAAGCAGCAGGTTTTGCCGCCTTCCTGCGTATGTTCCTGGTGGCCTTCCCCACACTGCAGGCCGATTGGTCCGACCTGCTCTGGATTTTGGCCGTATTGACCATGACGGTCGGTAACATCACCGCCCTGCGTCAGGACAACATCAAGCGGATGCTGGCCTATTCTTCCATCGCTCATGCCGGCTATGCCCTGGTTGGCTTTACCGCCGCTAATTCAACCGGTACTGCTGGTATTCTGTTCTACATGCTGTCCTACGCCTTCATGAACATTGGTGCCTTTGCCATCGTGGTACTGGTAGCCAAGCAAGGCGAGACCAACGGCAATGTCCAGGACTTTGCCGGTCTGGGCCATAAGCGGCCGGCCTTGGCTGCTGTCATGACCCTGTTCCTGTTCTCCCTGGCCGGCATGCCGCCTACCGCCGGCTTCATCGGCAAGTTCTACCTGTTCTCCGGCGCCGTAGAGGCCGGGTATGTCTGGCTGGCTGTGATCGGTGTGCTGAACAGCGCCGCTTCGGTTTACTACTACCTGCGGGTGATGGTATTCATGTACATGAAGCCGGCAGAAGAGGAGTTTAGTTGGGTTTCAGTTTCCGCTCCGATTACCCTGGCCCTGGTCATTTCTGGTCTTGGCTCCTTGGTGCCGGGCATCGTGCCTTCCTATCTGCTGCAGTTTGCAGAGGCGGCGGTAAAGCTGATCTAAGGCCTTTGTATTTATATTCAGTTACCAAAAATGGCGGTCCTTGCATAAGGACCGCCATTTTTGCTTTGTTACGTCTATTCTGTGCTGTGTCGGGTTTGGGTGTGCTTCTATAAAAGAAAAAGCCGGAAAACGCGAAATACTGCGTCTGCCGGCCTTAAACGTGATGAGTTTGGCGGAGGTACATGGGAATCGAACCCACCGAGGAGATTTCTCATCCCCTCCACCGGTTTTGAAGACCGGGCGGCCCACCAGCGACCGACGTACCTCCGTACGGAAAACGGGTCAGGAAGCATAACATCCTGACCCGTTTGTGTATGGCGCGCTTGGAGAGATTCGAACTCCCGACACCCAGATTCGTAGTCTGGTACTCTATCCAGCTGAGCTACAAGCGCATGGTGCAACAGTAAAACATATGGCGGAGAGAGAGGGATTCGAACCCTCGATACCGGTTGTCCCAGTATACTCGCTTAGCAGGCGAGCGCCTTCGGCCTCTCGGCCATCTCTCCTCTCTCTGAGCGAGGATTTTTATCTATACACAGTTTTAGTACTAAAAGCAAGCATTGTTTAGCGACGTCAATGTTGCCACGTCTCTGGCTAATATTAGTTAAGATTACTTGCCTTTTTTAAGGTCTACCAGGATAAGCTTGGCCACAGCCTTGAGTGTTTCAAATACGCCTTCGCCGGTTGAGGCGCAGGCCTCAAAATCAGGCACGTTGGTGGGGTTTAACTCTTTGCGAAGCTCATCAACAGAAACCGCATTGGGCAAATCTCGCTTGTTGTACTGTACGACGTAGGGAAGCTTGTCCAGGTCGTAGCCTTGTTCTTTAAGGTTATGCCTGAGGTTTTCAAGGGATTCGACGTTGGCATCCATCCGCTCTTCCTGGGAGTCGGCGACAAACACGATGCCGTCGACGCCCTTCAGGATGAGCTTGCGTGATGCGTCATAAAAGACCTGGCCCGGTACCGTGTAGAGGTGAAAGCGGGTCTTGAAACCGCGTATCTCGCCCAGGGCCAGTGGCAGGAAGTCGAAAAACAGGGTGCGCTCGGTTTCGGTTGCCAAGCTGATCATCTTGCCTTTGGCCTCAGGAGCCGTCTTGGAGTAAACATGCTGCAGGTTGGTCGTCTTGCCGCACAGTCCGGGGCCGTAGTACACAATCTTGCAGTTTATTTCACGGGATGCATAGTTGATGAAAGACATGCTGCGTACCTCGAGGGGGCTGGCTAACTGAACAGGTTATCGATGTCGTCATCGGTAATTTCGGCAAACGGGAACGACGAGTTGCCGGACTTGGCCTGTTCTTCTGACTTTTTCATCAGCTTTTCGAAGATGGTAGACAGTTCCTCGGAGGATTTTTTGACCCGTAAGCGAACCAGCCCCAGTGAGGAGCGGTTGTCAAACAGTACGACCAGGATGACGCGGCCGCCGACGATGGAGATATGCAGATTGTCCTTCTCGCCCTCGTGAAAGAGGATTGAAAATTCTTTTTCACCGATCAGTTTGGCAAGGCCGCCAGTGGCGGCAATGTTGCCTGCGGTCAGTGATGCCAGTGAAGTGGTGTCGAAACGCTCGGTTTCGCCAACGCCGGAGATCAGTTGGCCGTTTTTATCAACCAGAAAGATTACCTTTGAGTTTGAATCTTTGAGGAGCCGTTCAATGACGGCGTTAATTTCTTGAAACTCCTCATCATACATGACCATCTGGGATGTGGACATGCCATATCTCCTTGTTGTGGGGCCGCTTTTTCGGCAGGCTGCTTACTAATGCTTGTCTATAACAGAACCAGGCTGCAGATTCAAGCTGATTCATCCGCTGTGTGGTCCTCCAGTGCGGATATAGCCTTGAGTTTTAGGCTTGTTTCGCTTACGATACCGCTACTTGAGTTGGTACAGCTTTCAGGAGTTTTCATGACAACAGAGTATCTGCCGAAGTGGATCGCCTGGGAAACCACCCAGCGATGCAACTTGCGCTGTGTGCATTGCCGCTGTTCATCTGAGCTGACCTCGTCAGAAGGTGATTTTGCTACGCAGGAAGGTAAGGATCTGCTGGACGAGATTGCGGCCTTTTCCAAGCCTGTGGTGGTGCTTTCCGGTGGGGAGCCGCTGATGCGTCCCGACATCTTTGAATTGGCCCGCTACGGCACCTCGCTGGGGCTGCGGATGTGTATGGCTACCAATGGATCACTGGTAACGGATGAGGTCTGCGAGCAGATGAAGGCCGCCGATATCAAGATGGTCTCGCTGTCGCTTGACGGATCGACTGCCGCCATTCATGACAACTTCAGGCAGTGTCCCGGCGCCTTTGAGGGGGTTATACGGGCTGCCGAGCTGTTTCGTAAACATGGCCAGAAGTTTTTGATCAACTCGTCTTTTACCAAGCGTAATCAGCACGACATAGCGGCCACCTTCAAGCTGGCAAAATCGCTGGGGGCTACTGCCTGGTATATGTTCATGATTGTTCCCACTGGCCGTGGCGAGGAGATCATGAACGAACTGATCTCCAAGGAGGATTACGAGGAGATTCTGGATTGGCACTATCAGCAGGAAAAGCTGGAAGACGAGATCCTGATGCGGCCGACCTGTGCGCCGCACTATTATCGCATCGTGCCCCAGAAAGCCAAGGCTGAAGGGGTTGCGTTTCAGCGGCGCTCGCTGACCTTTTCGACAGGAGGCGGCAAAGGCTGTATCGCTGCCCAGAGCATCTGTCTGATCGACTGCTTTGGCAATGTCAAGCCATGCTCATACTTCCATCGGGTTGCGGGAAATGTTAAGCAGACGCCGTTTCGTGAGATCTGGGAGCATTCGGAGATATTTAAAGACCTGCGCAACTTCAAGGCCTATAAAGGCAAGTGCGGACAGTGTGAATACATCAATGTCTGCGGTGGTTGTCGTGCTCGGGCGGATGCGGTGCATGGTGACTACATGGCCGAAGAGCCGTTCTGCAACTATATCCCGATCAAGGCGGCCTAAGTGCTTTTTCGTGTTGACAGCAGGCAACAAGCTGTATATAAACAAAAGCTCTTCGCCCGGATAGCTCAGTTGGTAGAGCAGTGGACTGAAAATCCACGTGTCGCTGGTTCGACTCCGGCTCCGGGCACCATCTAACTTTAACAAGGCATCTGTCCGCTGGGCAGGTGCCTTTTGTGTCTCAAAGGGGGGGCTGATGATGAAGATCGTACTACTGGTTGCTGCTTTGCTGGCCTTTGGACTGCCTTCGGTCTGTCTGGCTGAGGAAGATCCCAAAAAACAGGCAGAGCTGTTGGAAAAGATCGAAAAGCTGGAGCGGCAGATCAACGAGTTGCGGGCGCTTAAGCTGCTTAAGCAGTCGCTGCCGGTTAAGCGCGATCAATGCATGAAGGTGGTCGGAGTGGAAGGCTACTGCACCTGCGTGGTTGAAAAGCTGCCTGCCAATGTTGATTATCGACAGTTTGTGCAGATCTTGCTGACCCCGGCCGCAGAGTTGGGGTATGACAAGATGAGCGGTGAGCAAAAGAAGGATGTGGATGATGCCTTGGTGGCGTGGGCCAAGTGTGTCGACTATAAAGCACCCAAGCCAGAAGGCGGCTTTGATAAGATCTTGCAGCGCGATACCTTGTTTTAGAAATCTCTGCCCATGAAAAAGCCGGCACGCTTAACCAGCGCACCGGCTTTTTTGCATTAAAAGGGGAGGTTACTTCTGGAAGCCCAGCTTGGCTGAGATCTCTTCGGCTGCACGGATCACCAGCGGGGTCAGCTCTTTTTTGATCCGCTCATCAGAGAAACGCATTGAGGGGCCGGAGATGCTGACTGCACCGATAATGCGGCGGGTGTAATCGCGAATCGGAGCGCCGACGCAGCGGACGCCCTCGTCCAGCTCCTCGTTGTCAATGGCGAATCCCTGCTCTGCAATGACACGCAGTTCCTTTTTCAGTGTCTCGCGGTCAGTGATGGTGTTAGCGGTGAACTGGTCCAGCTCGCGCTGTGGCATGAAGTGATCCAGCTCTTCATCGCTCATGTAGGCGATCTGGACCTTGCCGGCTGCTGTGCAGTAGGCCGGCAGGCGGGAGCCTACCCGTGGTACAACCCGCACCGTCATGTTGGTTTCTTCCGCATCCAGGTAGATGATGTGAAAGTCCTTGAGGATCGCCACATAGGTGGTTTCATTACATTCTTTCACCAGGGATTCCAACACCGGCTTCGACTGGCGCAGCAGACCCATCTGCTTGATGAAGGTCTGGCCCAGCTCCAAGGTTTTAAGCCCCAGCCGGTAGTTTTCGGTTACTTTGTTCTGCTCGATATAATCACGGGATTCAAGGGTGGCCAGCAGGCGGAAGACGTTGTTTTTGTGCAGCTTCAGCCGTTTTGAGAGTTCGGTTACGCCCAGTTCGTCGACCTCGTCGTGGAACTGCTCCAGCAGGTCGAGGGCGTGAGATACTGCTTGAATCAGATATTCTGATTTTTCTTTTTTGGCCATGAGTTCGGAATCCTGAAAAGCGGTGATATGGGTATGCCGACCTGAGAGTCGACAGTGCGATGAATATAGAAAAATGTTTTATAATTGTCAAGTGTGAACGATTGCATTATATTTTATGACGCATGCTGACCAATTTTTGTTCAGAAAATCAAAAAAATAAAACATCCTGGAGCGGTCATGCTGAATCTGAGAAAAAAGATACTGGTGGCCATAGATGGTTCCCCCTACTCGGATAAGGCTGCCGAAGAGGCGGTGCGGATGGCGGCCGGTAACCGCAGTCAGTTCAAGAGCAAGATTTATGCACTGTTGGTGGTGCCCAACGCCCAGAGTTCATCCTACTCTGACTTCGTACCGGTCAAGCCGTTGACTGAAAGCGAACAGTGGGAGGATATTCGCAAACGGATCTTTTATATCATCGAGAAGAGTGCTGCCGAGTATGACATCCCCTTGGAAATGATTGTCGAGGCTGGCGAGCCGGCCGAAAAGTTGGTGGAGTTTGCCAAGGAGGAAGGGGTTGACGTGATCGTGATCGGCAGCTCCGGCAAAGGTTTTCTCCAGCGCCGTCTCAAGGGAAGTGTCTCGCATCGGGTGGCAGAGCTGGCGCCCTGCTCGGTCTATCTGGTGCGAGCCTGATACGTCTTTTTACCTGAAAGGTCTGGTTTGATGTCACGTTTTGTTGCTGTGTTGTCCCTGGTGATCTCGCTGTGCTGCTCCTCGGTTGGGTTTGCCGCCGTTCCCCATGATGTCTCGGTACCGATCCTGCTCTACCACCGCTTTGGTGCCACTGTGGCCGATGGCATGACCGTCAAGACCTCGGTCTTTGAAGCCCAGATGAAGTACCTGCATGATAACGGTTACAAGGTGATTCCGTTGCGCCAGCTGGTGTTGTGGTACCAGGGCAAAGGAGCTGCCCCGGCCCCGAAGTCGGTGGTGATCGTGGAGGACGATGCCCACCGGTCGGTTTACAGCGATATGTTGCCTATTATACGCAGATACCGTTTTCCGGTTACGGTCTTTGTCTATCCTTCGGCCATCTCAAACGCCAAGTACGCCATGACCTGGGATCAGCTGCGTGAATTGAAAAAGACCGGCCTGTTCGATTTTCAATCCCATACCTACTGGCATCCCAACTTCAAACGGGAACGCAGAAAACTGCAGCCGGCCGCCTTGGACAAGCTGGTGATGGAACAATTGACCAAGTCGAAACGCAAGATCGAGCAGGAGTTGGGCGGATCGGTGGATCTGCTGGCCTGGCCCTTTGGCATCTATGATGATTATCTGTTGCGGCAGGCCCGGTCAGCCGGGTATGTCGGCACCTTTTCTATTGAGCGACGTCATGCCAACAGAAGCGAAAAACTGCAGATACTGCCGCGTTATCTGCTGGTGAATGCCGACCAGGGCAAAGCCTTTGAACAGTTGTTGACCGGCAATGCGGTCAAAAGGAATGTGGCATATTGAGCGATGCGAGTCCCCCCAAGAAGCACCCCTGTCCTGACTGCAGCTTTTGTCAGTGGTGCTCCGATGACCGTTGTCACCTCTGTCTCAAGAGGGGGTGTTGCAAGCGGCAGTTGTCGCAGGCTGAGCAGATCGCCTTGTACGAACAGCTGAACAGCAAACAGGGGACATGACAAAGCGGGTGCAGCCAAGGGGCTGCACCCGCTTTCACGTTGCTGAGGTTGTTCTGTTGCTACAGCAGTTTGATGCCGGCCAGTTCCTTGGATCGTTTAACTGCCGCATCCACCGCGTCCATGATCAGGCCGTGGAAGCGGCCATTTTCAAGGGCATGCAGGGCGGCGATGGTGGTGCCACCCGGCGAGCTGACCCGGTCGCGCAGCACCGCCGGATGCTCGCCACTCTCCTGCACCAGGCGTGCGGCCCCCAAAACGGTCTGCACGGCCAGTCCAACCGACACTTCCCGCGTCAGTCCGTTCTTGACACCGGCGTCTGCCAGCGCCTCGATGAAGGTAAAGGCGTAGGCCGGTCCACTGCCGGAAACCCCGGTTACGGCATCCATCTGTTTTTCAGCGACCTGATAGACGGTCCCCACCAGATGAAACAGTTCGCGAGCCGTCTCTATATCTTCGGCAGTTGCCCGCCGCCCGCCGCAGATGGCGGTGGCTCCGGTTTGTACCAGGGCGGGGGTGTTGGGCATGGCGCGAACGACGCGGCAGCCATTCAGGAGTGACTCTTCGATAAAGGTGGTGGAGATGCCGGCCATGATCGAGACCACCAGTTTTTGAGGCGTGACTGCCCCCTCGAGCGATGACAACACACTGGCCGCCAACTGCGGTTTGATGGCCAGCACGATCAGATCGGCCTCTTTGGCCACCTCGCTGTTGTCGTCGCTGGTGCGCACCTGCAGGCTGGTGGCCAGGTGGGCGCGGCGATCCAGCACCGGGTCGGAGACCACAATGTTGCGCGGCGCCATGCCGCCGGCCACCAGTCCTTTGATGATCGCCTCGGCCATGTTGCCGCCGCCGATGAAGCCGATGGTGTTGTTCTGAAGCATGCGTTATCCCCTTGTCTCTGATTCACTGCTGCTGACAGTCGCCAGCTCGGTTGCTGTTTGCTTGGTGTCGGCGCTGCTTTTGGTGATCAGCATCACCCCGATACAGACCAGGATGATGCCGGCCCAGCGTAGCGGTGAGACCTGTTCGTGCAGTAGATACTTGGCCAACAGTGCCACCAGTACGTAGTTGAGGGCCTGTAGCGGCAGTGCCACCGACAGATCTTCCCAGGAGAGCACCGCCAACCACAGAAAGAAGAACAGTGCCAGCATGGCGGTGCCCACCACGATCTTCCATTCAGTCATGGCCCGTAGCGCCACCTCCATGATGCCGCGCAGGTTCATGGTGGAGAGGTCGCCCAACTCCTTCATCCCCTTGGCCAGCAACAGGTCACCCACGGTGCCGGCGGTCACCGCCATCAGCATCAGTACGATGGTCTTAAGCATAGCTTTTTTCGTCTCCCCGATAGTTGCATAAGCGGATGTCCCGCTCTATAAGGCGCTGTTTGGCAGCCGGTGACAGCAGGGCCGACAGCTCCTGCTCATGCTGGTAGTCGGGCATGCGGCGGCTGATCTCGTCATCCGGCAGGCAGCCGGGGTGCAGGTAGAGCTCGGTGGTGCCGGAGCTCAGTTCGTCCAGCAGCGCCAGCAGGTACCCTTCCGTGATGTGGCCCGAATTGAGTATCCCTTTGACCTCGGCGGCATGCACGATGCCGTGCCACGTGAGGCTGGGGACAGCATGGGCGGACAGGGCGCCAAAGATCAGGCGCTCCATTGTCTTGCCGACGATCCGGGAACGGTCGTGCCGCAGGTTTCTCAACAGGCGTTCGCGGGTAATCCGGAAGCTGGTAATACCGTGCAGCGGCATCAGCTCGATCAAGAGGGCAAACACCGTGGGGTGCATCTGGATGTTGAGGTGGCCGTCGATATGGGAGAGCGGGATGCCGGCCTGTTTGATCTTGTTGATCTGGGCCTCGATCTCGGCCCGCAGTTGCAACCGTAGCGTCGGGTCAAAGAACAGCTTCATGCCAGCCGTCACCGGGTTGTCGGGAAAACAGCCGTTCGTTTCCACCAGGCCGGGAATCTGTTCCGGCGGCAGCACCGGCCGACCCTGCACCAGGGTCAGGTGCAGCCCCACCTGCAGGCCGGGGTTGCGTCTGGCGATCTCTACCGCCTCATCAAAGGCTGTGCCGCCCGCCATCAGCGAGGTCTGGGTCAGGATGCCCTGTTGCCAGGCCAGCTCTACGGCGCGGTTAACGACGCTTGACAGGCCGAAATCGTCGGCAGTGACGATCAGCCGTCTCAACAGTGCCCCGCACGGCGTTTCTGCATGTAGTTCAGATACTGCCGGCCTTCTTTGAGCAGCTTGTTACGTTCTTCGCTGTCCACGATCATCCTGCCGATACTGCGCAGGATGTAGCTGGGCCTGAAGTAGAACTTGTTGTAGAACTCCTCCACCGAGTTGAAGATTTCGGCGTTGGTCAGGTTGGGGTAGTTAATCACGCATTTCTGGTGGCCGGTGCTGTCGATGAAATCATCCGAAGTGATCCAGCCCTGCTCCTTGGCCAGGCGGTAAAACTCGGTGCCGGGGTAGGGCGAGGCCAGCGAGGCCTGGATCGAGTTCAGGTCCAGCTGTTTGGCAAATTCGATGGTCTCGCGGATCGTCTCGCGGCCCTCGCCCGGCAGGCCCATGATGAAGGCGCCATGGATCGATAGCCCCAGTTTCTTGCAGTCCTTGGTGAACTGGATCGCCTGCTCTTTGGTGATCCCCTTCTTGATGTTCTTCAGAATCTGCTCGTTACCGGTCTCATAGCCCACCACCACATGGCGCAGACCTGCCTCGCGCATGATCTTCAGGGTCTCATAGTCGCAGTTGGCGCGGGCGTTGATGGTCCAGGAGATGCCCAGCGGCTTGAGCAGGCCGGCAATCTCGCGGGCGTGTTGGCGATTGGCGGTGAAGGTGTCGTCGTCAAAGGACAGCTCCCGCATCTCCGGGATGTTGTCCACGATCCATTTGACCTCTTCAAAGACGTTCTGCGGCGAACGGGTGCGCATCCGCTGGCCGGAAAAGGTCTGGGGCCAGAGGCAGTAGATGCACCTGGACGGGCAGCCGCGGCTGGAGTAGATCGAGACGTAGGGGCTTTTGAAGTGGGGGATGACGTAGTCCTTGATCGGCAGATCGCGCTTATAGACCGGCGCCACAAAAGGCAGGGCGTCGAGGTCCTCGATCAGCGGGCGGTCCGGGGTGTGGATGGTTACTCCGTCCTTGATGAAGCTGATGCCGTCGACCTTTGCCCAGTCGCGCCCCTCGCACAACTCCTTGGTGGAGTAGTCGAACTCACCACGGCAGACGATGTCGATGGCCCCTTGGCCTGCCTTGAGCGATTCCTCCGGCAGGATGGTGACATGGGGGCCGGTCAGTACGGTGACGATGTCCGGCTTGACCTCCTTGATCCGTCGCGCGGTCTCGATATCGATCGCCAGGGTGGGGGTGGAGGTGTACAGCACCACCATATCGAACTCTTTGGCGATGTTAAGGCAGTCGTCTAGGCTGAGTTTTTGAACCGGGGCGTCCACCACCCGGCTACCGGCAATCATGCCGGCCGGGAAACAGAGCCAGGTGGGATACCAGAATGAGGTCACCTCGCGGGAGGCCTGATAGCGTGCGCCGGCGCCGCCATCAAAATCCTCAAAGGTGGGGGGGTTCAAAAAAAGCGGCTTCATTGCAACTCCCTGATAGTTCGTAGGAAATACACACAATAGGGGCCAGCTGGCGTAAAGTCAAGCAGACAAAAAGGGCAGCCGAGTGGCTGCCCTTACAGGTCAAATGGTGGCTTTTAAAGCGGACGCGGCGTCTATTTTTTCTTCGGGGCAGGCTGCTTGGCGATGAGGTGGTCTTTCACCTGATCGTAGGCCGGACCGGGCAGGATGTTGCGCGATTTGAGCTGATCCTTCTTGGCATAAGGACGGCCGGCAACGATCTTGGCGGCGTAGGCTTCGCCAATGCCGGGTATCGCCTTCAGCTCGGCCTCGCTGGCGTTGTTGATGTCGACCTGGGTCAGGCTGGCAGCCTTGGTCTTGGCAGCTGCTTTGGTATCTGCAGTCTTGGCTTTTGCGGCTGCCTTGGTGTCGCTTGCGCTGGCCTTGACAGCGTCTTTGGTTGCCGTCGCCTTGGCTGCTTCAGCCTTGGCAGCGGATTTTGATTCAGCTATTCGCGCCTTTGCCGCATCTTTAGGGTTCGGCAGCATCGGCTCAACAGCAAAGGCGCAGGTGGCGAACATGGTCAGTGTGATCAGCAGGCAAAGTGTCTTGGTCCAGAGTTGGTGCATGGTGTGAACCTCCTTGGGGTGACTGCTTGAGTGTAAAATGCTGCATCCGTTTGTAGCAGGGGGGGGAAAGGGTGTCAAGGATCGGGCTTGCCGAGCAAGACCTTGCCAGCAGAGTGGGGGATGTGCTATAGCAACAGGGCTTTTTGATAAAAAACGGAGAGGAATCAAGATCAATGAGTCATCAGCGCAAACCGGAGATCAACTTCAACTACATCTTTAACTACACCTACAACCCGACCTACACCAACGGCGTACAGGGCGGTTTCACCCCCCGTGGTGAGTTGGTCATGCATTTTTATCAGGAGCGTCCGGCCCTGCCCAAGGAAGTAACCCACGAGATCACCCCCGAAGGTGGCATCGGCGCCATGACCGAGGCCGACCCCAAAAACCTGAACGGCACCATGGTCCGTTTCATTGAGACCGGGGTCACCATGAACTTCCAGACCGCAGCCATGATTCACGCCTGGCTGGGTGAGCAGCTGGGCCAGATGCAGGCCGTGCTCAAGGCTCAGGCCGAGTTTATGCAGGGCGGTGCGCCTGAAACGGCCGCTGAAGGCCAGTAGTTCGATTGCTAGATAGCTTGAAGTATAAACGGCCTGCGGAAATCTCCGCAGGCCGTTTTGGTGTGTAGCATGCCGTCACGGCGCTAGCCGTTGAGCAGCTTCACCGTGGCCCGTCCGTCCGGATAGTAATCGATGATATTCAGGCAGCCGTAGTTTTGTTCAATGTTGAACATATTGGCCAACGGCGCACCGATGGCGTTCAGCAGGATGATCCGGTTCAGGCCGCCGTGACCCACCAGCAGTATCTCCTGGCCCTGGTGCCGTTCCAGCACTTCCTGTACCACCGGCATGGCCCGGTTGTGCAGATCCAGCAGGTTTTCCCCTTGCGGCACCCGATAGTTGACCAGATCGTTGAGGCGGGCCTGCCATTCCTCTGGCCAGCGGCCCTGAATCTCCTGCCAAGTCAGACTCTCCCAGATGCCGATGTTCAGTTCGCGCAGTTCGCTGCGATGCACCGGCTGAATGCCAAACTGCTGGCAGATGATGTCGGCGCCGATCCGGCAACGGGTTAGGTCGCTGGAGTAACAGGCCGAGATCCGTTTATCGGACAGGCGGTCCTTCAGTTGGTGGTACTGTTCGACCCCCAGGTCGGTCAGGGCCACATCATGGTGGCCGTTGTAACGGCGTTGTTCATGGCCAACCACTTGGCCGTGGCGGATCAGATAGATGCGGGTGAATGCGGTCATAAGTGGCTCAAATCCTGGTTAGAATGGCCGTTGTGGCAACAACGGCAAGCAGTGCAAGCAGTTCGGCTAGTTCAGAGGCGCAGCCAACGATGTCGCCGCTGATGCCCCCCAGACGGCGGGTGAAATACCAGCGGGTCAGCAGCGCCCACAGCGTTACGACCAGCCAGGCCACCAGTCCGGTAAACTGGAGGCTGAGCCAGGCCAGTGGCAGGATGGTGGCCGTTGCCAGCAGCAGCTGGTTGGGACCCAGCCCAGCTAAAAAGGCATTTCCCAGGCCGTCCGGACGGGCCGACCGGCTGCCGGCCAGCACCACCAGCTGGGCAAAGCGCGCCAGTGCCGGCACTGCCAGCAGGGCCGGCCGTTTAAGGTCCATCGGCACCGCCAGCAGGGCTGCGTACTTGACGAGCAATCCCAGCACCAACCCGGTCACGCCGATGGCGCCGACCCGCGAATCCTTCATGACCTCCAGGAAGCGCTGCTTGTCGCCCCGGGCTGCCAGGCCGTCGCAGACATCGGCCAGGCCGTCCAGGTGCAGACCGCCGGTGATCAGGGCCAGCAAGGTCACCAGCAGGGCATCGGTCAGCTGGCGCGGAAAGAGCGGGGTCAGGGCCAGGTCGGCCAGCCAGAGTAGCCCGCCAATCAAAAATCCGGCCAGCGGAAACCAGGCTGTGGAACGGCCTAGGTCGCCTGCCTCGCAACGCTTGGGCGATGGCAACGGCAGGATGGTCAGGAACTGCAGGGCGATCAAGAGGTGGCGCATGATGACCTTCAGTGTCCGGCCACGCCGGCCTGTTCAAAGGTGGCCATCTCAGCCAGGATCTTGACGCCGGCCTCGATCAGGGTCATGGCCAGCGCCCCGCCGGTCCCTTCACCCAGGCGTAGCCCAAGATCAAGGATCGGTTTCACGCCGATCCGTTCCAGCATGAAACGGTGCCCCACCTCCACTGATTCGTGGGCGGCAAACAGGTGATCACGCAGGTTGGGATGCAGCTCCGCAGCGATCAGGGCGCCGGCAGTGGAGATAAAGCCATCCATCACGACCGGGATCTTGTTGGCGGCGCAGCCCAGCACCAACCCGGCAATGGCGGCGATCTCCAGGCCACCTACCTTCTGCAGCACGTCCAGCGGGTCGCGGGGGTCGGGCTTGTTGATTGCCAGCCCCCTGGTGATGGCGGCCAGCTTGAGGGCCAACGCCTGGTCGCCAATGCCGGTGCCGCGGTGGGTAACCTGTTCCACCGAAAGGCCACTCAAGGCGGCGATGATGGCCGAGGAGGGGCTGGTGTTGCCGATCCCCATCTCGCCGGTGCCCACCAGGCCGACCCCTTCTGCCTTGCACTGATCGGCCAGCTCGATGCCCACCATAAGTGCCGCCAGCATCTGGTCGCGGCTCATGGCCGGTCCCTGGGCGAAGTTGGCGCTACCGCGGGCAACCTTCCGGTGAATCAGGCCGGGGCAGCCTCCGAAATCATGGTCTACCCCCACATCCACCACCCGAACCTCGGCCCCGGCATGGCGGGCCAAGACGTTTACACCGGCGCCGCCCTGCAGGAAATTAAAGACCATCTGGGCGGTCACCGCTTTGGGGTAGAGCGAGACCCCCTCCTCGGTGATGCCGTGGTCAGCGGCAAAGGTGAAGATCACCTTCTTTGTCAGGTCGGGTTGCTGCTGGCCACTGATGGCCACCAGCCGGCAGGCAAACTCTTCCAGTCTGCCCAGTGAGCCCAATGGCTTGGTCTTGCAGTCCAGTCGCGCCTGGGTGGCAGCCAGCAGGCCGGCATCGAGCGGGGTGATCCGGTTCAGAACGGTTTCGAGACGTTGCATGGAGTTCGGTTCCTTGGGTTATTTGAGCTTGAGCGGCAGGCCGCAGATCAGGGTGTAGACCTCGTCGCAGCTGGCGGCCAGAATCTGGTTGGTCTGACCGGCCAGGTCGCGGAACAGGCGGCCCAACCGGTGCTCCGGTACGATGCCCATGCCCACCTCGTTGGTCACCAGAATCACCGGTGTTTGCATGGCGCGCAGGGTGGTGGCCAGACGGTGGACAGTACCGACAATCTGTTCGTTACGTTCGGTGTCGTTCTGATCGCGGGCCAACAGCAGGTTGGTCAGCCAGAGGGTGACACAGTCAACCAGAATGGCGCCGTAGGTGCCGTCCAGCCGGGCCAGGGTCTGGGGCAAGGCCAGCGGCTCCTCCACGGTTTGCCAGTCGGCACCGCGCCGGGCCCGGTGCTGGGCGATCCGTTCCTCCATCTCGTCGTCGAGGGCCTGGGCGGTGGCCAGGTAGCAGAGCGGCGGTTGATAGCGCAGGGTCTGCTGCTCGGCAAAGCGGCTCTTGCCGCTGCGAACGCCGCCGGTAATCAGGGTGGTGGGTGCCATGGCCGCCTTTCAGAAACAAAAAAACCTGTCCGTTGGGGGACAGGTGGTGCGTCGCGCGTAAGCCGGCTTGGGTGCCTCTCTCCCCGGAGGCAGTTCAAGCAGGTGGCTGGCAGGTATTCTGGCTCCAGGGACAGGCCCTGTTACAGTTGCGGGACAGCGGGGGAGTCGCACCCCCTTCCCCTGATCCAGTCACACGAGCAATTTTTGTAACAGAACGCAGACCGCAATGTCAAACGGGATTACGGGTGGCTAGCAACCACGGGCGCAACGATCCGCCCGCCGCCCAGCACCTGGTCGTCCTGGTAGAAAACCACAAACTGCCCCGGCGTGACCGACTTCTGCTGGTGATCGAACAGCACCTTGCAGCGACCGTCGGCCTCAAGCGTAACCTGGCAGGGCACCGGCTGGTGACGGTAGCGTATCTTGCAGCTGGTTGCGAAGGTCGTCGCTTGCGGCGGGATGATCCAGCTCATCGCCTCCGCCAGCAGGCCGGCGGTCAGGACATGGGGCTGCTCACCCACCACCACCCGGTTGCTGGCGGCATCGATGGCAATCACATACAACGGTTCGCTCCAGCCGATCCCCAGCCCCTTGCGCTGGCCGATGGTGTAGCGGTGGGTGCCCTGGTGGCGGCCCAGCACCGTGCCGTCAACATGGACGATCTCCCCGCGGTGCGCCTTAACTCCATGGCCTTCCAGAAATGCAACGTAGTCATCACCGGGGATGAAGCAGACCTCCTGGCTGTCCCCTTTGTGGGCCACGTCCAGGCCGAATTGCTCAGCCAGCCGACGCACCTCGTCCTTGCTCTCGATAGCGCCCAGCGGAAAGAGCACCCGGGCCAGCTGCTGCTGGGTAAGGGTGTAGAGGAAGTAGGACTGGTCCTTGGCCCGGTTGGCGGCAACCCGCAGGTGGTAGGTGCCATCCGGGTCAACGGTTTTTTGCGCATAGTGCCCGGTGGCCAGCAGGTCGGCCCCCAGCGCGCGGGCCCTGTCCAGCAGCAGACCGAACTTGATCGAGCGGTTGCAGCAGACGCACGGGTTGGGAGTCTGTCCCTGACGGTACTGGCTGATAAAGTCGTCAATCACCTGCTCTTTGAACGGCAGTTCGAAGTCGGCAACATGGTGTTCGATACCCAACTGTTGCGCCACCCGCGCCGCATCGTCAACCGCTGAGTCAGCCCCGCAGCTTTGGGGCTCAAACAGGTGCATGGTGATGCCGATCAGTTCATGCCCCTGCTGTTTCAGCAGGGCGGCGGTGACCGATGAATCAACCCCGCCGCTCATGGCGACCGCAATCCGGCTCATAGTTCTTCCCCCAGGATCAGGCGCACCGCCTGGTTGGCCTGCTGGCAGGCGGCGATGCCGACCCGCGGCGCCATCAGCCCGTTGCCCGGCGCTGCCTCGGAGCTGCCATCCCCCACCAGGTAGAGCCGCCGGTTCAGGCGGCGGGTCTGGATGCTGTTGTTGCTGCCGTAGCCGGCCACCCCTGAGGCGGCGATGACGGTAACACCCGGCAGTCTTTCCATCGCCGTGTCCACCAGCATGGCCTTCATCTCGGCCCGGTCAAAGGCCTCGATCAGCACACTGCAGGGGGAGAAAATAAGGGGCAGGTTGCCCGGATCGAGTACGACGCAGTGGCTGGTCAGCTGCAGGTAGGGATTGATGCGACGCAGCGTCTCGACCAGGGCCTCCACCTTGGGCATCCCCAGCTGATCCACAAAGTACTGCTGGCGGTTCAGGTTGGAGGGCTCCACCAGGTCGAAATCAGCCAGTACCAGGTGCCCGACGCCGATCCGCGCCAGGGCTACGGCCACGGCGGAACCCAGGCCGCCCACCCCGGCAATGCCGACGCAGGCCGCCTTCAGGCGGGCATGGATACCAGGGGTGTGGCGGGCCGCCATCAGATACTCCAATTCATCCGCTGGTGGCATCTCGCCCCGCTTGATCAGAAACAGCTCGTCGTCCGGCGACAGCATGGTCTCCGCTGAGGCGGGGAAGCCGTTCAGGATCAGTACATCGGCCCCTGGCCGGTGTTGCTGCGCCAGCTGGCCGACGGTCAGCCCGCCGTCGATGGTGATTACCTGTTCATTGAGCCGGATCTGCATGCCGGCACTATACCTGAAAAAGGTCACTGATCGCAAAGCAGATTCATTGCTGCGTGCTTCTGGTTGACAAGCGGCTGGTGCTTTGACAAGCTCCACTGCGAGGAGTGTGTTGCAATGCACCACGGTGGTCTGCACGAAGATGCCATAGCCGGCAAGGCCTACGACAGCCGTCTGTTGGCCCGGTTCATGCGTTATGTCATGCCCTATCGGCTGAGCGTGGCGGGAATACTGCTGCTGCTGCCGCTGTTGGCGTTGTGTCGTCTGGCACAGCCGCTGATCCTGAAGCATGCCATTGACCGGGTGATCGTTCCGGGGCGGCTCGATCTGCTGCCTGGCCCGGCGGCCCTCTTTGTGGCCGTGCTGGCGCTGGAGGCGCTGTTGGTCTGGCTTGAGGTCTACGGTCTGCAATCGATCGGACAGCGGGTGATGCACGATCTGCGCACGGCGTTGTTCAGCCATGTGCTGCGGCTGCCGACCCGCTGGTTCGACCGCACCGCCACCGGGGCCACGGTGACCCGCCTGACCAGCGACGTGGAGGCGTTGGGGGAGATGTTTGCCGCCGGCATCATCACCATCGTTGGTGATCTGCTGCTTTTGGCCGGCATCATTGCGGCTATGCTCTGGATGGCGCCACAGCTGTCGCTGGTGACCTTCACGGTGTTGCCGCCGTTGATCTTCGTGGCCTGGTTGTTCCGACGCAATATGCGCCAGGCCTTTCGCGAGGTGCGGGCACGTCTGGGCAGGATGAACGGACACCTGGCCGAGGTGATCGGCGGCATGGCGGTGGTACAGTCCTATGGTCGCGAACAGGACGAGGCGAGCCGTTTTTCCGAGTTGAATGCGGCCCACCGTGATGCCAACCTGCCGGTGATCAGCTGGGATGCGTCGTTGTACGCCATCGTTGAGATGTTTTCCGCTCTGGCCATCGCCCTGATCGTCTGGTATGGCGGTGGGCAGATTGTGCAGGGGGCGCTGACCTTCGGTACCCTGGTGGCCTTTATCCAATACATCGAGAAATTCTTCGGTCCGATTCGAGATCTGTCGGCCAAGTATGGCGTGATGCAGGGGGCCATGGCAGCCCTTGAGCGGATATTTGCGGTGCTGGATGAGCCGGAAGAGTGTCCGGTGGGAGAGGTCCCGGCCCGGCAGGCCGATCGGTCTTTGACGCTGCCGGCCATGGTGGCGTTTCGTGATGTTTCCTTCGCCTACCGTCAAGGAGAACCATCACTCACGGCTATCAACCTGTCCGTGCAGCGGGGAGAGCGGGTGGCCCTGGTGGGGGGGAGCGGTGGCGGCAAGACTACGCTGGTGCGCCTTTTGGGGCGACAGTACGAGATCGACAGCGGCAGCATCCAGCTGGACGGCATCGACATCAGGACGATCCCGTTGACTGAGCTGCGGCAGCGGATGGCGGTGGTGCAGCAGGAACCGGTGATCTTCGCCGGTACGGTCGGCTTTAACATCGGCCTCGGTGACCCGGAGGCAGAAAAGCGGGTGCGGACTGCCGCTGCCACCGTGGGGGCCGACCGCTTCATTGAGCGGCTGCCCCAGGGCTATGAAACGGAGTTGGCCGAACGGGGCAGTGACCTCTCGCTGGGGGAGCGGCAATTGATCTCCTTTGCGCGGGCCGTGGCCTTTGATCCCGAATTGCTGATTCTGGATGAGGCCACCGCCAGTGTGGACAGCACCAGCGAAGAGTTGATCCAGGAAGGGGTACACCGTCTGCTGGTGGGGCGCACCGCCCTGGTGATCGCCCACCGTCTGTCCACCGTGCGGGATGCGGATCGAATCGTGGTCATCAGCCAGGGCAGGGTCGTGGAGCAGGGCAGCCATGACCAGCTGCTGGCCCAGGGGGGCGAATATGCCCGCCTGTACTGCCTGCAGTTTGATTGCGGGGCTGGTTGACACTCTGCTAGCCCGCTGCGCCGAGTATCACGCATAAAACGCAGTATGCATAAGGAGCCTGCTATGTGCACCACTTGTGGCTGCAGCCCCGCAGCCGCCCATCACCATGGGCACGATCATGACCACCAGCATGATGAGTCGCAGCGTACTACGCGGATCAGCATCGAAGAGGATGTGCTGGCCAAGAACAATCGGCTGGCAGCCTTCAACCGTTCGCTGTTCAAGGAAAAGCAGATCCTGGTACTGAATCTGGTTTCCTCTCCCGGTTCCGGCAAGACCAGCCTGCTGGAGCGAACCCTACGCGATCTGTCCGGCCGTTACCGCTGCGCCGTGATCGAGGGCGACCAGCAGACCGACAACGACGCCCGTCGCATCGCCGCCACCGGCGTGCCGGTCAGGCAGATCAACACCGGGGCCGGCTGCCATCTGGATGCCCATATGGTGATGCATGCCACAGAAGCATTCGATCTGGACAATCTTGACCTCCTGTTCATCGAAAACGTCGGTAACCTGGTCTGCCCGGCCGCCTTCGATCTGGGGGAGGCCCACAAGGTGGTGGTGCTCTCGGTGACCGAAGGCGAGGACAAGCCGCTCAAGTACCCGCAGATGTTCCACAACTCCGGCCTGATGCTGCTGAATAAGGTGGACCTGCTGCCGCACCTCTCCTTTGATCTGGCCCAGTGCAAGGAATACGCAGCACGGGTGAGCCACCAGCTGGCCATTCTTGAGGTGTCCGCCAGCACCGGTCAGGGGCTGGGAGCCTGGTACGAGTGGCTGGCCAAGGAGCTGGGGCGATAGCCCGCCAGGCATATCAGATCAGCGGTACGGTCCAGGGGGTGGGGTTCCGCCCCTTTGTCTACCGGCTGGCAACAGAACTGAATCTTTCCGGCTGGGTGCGTAATACCCCCGCTGGGGTGGAATTGGAGCTGCAGGGGACTCCGGCGGCGTTGGAGCTGTTTGGCCGGCGTCTGCCGGCTGAAGTGCCACCACTGGCGGTTATCAATGGGCTCGAGCAGCGTGACTTGGCTGAGCAGCCCGAAGAGAACGAATTTAGCATCCTGCCCAGCGGTGATGGCCGGCGTGAGGTGCAGATTGCGCCGGATACGGCCCTCTGTCCTGACTGCCGACGGGAACTGTTCGACCCTGCTGACCGTCGTTTTCGTCATCCCTTCATCAGCTGCACCAACTGCGGTCCCCGTTTTACCATCGTGACCGCTACCCCCTACGACCGTCCCCTGACCACCATGGCCGGGTTCCCGCTCTGCCCGGCCTGTCAGGCTGAGTACGACAATCCGGCTGATCGCCGCTTCCACGCCCAGCCGATCGCCTGTCCGGACTGCGGTCCCCGCCTGTCCCTGATCCCCGATGATCCGCAGCCGGTGTCCCGCGCAGCGGCACTGCTGCTGCAGGGATTGATCGTGGCCGTGAAAGGGCTGGGCGGTTTTCACCTGGCGGTAGATGCGGCCAGCAACGATGCGGTTGCCCGGCTGCGGCAGCGTAAGCAGCGCGACGAAAAGCCGTTTGCCGTGATGGTGCCCGATCTGGCCACTGCCCGCATGCTGGCACAACTGTCACCGATGGAGGAACGGCTGCTGAGCGGACCGGAGGCCCCGATCGTGATTGTGCGCCGTCGTCCCGATACTGCCGTATCGCCGCTGGTGGCACCGGGTAGCCAATGGATCGGCCTGGTGCTAGCCTATACGCCGCTGCACCAGTTGCTGTTTGCCGAAACGAAACTGGCTGCGCTGGTGATGACCAGCGCCAACCCTGCTGATCAGCCGATGATCTCTGACGATGAAACGGCGGTTCAGCAATTGGCCGGCATTGCCGATGCCCTGTTGACCCATGATCGGCCGATCCAGACCCGCACCGATGATTCGGTGCTGCGGGCCTTTCGGGATATGCCGCTCTTTTACCGTCGTTCACGGGGCTATGTGCCCCGGCCGGTGCCGCTCTGCTTCGATGCCGGGCAGCTACTGGCGGTGGGGGCGGAGCTGAAGAACACCATCTGTGTCAGCCGGGGTGATCAGGCCTTGCTCAGCCAGCATATCGGCGACCTCAAAAACGAGCAGACCTTCGATACCTTCCGTCAGACCATCGACCAGCTGCGGGATATCCTGGCGCTACAGCCGACCATGGTGGTTTGCGACCTGCATCCCGATTATCTCTCCACCCGGTATGCGCAGTCCTGCGGCCTGCCGCTGCAGACCGTCCAGCACCATCATGCCCATCTGGCTGCCTGTATGGCTGAAAACGGGCTTGGAGGAGAGCTGATTGGCGTGATCTTCGACGGCACCGGCCTGGGTGACGACGGCTCGGTCTGGGGGGGCGAGTTTCTGGTGGGGGGCTACGCAACGGTGCGACGGGCCGGGCATCTCAAATCGGTGCGGTTGCCTGGCGGCGATGCTGCCGCCCGAGAACCGTGGCGGATGGCGGTGGCCTGGCTGTATGAGCGGCTTGGTGATCAGGTCTGGCGGTTGCCCGGGATGCCGCTGCTGGCTACAAGTGAGCGGCAGGTACTGCTGGCGATGCTGTCCCGCGGGGTTAGCGCGCCGCTTACTTCTAGCATGGGCCGCCTGTTCGATGCCGCTGCCGTAGTGGTGGGAGCCGCTGATCGTAACCGTTTTGACGGACAGGCGGCAATGGCCCTTGAGGCGCTGGCCGAGCAGGCGGCTGACGCTGCCCCCCTGCCTGGGCTCGATCTGTGTGATCACGGGAATGAGCCGTTTCAGCTGGACGCCGTCCGGTTACTGCTGGCCCTGAGCGATGGCTGTCGTATGGGCGTTGCCGCTGCTGAGCTGGCATTGGGCTTTCACCGTGCCCTGGCAGAAGCGGTGTTGGCAGGCTGTATCCGGCTGCGGGCAAGCACTGGCCTTGAGCGGGTGGTGCTGTCGGGCGGCGTGTTTCAGAATCGCCTTTTGTCTGAGATGGTGTATACTCGCCTGGCCCAGGCAGGCTTTGCCGTCTTTATGCATCGCCTGACGCCTCCCAATGACGGTGGCATCGCCTTGGGGCAGGTGGCGGTGGCCGCGCATCGCAGGGACCTGTCGGGCATACTGTAAATTGTTTTGTAAACTCAATTTGTGTGTGATGGTGACGTGTCAGAAGGGGCAGGCTATGTGCCTTGGTGTGCCGATGCAGGTAGTCAGTGTGGGAGATGATTCCGCCATTGCTGAAATTGATGGTGTGCGTCGTGAGGCCAGCCTTTTGATGCTGTCCGAACCGGTGGCAGTGGGAGAATACCTGCTGGTGCATGCCGGCTTTGCGATTGCCCGGATCGATGCGGATGAGGCCGAGGAGACACTGCGCCTGATGCGGGAGGCCTTTGACAGTGGGGATACTGCCTAGTGCGGTTTCAGCAGGAATACTGCGCCCCTGATCTGGTGCAGGGGTTGGCTGCGGCACTTGATCGTGAGGCTGGTGGCCTGACCGCGCCGCTCCGCTTGATGGAGGTTTGCGGCACCCACACCATGGCCATCGCACGTTTTGGCCTCAAAAGCCTGTTGCCGCCGCAGATCAGGTTGGTATCCGGCCCTGGCTGCCCGGTCTGTGTGACGCCGGTGGGCTATCTGGACCACGCCCTGGCCCTGGCTGCAGATCCTGACCATCTGGTGGCCACCTTCGGTGACCTGCTGCGGGTGCCCGGTTCTGCCTCGTCACTGATGGAACAGCGGGCCCATGGTGCCGATGTGCGGGTGGTCTGGTCGGCGCTCGATGCGGTTGCGCTGGCCGCCCGACACCCTGAGCGGCGGGTGATTTTTCTGGGTGTCGGTTTCGAGACCACGGCTCCCACGGTGGCGGCTGCCATCCTGCAGGCAGAACAACAGGGGCTACAGAATTTCTTTGTGCTGTGTGGCCACAAGACCATGCCGCAGGCGATGGCGCTGCTCTCTGCCGATCCTGAATTGCCGATCGATGGCTATCTCTGCCCGGCCCATGTCAGTACGGTGGTCGGCGCTAGGGTCTATCAGCCGCTGGCTGAGCAGTACGGCATTCCTTGCGTGGTGACCGGTTTTGAGGCGGCCGATCTGTTGCAGGGCATCCTGCTGCTGGTGCGGCAGCACCTGGAGCGGCAAGCCCGGGTTGAGATTCAGTATCGTCGCGCTGTCAGCTGGCAGGGCAACCAGCGGGCCCAGCTGCTGCTGAGCCAGGTCTTCGAACCGTGCGATGCCGAGTGGCGCGGTCTGGGAACGATTGCCGGCAGTGGTTTGCAGCTCCAAGAGCGGTATAGCTGTTTTGACGCGGCTCGTCAGCTTTCGGTTGCGGTGCCGGCGCCCCGTGAGCCGGATGGTTGCTGCTGCGGCAAAGTGCTGACCGGCCGGATAGAGCCGCAGGACTGTCCGCTGTTTGGAACTGCCTGTCAACCAGAGACCCCGGTGGGGGCCTGCATGGTCTCCGGCGAGGGAAGTTGCGCCGCAGCCTGGCGTTACGGCATACAGTATTAGGCATCAGGAGGTATGGCGAGTATGGCAAATTCGATGGATGTGCTGAAACGGCATTATTTTTTTAGCGAAGCCGATGAGCAGCGGTTGCAGGAACTGTTGCCCCTGGCGGAACAACACCAGCAGCAGATGGTGGACCAGTTTTACGACTATATCGTCTCTCAGCCGGAGACGGCCAGCATCCTGGCCAAACAGTCCACCCGCGAGAAGATGAGCCATTATCACCGCCTGTGGTTCCTGTCCCTGTTCCAGGGCAGCTATGATGAGCTCTATCTGCAAAATCTGAAACGGATCGGTCATGCCCATGTGCGGGTGGGGCTGCCGGTCAATTTCGTCAACGCCGCCATGCACCGGGTACGCCACTTTCTGCATCACCTGATCCATGACAGCTTCACTGACCGCGATCAGCGGCGTAATTATCGCGAGGCAGCCGACAAGATCCTGGATATGAATCTCTCGGTGATGACCTCCTCCTATCGCGATGAAGAGATGAAGAAGGTCTTTGTGTCGCGGCGTCTTGAGTCGGGTCTGATCAAGCTTGCCGAACGCTTCACCTACGGTCTTAATCTGGTGCTGGTGTTGGCCCTGGCCGGGCTTTCGATCGGTGTGGTGGGCTTGTTCATAAACGACCTGACGCTGTTCTTTATCGGCGGTAACCCGGAAAAGGCCATTTTTTCGGCCTTGGGTGAGATGCTGATCCTTTGGATGATGATTGAGCTGCTGGACAATGAGATCAAGAACCTCAAAGGGGGCAGTTTCAACATCCTGGTGTTTATTGGCGTGATCGTGGTTGCCATGGTGCGTGAGATCCTGATCTCGACCCTGCGCCATGACGATCTGAAGACCCAGGCCTTTCTGACGGTGACCCTGCTGGTGCTGGGGGTGGTCTATTATCTGGTCAGCAAGGCCCAGAAGGTACGGGAGTAACGGTGCATCACATCCTGCTGGGCATGGTGGAGGGCTGGCGGCAACGCCGCGCATTGCGTTTGTTGCTGGGGCAGACGCCTGCGACCGCCCGTCTGCTCGACCTGTCGCCCGCCGAGTTCAGCAGGCAGGGCATTGCCGCCCTGGCACTTGACTTCGACGGTGTGCTGGCGCCCCACGGTGCCGACCGGCCGCTGCCGGAGGTGGAGGCCTGGCTGCGACAGGCAGTGGCGGTCTGCGGGGCAGAACGGGTCGTTGTGCTTTCCAACCGTCCCTATGGCCCACGTGTCGATTGGTTTCATGACCAGCTGCCGGGGGTGCGGTTCATCAGTGGTGTCCGCAAGAAACCGTATTGCGATGGTCTGCACAAAACAGGGGAACTGGCTTCAGTTCCCCTGTCTGCAATCCTGATGGCCGACGACCGGCTGCTGACCGGCTGTTTGGCTGCCATCCGCGCCGGCTGCATGCCGTTTTACGTCCGCTCGCCCTATGTGGCGCTGCGTTCCAGCCCCCGCAAGGAACTGTTTTTCATGCTGCTGCGCTGGGCAGAACGCCAGGCAGTACGTCTGCTGCCCTAGTCCGCATCCAGCAGTACGCTGACCATCAGCCATTCCTCATCCAGGTCGAACAAAAGGTTCAGCGAACCGGCCTCCTTGCAACTGATCAGGTACTCGTGGCCGGTCACCACCGATGGCGTTGACAGGCGGATGTCGCTGCCTCCTTTGGATAGATGTTGCTTGAAGTTGCCGGCCACCATGTTAGCCACCTCGCCCAGGGCGTCCAGGATGTCCTGATCCCCCTCTTCCAGGTCCGTATCCAACATGACACTGGCCAGTCTGGTGCCCAGCGAGATCGGCTGGTGTACCGAAACCAGACCGTTATAGGTGCCGGCCAGCCCCACCATGGCTGAGATACAGTCGGTGAAGTGCTTAAGCGGGTCGACTTCCAGCGGCAGATGCATCAGCTCCAGCCCCAGCATGGTTGAAAAGACGGAGCGGGTGTCGTCGATCAGGTTTTTTACCAGCGCCTCTTGGGTCGTGTTGAGGCTGGCCAGGATGGTAGGGTTGATGCCCATAGTGGTCACCTTTGGTGTATAAAATGTAAACTGATTTACAGTTTTTCCAGCGCCTGTTCGATCCGGTTGCAGACGGTCTTCAGTATCTTGATACGCGCGTAGTTTTTGTCATTGGCCTCCACCAGTGTCCAGGGAGCGATCTCGGTGCTGGTGCGGTCGATCATGTCGCAGACTGCCTGTTCGTACAGATCCCATTTGTCGCGGTTGCGCCAGTCTTCTTCCGTGATCTTAAAGCGTTTGAAACCGATCTTTTCCCGCTCCTTAAACCGCTTGAGCTGTTCCTGTTTTGAGATGGCCAGCCAGAATTTGACCACCACCGTGCGGTTACGTACCAACTGTTCTTCGAAGTCGTTGATCTCACCATAGGCGCGCATCCAGTAGGCGTGGGAGCAGTAGCCTTCCACCCGCTCCACCAGGACCCGGCCATACCAGGAACGATCAAAGATCGCCACCCGTCCGCGACGGGGCAGGTGGCGCCAGAACCGCCACATGTAGGGCTGGGCCCGTTCCTCCTCGGTGGGGGCTGCCACCGGAATGATCCGGTACGAACGGGCATCCAGGGCCTGGGTGATGCGGCGGATGCTGCCGCCCTTGCCGGCTGCGTCATTGCCTTCAAATAATGCCACCACCGAGAGCTTGTTGAAGTTCTTGTGGCGTGAAAGCTGGTTAAGCCGTCCCTGCAACGCTGCCAGCTCGGCCTTGTAGTTCTGCTTGGAGAGTTTGTGGGTTAAATCGAGCGTCTGCAAGATATGCAGGCCATCAATGGAGGTTAGCATTGGCGGCAGCGGTTCTTCTTGCTTGGGGGGCTCAGGGGCATCGAGCCGGTTGCGTATCGCCTCCAGCAGCACCTTGCCGATGGTCAGGGAGCGGTAACGCTCGTCGGCCCCTTCCACGATGGTCCAGGGGGCCTCGGGGGTGCTGGTGGTACGCAGCATCCGTTCCGACACGGTCCGAAAGCGATCGTAAAGCTTGAAGTTTTTCCAGTCGCTTTCCTTGATGCGCCAGCGGGTCTTGGGGTCTGACTCCAGTTTTTTAAGCCGCTTTTTCTGCTGTTTTTCCGAAAGGTGCAGCCAGAATTTGAGGATCAACGCCCCTTCATTGCAGAGCATGGTCTCAAAGCGGATGATACGATCCAGTTGTTGATCCAGCTCGGCATTTTTGGTTGTTCCGTAGACGTTGTCCACCAGAGGGGCGGAATACCATGAGCCGATGAAGATGCCGATCTTGCCCTGAGGCGGCAGGTCGCGCCAGTAGCGCCACATCGGTGGACGCTCCCGTTCCTCGTCGGTCAGTTCCCGCAGTGCGTGGGATTCTATGTGGCGCGGGTCCATCCATTCATGCAGCAGGTTCATGGTTTCACCCTTGCCGGCACAATCAACACCGGCGAGCAGGATGATCACCGGGAATTTTTTGGACTGCAGTAGGTCCAGCTGAGCATCAAGCAAGGCCTCGCGCAGGGGTGGTACCTCACGTTTGTAGACCTCTTTGGCAATGTTATGCCCCAATTCGGCTGATTCAAACATGGTCTGCCTCCTGCTGCTGGACTGGTTAACGTCTTTCAGAGGGGTATACCACAAAATAGCCGCCTGACAATCTTGGTAGCCGGTAAGCGACGTTTTGCTTTGTCTTGTCTTGTTATGGGCAGGTGTGGTAGCTTACGAACATTACTTTTTTACACAAATGAGGAGGAAACAGGTGAAAACAACAGTTGTTGCGATGATGATTGCTGCTTTGGCCCTGGCAGGTTGCCAGGACAAACCAAAGACCGAAGCCCCCACCAACCAACAGACGGCTGGTGCCCTGCCGGCTGGCCATCCCCCGGTGGGTGGTATGCCTGCTGCTGACGGTAAAGCTGCCATGCCGTCTGATGCTGCCAAGGGTGACCCCCATGCCGGTCTGAAACCGATGGCAATTCCGGCAGGCGTGCCCACCAAGAGCGGCAAGGTGCTGGAGATGCTGGACGGCGGTCAGTACATCTATATGGAAGTGCAGCATGACGACGGCAAGAAGGTCTGGGTGGCTGCCCTGCCGATGAAGGTGGCTAAGGGCGACAAGGTCAAGTATGCCGATGCTCCGGCCCTGCCCAATTTTCCCAGCAAGACCCTGAACCGCACCTTTGATGCCCTGGTGTTGACCTCGGCAGTTGAGGTGGTCAAGTAGTTCCCTGGTACAGAGGTGTCCACAAAAAGGCGGCAACCATCAGGTTGTCGTCTTTTTTTATTCAATCTAGTCAGCAAGGGCCTTGAGCGATTGACGGTGGCGCGGCATCAGCTGAACAACTTTGTGGTAGCAAGAGCGGGCTTGCGTCTGGTGGCCGGTCTGGTCGTACAGCTCCGCCAGCAGCAGCCAGCCCCAGGGGTGCTCGGGTTCATGAGCGGTAATCTCTCGATATTCCTGTTCGGCGTGCTGCCAGTCGCCCCGTTGCAGATGATAATCGCCCGCCTGCAGACAGGTTACGGCACAGTAGCCCATTCGTTCTTTCTGTTGCTTGATGGTGCGCATCGTTGTCGTTGGAGCCAGGCCACTTCCAACACGAAGCAGTCGCGCTGCCCACTGGTTACCGTCCGGCAGCGCCAGCAGGGCGTCACTCTGCCGACGTTCAAACAGATCGGGCCCAACCTGCTGGTGACGTAAAGCGTCGCTATAGAGTGACGTGCCTGGGTAATAGGCCAGCGGGGCCACCTGCAGGTCGTGGGGTTTGATCCGCTGTAAAAGCTGTCGGGTCGCCTGCCGGTCCTGGTCCGTCTCACCAGGTACGCCGGCGATCAGGTAGACCGATAACTGTAGTCCCACACGATGCACCGCGTCGCAAGCCGCCACCACCTGCTGCGGAGTGATCCGCTTGCCAAGTTGCTGCAGGATGCGGGGCGAGCCTGACTCGACCCCCAGTTGAACACACTCGCAGCCCGCCCGCTTCATCCAGCTTAATACCTCTTCATCCACCGCCTCAACCCTGGTCTGACAGTTCCAGAACATGCCTGCCTTCCGTTCAAGCAGCAGTTGGCAGAGCTCAATGGTGCGCCGGCGGTCGGCCGTGAAGGTGTCGTCGCGCAGCGAGAGGTACAGCATGCCAAACCGGTCTTTCAGGAACAGAAACTCATCCACCACTGAGGCCGGTGAGCGGGTGCGGACAGCCCGTCCCCAGAAGCTTGGTGAGGCGCAGAAGTGGCAGGCTGAAGGGCAGCCCCGTGAGGTGCTGATGAATTGCGGCTGCAGGTCGAGATCCACCCCGATCGCCTCATGCAGATAGCGACTGGGGTAGGGCAGGCTGTCCAGGTCCCTGATGCGGCTACGGGGCGCTGTCCTGATAACCGTCTGTCCATGCCGTAGTACCAGGCCGGGTATCTCGCTGAGTGGGCGTCCGGAGTCCCGGGCCTCAATCAGTTCCAGCAGGGTTGTTTCACCTTCCCCGGCCACAATCAGATCCAGTTCAGGATGTGACGCCAACAGTAATTCGGCCTGATGGGTGGCATGACCGCCGCCTGCAATCACCAGCGATTGCGGATGGCGTTGCTTCGCCAGCCGGGCCAGCTGCAGCGTGGTGTGACGATTATGGGTCCACTGGGAGAAGCCGAACAGATCCGGGGATAGTCGTTTGAATAGCTCGGTTATCTGCGCCTCGTCCATGCCTGATAGATTGGCCAGATGGGCATCTATGCCCTTGTCGCGCAGCACGGCATGCAGTGAGCAAAGACCGATCGGCAGCAGATCGGTGAAGGTGGTTGATTCATCCGCTAAGGTGGTTCCGGAGCTATAGGCGAGCAGGATTCACATGGTGGTGGGCAAAAAAAATCCGGGCTCGTACAGGAGCCCGGACGGGTTAGGGGCGAAACATGCGGTTAGTTAAGGCGCGCTGCCGGCAGGCCCACGCCCAGGTGGTCGTTGGTCAGGGAATCGGCATCCAGCTCTTCGTCAGCTTCCAGGATCAGGCTGTCGAGGTCCAGGCTTGCCGGTGACACTTTGTCAAAACGACGGGCACCCAGGTAACGCGACAGGTAATAGGGCGTATCCATGGAAGAGATCACGACACGGCGGTGGCTGGAGGAGGCGTGGATCATCTTGCGATTGCCCAGGTAGATGCCAACATGGGAGGCGTAACGGGCGTACGTCCTGAAAAAGACCAAGTCGCCGCGCCGCAGATCGCCCTGACCCACCTCGTCACCAACCCGGAACTGTTCGCGGGCGGTGCGCGGCAGGTTAATGTCCTGTAGACGGAATACCTGTTGGGTGAAGCTGGAGCAGTCCAGGGCCGTCGGGCTGTTGCCGCCGAAGCGGTAGCGGGCGCCCAGAAAGCTGAAGGCTGATTTTTGCAGATCGGCGAAGGCCTGTGAGCTTTCCAGGTTTTTGGCCAGATCCACCGGCTGATCGGTGTCGATATCCGTCAGTTCTGCTAGGGTGTCTGATAGTTCTTGGTCGTTGAGCAGATCTTTGTTAATCAGGCGTAGACGCTGTGCAGAGGCAGTTTTGGTGGGCAGTTCGCACTGATTGCTGTCGTCGGTGACACCCAGGGCCAGAATCTGTCCCGGCTTGATCCGGTTGCCCTTCAGGCGGTTAGTCTTGCGTAGTACGGCTACTTTAACACCGGTCTTGCGAGCAATGGAAAACAGGGTGTCGCCCTTGGCCACCTTGTAGGTGCTGCAGTTTTCGATGGGCTTGGAGACGGTAGCGGCCTGAGTGGGTATAATCAGGCTGTCGCCCTTACGCAGTTTGCTGCTGCTCAGGGAGTTGACTGATTTCAGTTCATTGACCGAGACGTGATATTTGCGAGCAATGCTCTGCAACGTTTCGCCGGAGCGGGTGACAACGTGGGTCTTCGAGGCGAACGCAGCGAGCGGAAGAGTCAGGTTTAGCAGGCATACAGCGACTATCAGGCGTACAGTATGCTTCATTGTTCCTCCTTTCCGTCTTGCGTTTTTTTAAAACAACAGTTTGTCTAATACAACAATATGCGGTTATGGGTCAAGCAAAAAACAGGCTTTCTGTAAGCACTAAATGTGCCAATATTAATAAATTTTATTTTTTCTTGGGGGCGGAGCGGATAGTCACCCTGACGCTGGAGGGTTCGACGCCTACTACGGCCACGCCGGATGGCGCACGGACCTGGGCAACGGTGAGCCGTAGCGTATTGTTCCCAACTGCAACGTCGGAAAGGTCCAGGTCGGCGGTCAGGTCCAGTTGTCGGGGGGAGGGCGCCAGCCCTGAGCTGGAACGGACGCGGACGGTTACTTCTTCGGGGTGGGAACGGACCAGCGCCATGCCGTCCGGCAGGCCATGGAAGGTGAGCGTGGCGGGTACGATGGCCACTTCTCCCGGCCGTGCGGCAAGTACCAGCCAGATGGCGGTGACCCCCAGCAGGGTGACAGTTTTTGGCACCAGGTCGCCGAACAGGCGCCTGCCAAGCGGAATCCGCTGGCGCGCGGACTGGGGAGTCAAAAGCTGCTCAAGGCGTTTTTTTAGGACTTCGGGGCTGCGTATCGGTTGCAACTGATCGCCGATGGCCAGCGAAACCTGGCCCCGCTCTTCAGACACTACCAGCACGAGGGCATCGCTCCGTTCAGTCACCCCCAGGGCCGCACGATGGCGCGTGCCGTACTGCTGAGGCAGGTTGGAGGAGTCAGACAGCGGCAGTAGGCAGGCGGCCTGCACGATCCGTTCGTCACGGATCAGCACGGCGCCGTCGTGGAGCGGGCTGCCGTTGTGGAACAGGTTGCGCAGCAGCGGCACTGAGATTTGTGCATCAAGGGTTGTGCCGTGCAGCAGATGCTCGTCCAGTCGGTCCTGACGTTCGAAGACCAGCAGAGCGCCGGTCCGTGCTGCGGCGAGTTCAAAGACCGCTTCGCTGATCAGGGCGGGGCTGCTGCTGGGGGGCTGGGTGCTGTTACCGAGCAGCTCCCGTAACAGGCTGAAGCGGTACAGTGCCTGGCGGATCTCGTTTTGGAATACCACCACCACAAGCACAATCATCACCGTTTCCAGCTGCTGCAGTACCCAGCTGGTCATCTGGAGGCCGGTCTGGCGCGTCACAAAAAAGAAGGCGATCACTACACCGAGGCCGGCCAGTACCTGAATGGCACGGCTACGTCGGAACCAGCTGTAGAGCTGGTAGACCAGGACGCTCATGATCAGGATGTCGAGTATGTCTTTGAGGCCGATTGAGGGCATGGCAGCTGGAATTCTGTTGGCGTGACGCAGGATCTGTGCTAGGAAAACAAGGCTGATTATATAGCAGTAATTCATGTTCAAGGATAGTGAAAAACCATGTTCAGACTTTCCGAAAAGGGCGAGCAGATTCAGCAGATGTTCGGCGCCATTGCGCCGCGGTACGATTTTCTCAACCACCTGCTGAGTCTCGGCATAGATAAGCGCTGGCGTAAGGCCGCTGTCCGGCTGATCAAAGCAACGGAAAACGGGCGGGTGCTGGATGTGGCCACCGGCACCGGCGACCTGGCGCTGGAGATTGCCAAGGCAACCCCTGCCTCGGTCAGGATCACCGGCGCCGATTTCAGCCCCGAGATGGTGCGGCTGGGCGAAGAGAAGGTGGCTGCCTCCCCCTTCAACAAGCGGATTGACCTGCGGGTGGCCCCCTGCGAAGACCTGCCGTTTCCCTCCGACACCTTCGATTCGGTAACCATCGCCTTTGGTATTCGTAATGTCGTTGACCGTCGTTTGGGGCTGGCCGAGATGTGGCGGGTGCTGAAGCCGGCTGGCCGGATGGTGATCCTTGAGTTTTCCGTACCCCGCTCGGCCCTGTTCCGCGCCCTGTATCATTTTTACTTCCTGCGGGTGCTGCCGGTGATCGGTGGCCTGTTTTCCAAGTACAACGCCTATAAGTACCTGCCTGATTCAGTGCTGGAGTTTCCTTCCAGCGAAGAGTTTTGCCGCACCATGACCGAGATCGGCTTGAAAAACGTACGCTGCCAGCCGCTGACCTTCGGTATCGCCTCCATCTACACCGGAACCAAGGACTAGTGCAGCAGGCCGACCTTGAGCAGATACAGGCCTGGTTTGATGGGTATCTGAACGGTTACCTCGATCTGGACCCGGAAGGATTGAAGAATATCCGCCTCAAGCAGGAACACACCGCCAAGGTGGTGGAGGTGATGGGGCTGCTGGCCGTTGGTGAGCGGTTGACAGCATCCGAGACCTGTCTGGCCCGTGCCGTAGCGCTCTTGCACGACGTTGGCCGCTTTCCCCAGTACCGCCGTTGGCGCACCTTCCGCGACAGCGAGTCAGATAATCACGCCCGCCTGGGGTTGGAAGTGATCCGCCAACAGCAGGTGTTACAAAGGCTTGGCCCTGAAGATCAGCTGTTGATTGAAGAGGCGGTTCGCTTTCACAATCTGCTGGCTGTGCCGTCGCAGTTCAAATCGCCCACCGACCGTTACATCCGTCTGATTCGTGACGCCGATAAGCTCGACATCTGGCGGGTTTTTGAGGAGTATTTCCAGCAGCCACCGGCTGAGCGGGCCTCTGCGGTTGGCTTGGGCTTGCCGGATCAGGCTGATGAGATTACCGCCGAGTGCCTGGCCGCCCTGCAGGCCGGCGAGGTGGTACGACTGGATACGGTACGCGTTCTGAACGACTTCATTCTTTTGCAGATATCCTGGGCTTATGACCTGAACGTCCCCAGCGCCTTCCGCCTGCTGCAGCAGCGGTGCTATCTGACCAAGCTCGCGGCACTGCTGCCTCCCGCTGCCGGTCTCGACGAGGCGATCCATCGCGCTGTACAACATGTCAGGCTGATGGCCGAGCGATAGCCATTCCCTGACCGTAGATTCTGTGGTAAGGTTTGCCCTCCATGCTCCGAGCCATCTCACCACTTGGTATTCCGAGTCTCATCCTGGTAGCCGCCTGGTGGCTGCTGCCACGCGCCCCTTTGCTGACGCCAACCCGTCAGGACCTGCTGATGCTGTCCCCCTATCTGTTGACAGCGGGCGGCCTGCTGCTCAGTTTTCACTTCCGCCGTGGCCGTATCTGTCTGCTGTTGTTGCTGACTGCCCTCAGCTACTACCTGCTGACCACCTATCTGGACGGTGCCGCCGATACCCCGCAGGCCTACCTGGTAACCAGCGCCCTGGCGGTACTACTGCCGTTTAACCTGCTGCTGGTGGTCTTGATGCGGGAAAAGGGGATCTTCAGTAACGCCAGCAGGATGCGTTTTTTCTTCCTGGGGGTGCAGCTGTTTGTGCTCTGGCTGACCCTGAAGGAACAGAGTCAGACCCTTTGGCTGGAGCTGACCCGGCCGCTGGTAAGCTGGCCGCTGCACGACTATCTGGCCGTTCCCCAGGCCAGCCTGCTGCTGCTGCTGGCAGCCACCCTGCTGTCATGCATTCGTGGCATCACACGCCGGTCGCCGATTGAGGGGGGGCTGTTTGGCGTTGGAGTGGCCTTCTTTGTGCTGCTCAACTGGTCCGGGGCGCCCTATGTGCCGGCCCTGTTCAGCGGGGCAGCGCTGTTGATCATGCAGCTGGCGGTAGTGCAGGAGTCCCATAACATGGCCTTCCGTGACGATCTGACCGGTCTGCCGTCCCGTCGTGCCCTGAACGAGCAACTGCCCGGTCTGGGTAGCCGTTATGCCATCGCCATGGTTGATGTTGACCATTTTAAGCGTTTCAACGACACCTACGGTCACGATGTGGGCGACCAGGTGCTGAAGATGGTGGCCCAGCGTATGATGTACGTCACCGGAGGCGGTCGTTCGTTTCGCTATGGCGGTGAAGAGTTCACCGTGTTGTTTCCCGGCAAAACCGCCAAGGATGCCGCTCCCCACCTGGAGCGGCTGCGGCAGAACATTGCCGACTACGTGATGAGCCTGCGCGGCGATGATCGTCCCAAAAACGACCAGGCAGGAGAGGGCCGTCGCAGCAATGTCCGCTCGCAACGTGATGTATCGGTCACGGTCAGCATCGGCGTGGCGGAGTCAAGCCCCAACCTCAGCACGCCGACCGAGGTGATCAAGGCAGCCGACCAGGCACTCTACAAGGCCAAGAACAGTGGCCGCAACCAGGTCAGCTTGCATGGCCGACGCTAGCGTGACGGCTGCTGCTTGATACATGAGACGTTTACGATAGTAGCTACGACCCAAGGAGGGGCCATGCCCGTACACCACGAGTGCCGGCTAGCGGTTGAAAAACTACGCTGGAGCTGTGATCCGAAACAGTTCACCTTCAAGACCACCAAGGAACTGCCGGACTTGGTGGACGCGGTGGGGCAGGAGCGTGCACTGCGGTCGATCGAATTTGGTCTGGGGGTACAGGAAACCGGCTTCAACCTCTATATCTCCGGACAGACCGGCACCGGTCGCACCTCCACCATCCGGAACCTGCTCAGGCAGCGGGCCAAACATGAGGCAACGCCCTGCGATTGGGTCTATGTCTTTAACTTCAAGGATGCCGACGCCCCGCTGTCATTGTCCCTGCCAGCCGGCCAGGGCGCTGAACTGGCTGCCGACATGCAGGAGTTGGTGGAGGCCTTTCGCAAGGATATACCCAAGGCGTTGGAGAGCCGCGAGTACGAGACCCGGCGCAGCGAAATCCTGGAGCAGTACCAGATCAATAACAATGACCTGTTTCAGGGGCTGGAAAAGGATGCCGAGGAGAAGGGCTTTGCCCTGCAGCGGACCGTTTCCGGCCTGGTGATCGTGCCCCAGAAGGACGACCACAACTTTTCCCAGGAAGAGTACGAGGCCCTTGCCGAGGAAGAGCGGGAAAAGATCGAGGAGTTGGGCAAACAGCTGACCGAGCGCCTCAATGAGGTGCTGCGTCAGGTGCGCGAGAACGAAAAGGCCACCAAGGACGCCCTCTCCCAGGCTGACCGCGACCTGGGAATGTCTTGCTTGGGGCATCGCCTGGACCCGCTGCGGGAGAAATACGCCGGACAGTCCAAGGTGCTGGAGTACCTTGATGCGGTGCAGGAGGATATCCTCAAGAATCTTGAGGATTTCAAACCTCAGCCAGTACAGCCCCAGATCCCCGGCCTGCGCATCCCTCGCCAGGAGCCCAGCTTCGAGCGGTACCAGGTCAATCTGCTGGTGGACAATAAAGAGACCGCCGGCGCACCAATCGTCTTTGAGCCCAACCCCACCTACAACAACCTGTTTGGCCGGATCGAGCATGTCATGCAGTATGGTGGTGTGGCTGCCACTGATTTCACTATGATCAAGGCCGGCGCCCTGCACCGGGCCAATGGCGGCTACCTAGTGATCGACGCCCGCGAGGTGCTGATCAATCCCTTTGTCTGGGACGCGCTGAAACGCTGCATCCGCACCGCCGAGATCCGGATCGAGGATGTGCTGGAGCAGTACCGTTTCATGACCATGGTCACCCAAAAGCCCGAGCCGGTGCCGCTCTCGGCCAAGATCGTCCTGGTGGGCACTCCCTGGATCTACTACCTGCTCTACTACCAGGACCCGGATTATCGCAAGTTCTTTAAGGTCAAGGCTGAGTTCGACAGTCGGGTGGCCCGCACGCCGGAGGTAATGCACGAGTACGCCCTGTTTGTGGCCACCCTCTGCCGTGACAAAAAACTGCTGCACTTCGACCGCAGCGCCGTGGCCTGTCTGCTGGAATACACCGCCCGCATGGTGGACGATCAGGAGAAGCTCTCCTCCCGCTTCATGGAGATCGCCGATTTCGTGCAGGAAGCCAGCTTCTGGGCCAAGCGGGATGGCCACAAGGTGGTTAAATGCGCTGATGTGCGGCGAGCCGCCGAGGAACAGCTCTACCGGGTCAACCGGATTGAGGAACGGATGCAGGAGCTGTTCGACGACGGCACGATCATGGTGGACACCGACGGCGCCGTGGTGGGCCAGATCAATGGTCTGTCGGTGATTTCGCTGGGGGATCACACCTTTGGCCGCCCGTCACGGATCACGGCCCGTACCTACCTGGGGCAGGCCGGCATGGTCAATATCGAGCGCGAGGTCAAGCTGTCTGGCCCGATCCACGACAAAGGGGTCATGATTCTGACCGGCTGGCTGGGGGGGCTCTTCGCCCAGCAGCACCCGCTGTCACTCTCTGCGTCGATCTGTTTCGAGCAGAATTACGAGGGGGTCGAGGGGGACAGCGCCTCCTCCACCGAGCTGTATGCCCTGCTGTCGGCCCTGTCCGGGGTGCCGATCCGCCAGGGGATCGCCGTCACCGGCAGCGTCAACCAGCGTGGTAGGATCCAGCCGATCGGTGGGGTGAATCATAAGATTGAGGGCTTCTACGCCGTCTGCAAGGCCAAAGGGCTGACCGGCACCCAGGGGGTGATGATCCCCAAGGCCAACGAGCGCCACCTGATGCTGAAGGAAGAGGTGCTGGAGGCGGTAAAAAAAGGTCAGTTCCATGTCTGGAGCATCGAAACCATTGAGCAGGGGATCGAGTTGCTGACCGGCATGCCGGCTGGTGAGCCGGACAAGAACGGGCGCTTCCCCAAGGGAACGGTCTACCACCAGGTGGCCCAGGCGCTGCGTAAGATGTTCAGTCGCATGCACCGTGATGAGGAAAAGCAGGACGCCAAGCACAAAAAAGGCGCTGCCAAGCAAAAGGGCGGCAAGCCGGGGAGAAAACAGGATGAGTATTAGTTGGCGCGAAGAGTTGGCTATCGGCAATCAGCGGATTGATGAACAGCATCGCGAGCTTTTGCAACGTTTCGACACCCTGCTGGCCGCCTGCCGGCGCGGCGAGGGGCGGGCCGAGCTGGCGCGGCTGCTCGATTTTTTGGATGAGTATGTGGTCAAACATTTCGGCGATGAAGAACAGTTGCAGCAGACCAGTGGCTTTCCCGATTTTCAGAGCCATCAGCTGCTGCACCTCGGTTTTGTCAAGCGGCTGGCCGATCTGAAAGCTTCGATCCGGGCTGAGGGAGAGGTGCAACTGGACCATGTGCTCACCACCAACAAGCTCTTGCTGGATTGGCTGGTGCAGCATATCTCCACCCGTGACCGCGAGGTGGGGCGGTTCTTAAACGAAAAGGGGATACACTGACCAACGTGGTGTCAGTGTTGTCTGCTACATGGTAATGGCCCGCTGACAGAGTCGGCGGGCCATTTGTTTGTAGAACCTCTGAACACGAGGTGCCGGTAGAGTAATCATTCACAGTCATCGCGCCAGCAACAATCGAGCTGGCCACATTGCTCCACCTGACCGGTATCGTAGCAGGGCAGGTTGCCCTCGGCCTGCTGGATGGCCCTGATCAGGTCCGCCTTGCGCTGCTTGCCTGGTTTAATGCCATGCTGCTCCGCTATTTTTTTGACCTCGTCGAGTTTCATGGGAGACTCCTTTGTGCGCTAAAATGCTAGAAATTAACTATAGCGCATGATCGGTTGCAGTCAAATGGCAGCCACGAAAAAATCCCGCCGATATGCCGGCGGGATTTTTAGTGCTGGAACACAGACTGCTAGAGGCTGATACCGGCCAGGCGGAACAGCGCCTCCTTATACTTCTCGCCGGTCTTGCGCACGATCTCCTCCGGCAGGGGCGGCGCCGGAGCGGTCTTGCCCCAATCCAGGGTCTCCAGGTAATCCCGCAGGAACTGCTTGTCGAAGCTGGGCTGGGGACCGCCGGGCTGGTACTGGTCGGCAGGCCAGAAACGGCTTGAATCAGGGGTCAGGCACTCGTCGATGATGATCAGCTTGCCCTCAAACACGCCGAACTCGAACTTGGTGTCGGCGATGATGATCCCCTTCTGGGCAGCGATGTCGCGGGCCCGGCAGTAGATCTTGATGGTGGCCTCGCGAGCCTGCTCAGCCAGCTCCTTGCCGCAGATCGTGGCCATCTCGTCAAAGGAGATGTTTTCGTCGTGGGTCCCCAGTTCGGCCTTGGTGGAAGGGGTGAAGATCGGCTCTGCCAGGCGGTCCGATTCCTTCAGCCCTTCCGGCAACTTGATGCCGCAGATGGAACCGGTAGCCTTGTAATCTTTCCAGCCCGAGCCGGAGACATAGCCGCGCACGATGCACTCGGCGGCCAAGGGTTGAGCCTTCTTGACCCACATCGAGCGACCGGCCAGCACGTCGGCGTAGGGTTGGCACTCAGCTGGGTAGTCGGCCACATCGGTGGAGATGATATGGTTGGGGATGATGTCTTCCATCTGTGCGAACCAGAACTTGGAGATCTGGGTCAGCACCGCACCCTTGTCAGGGATCGGCTCGTTCATGATCACGTCAAAGGCAGAGATCCGGTCGGAGGTGACCATCAACAGGGTCTCTCCCAGATCATAGATGTCACGTACCTTGCCGCGGCTGATCAGTTTCAGGCCAGGGAAATCGGTCTGCTTTACGGGTTGTGTCATGGCGCTTCTCCTTAACAAGACAATAAACGTGGTCTGAAAATCTAAGTAGGTGAATTACTGCTCCAGCAGGGCCTGGTTTATGACGATCTTGGCCTTGTCGCGACGCTCTTTTAGCCAGCTCTTGAGTGCCTCTTCCTGGCGCTGGGGCAGCATGCGCTGTTTGAGGGCCTCCTTCTGGGCGGCGAAATCAGCTTCAGGCGCAGCAATACGCTGCTTAAGCCGCACCGCGTACCAGCGGTTGCCGATCAGCATCGGCTCGCTCAAGGCCGGAGCGGCTGTGGTCAGTTTAAAGGCATCTTCCATCAGTGTTTGTGAGGTGCCGATACCGGGCAGATCGCCCTTGGCGTTGTAACCGAAGGCCGTTGTGGATTGTAGCTTCAGGCCGGAAAGGTTGCTGGTGGCCAGTTGCTTCTGGGCATCCACCGCCTTTTGCTTGGCTAGCTCAGCCGCCTTGGCGGCACGCACCTGCTGCTCCACCGTGCCGCGCACCTGGGACAGCGGCAGCAGCGCAGCCGGTTGTTTTTCCTTTACCTTGAAGATGTAGATCCCTTTGGCGGTTTCCAGCGGTCCGCCCAGTTCGCCGGCCTTCAGTTCAAAGGCCTTCTGCAGCAGCGCCTGTTCTCCGGCCAGGGCCTGGGGTGGTGCAGCGGCGGTGAACAGGCCGGTATCGCGGGTCGTGGTGCCCAGTTTGCTGGCCACCAGCTGCAGATCAGCGCTCTTGATGTTCTGGAAAAGGGTGTCGGCCGCCTTTTCAAAGGTCGCCTTGCTGGCCTTGCTGCGCTTGGCGTCGGCCAGTACGCGCTGCTTGACCTGTTCAAAGGGGATCGGGCTGTTGTCGTTGCCCAGGTAGCGATCCAGGTTCTTGCGGTAGAAGCTCTCCTGTTCTTCGGTTGTCACCTGCTGGCTGGCAACTTGAGAGGAAGGGTCCAGCAGCAGATAGCTGATGGCCACCTTTTCCGGGCTCTTGAATTTGTCTGCGTTGTTTTTGAGGTAGTCGTCCAGCTCTGCTTCGCTCGGTTTGACGCCGGCAGCCAGTTCGGCAGCACTGAACGAGACGTAGTTCAGTTCAATCCGGTCGCGTTCCTTGTGATACTGGGCCTTGGCGTCGTCGTCGCTGACCTGGGCCTTATCCATGATCGCCTTGCGTGTCTTGGCGATCAGCAGGTCGGCCTTCTGCGAATCTTCGAAGTCGCTGGGGGTGATGCGGGACATCTTGAGAGTTTGTTGATACAGGGCCAGGTCGAAGGCGCCGTTGTTCTGGAAGGCCGGCATGGCGGCGATTGCCGCAGCCACCTCATCCTTGCTGACCTTTACGCCCAGCTCCTTGGCTCCCTTGGTCAGCAGAACGCTGTCGATCAGGCGGTCCAGGGCTGCCTGGCGGATGTTGAGCTGCTTTTCCAGTTCCGGGGTCAGGCCGCCGGCGGCCTGGCCGAACAGCTGCAGATAGATGTCACGCAGCCGTTGGTACGAGTTTTGGTACTGCTCCAGCGAGATGGTGGTACGGTCCACCTTGGCGGCATAGCCGGCGCCTCCGGTGCTGAAGCCTTCCTCACCCTTGCCCCAGACCAGGAAGATCGTGCCGATGAACGATAGTACAATAACCGCGAAAACCACCTTGATGATGATCGATTCCTTCTTTTTGCGAATCAGGTCAAGCATGGATAACAGGCTCCTTTGGACGGGACTCCGGCAGTGCCGGAAAGGTATGCATACTACTACGGACACAGGCAAAATTGCAAGCTGTGAATCCGGCCGACCAGCGGTTTACAGCACCTTTGAACTGTGGTAGGGTGCGCCCCACACAACCTTGCCGCAGTCTGCGTCCGGAGGGACCATGGATCTCAGTTTTTCCCACACCAACGAAGAAGTTGACCGCCTGATCGATCGCCTGCTGGCTGCCAGCGGTGACATCTATCATCCAGAACTGGTGCGGGAGTTGTTGATTGCGGCCCTCAAGATCGGTCAGGAGACCGATTACATCCCCGATCTCAAGCTGATCAACCGCACCCTGCGCGAGATGCGCTACACCACCCGGGTCTTTGCACCTTACCGCGACCGGAAAAAAATCACCATCTTCGGCTCGGCCCGCACTAAGCCGGAGGAGCCGATTTACCAGACCTGCGTCCGTTTCGCCCGTCTGTTGGCCGATAAGGGCTGGATGGCGATTACCGGCGGCGGCGGCGGCATCATGCAGGCCGGCAACGAAGGGGCAGGCAGCGAGAACTCCTTTGCGGTCAATATCCGCTTGCCGTTCGAACAACATGCCAACCCGATCATGCAGCGCAACCCCCGTCTGGTTACCTACAAGTACTTCTTCAACCGCAAGGTGGCCTTTGTCAAGGAGGCCGACGCAGTGGCGGTTTTCCCTGGCGGTTTCGGCACCCTGGACGAGGCGATGGAGGTCTTTACCCTGGTGCAGACCGGCAAGACCTCGCCCAAGCCGCTGGTGTTGGTGGACGATGCCGACGGTTTCTGGGAGCAGTTCTTCGAGTTTGTTAAGGAACAGCTCTTGATCAAGGGGTTGATCTCCGGCGAGGATTTCTCGATCTTCACCATCACCAAGGACGAACACGAGGCGGCCCAGGTGATCGAGAACTTCTACCGTGTCTACCATTCGGTCCGCTTCCATGATGAGCTGGTCATCATCCGTCTCAACAACCCCTTGACCGATGAGCAGATCCGTACCCTGGAACAGGAGTTTCCCGAACTGATCCTCGAAGGTGGACGGATTGAGTGTTGCGGGCCACTGGAGTGCGAGGATGACCAGCCCGACCTGGCCCAGCTGCCACGGTTGCGTTTCCCGTTCAATCACTTTCATTACGGCCTGCTGATCGCCTTTATCCACCGTATAAACACGTTTTGACATTTTCCGGGTGGCATGGTAAATAATTCCAATTTTACTATACGTTACGGTTTTCAACGGATTAGATCGTTATTTTGTGGTGCGGCTGGTCAGATGAAGCCTGTGCTTGGCTTTGCAATGCTGCTGGTGCTGGTCACTGTGACTCCGGCCCTGGCGGTCACCGAACGGCTTTTCCCGGTGCTGCCCGGCGCGGTGATCGAGCTGTGCCGACCGGGTGAGGACGACACCCCCTGCATCGAATCGCCCAACCTGCGGATGCGCTACAGCAGTACACGCCCGCAAAAGCAGGTCCAACGGGAACTGCTGGCCGCCTCCCGGCGGCTGGGCTGGCGGATGTACCCGCTCAAGGGGGAGCCGGGTCGTTTTCAGAGCGCCAATCCCAAGCGACAATGGGATCTGCTGTGGGAGCTGCGTCCGGCCCCGGTTGACGAGCATGGGCCGGGCTTTCATATCTACTACTGGAAGATTTCAGACTAGTTCTGCGTGTGCATATTCTCGTGTCTAAGGGGAGGCAGTCATGTTCAAGGGGAGTATTGTTGCAATCGTTACACCGTTCAGCAATGGTGCGGTTGACGAAGAGAAACTGCGGGAACTGGTCGAGTTCCAGATCGAGGACGGCACCGATGCCATCGTGCCCTGCGGCACCACCGGTGAGTCGTCTACTCTGGATTACGAAGAGCACGACCGCGTGATCCAGATCGTGGTGGAGCAGGTCAAGAAGCGGGTTCCGGTGATCGCCGGCACTGGCTCCAACTCGACCCGCGAGGCGATCGAGATGACCGAGCATGCCAAGCAGCTGGGCGCCGATGGTTGCCTGCTGGTGACCCCCTACTACAACAAGCCGACCCAGGAAGGCCTGTACCTGCACTACAAGGCGGTGGCCGAGGCCGTTGCCATCCCGCAGATCCTCTACAACGTACCGGGTCGCACCGGGGTTAACCTGCTGCCCGAGACCGTGGCCCGTCTGTCCGCCATCAAGAATATCGTGGCCATCAAGGAAGCCACCGGCTCGCTGCAACAGGCCTCCGAGATACTGGCGCTGTGCGGCGACCAGATCGACGTGCTGTCCGGCGACGACTTCATCACCTTCCCGATGATGGCCTGCGGCGCCAAGGGGGTCATCTCGGTGCTGGCCAACATCATGCCCAAGGCGGTGGGTGACCTGACCGACGCCTACTTCGCCGGCGATCTGGCCACGGCCCGCCAACTGCACCTGGACACCCTGAAGATCAGCAACGCCATGTTCATCGAAAGCAACCCGGTGCCGGTCAAGACCGCCCTGGGGCTGATGGGCAAGTGTTCCGACGAGGTGCGCCTGCCGCTGGCACCTATGTCTGAGGCGAATAAGAATAAACTTGCCGCGATTATGAAAGAGTACAAGCTGATATAGCATTACATCTTAGCTAACGGCACAGCCAAAGGCTCCAGATGCCAGGCGCACGAGGAGCGGGACGCGAGGCGTACTCGGGTAGTACGTTGAGCGTTGCGCGACGAGAGCAACGAAGCAGATGGACCTTTGGCGAAGCCGTCGAGGTTGCCATGATTAAGATAGCCGTCTGCGGCGCCGCAGGCCGCATGGGACAGAGAATCATTGTCGCCGCTGTTGAGGCGGGCTGCACCGTTTCGGGAGCGTTGGAACGTCCCGGCCACCCTCTGGTTGGCCATGATGCAGGCCTTCTGGCTGGTTGCGGCCAGTTGGGTGTTGCCATCTCCGATGACTTGAATGCAGTTGTTGAGGGGTGTGATGTGCTGATTGACTTCACCACCCCCAAGGTTTCGCTCAAGAACCTGGAGGTCTGCGGCCTGAAGAAGAAGTCAATCGTGATCGGCTCCACCGGTTTCACCCCTGAAGAGCGGGCCCTGGCCGCCGAGCTGGCCAAGGATATCCCGGCCGTGCTGGCCCCCAACATGTCGGTGGGCGTCAACGTCTGTTTCAAGGTGCTCAAAGATGTCGCCAAGACCTTGGGCGATGACTTCGACGTGGAGATCGTGGAGCTGCACCACAACAAGAAGAAGGATTCCCCCAGCGGCACCGCCGTGCGGATGGGCGAGGTGGTGGCCGAGGCCCTGGGGCGTGATTACAACAAGGTGGCCAACTATCACCGCGAGGGGATCTGTGGCGAGCGCACCAAGGAAGAGATCGGCATGCAGACCGTGCGGGGCGGTGACATCATCGGCGAGCACACCGTCTACTTCATCGGACAGGGTGAGCGGATCGAGATCTCCCACCGCGCCATGACCCGCGACATGTTCTCCCGTGGTTCGGTGCGGGCTGCCAAGTGGGTGGTATCCCAAAAACCTGGACTGTACGATATGCAGGACGTTTTAGGACTAAAATAGGCGTTTAACGCCCGCTCGCTTCTCTCGCTCAAGGCGCAAAGTCGCAAAGTCGCAAAGAAATTTGAAACGTAAGCTTCCTGATTTCTTAGCGCCTTCGCGTCTTTGCGTTAAATAAGGATCATTCATATCTCATATTTTGGAGGATTTCAGTAATGGCAAAGATTAACGACAACTACCTGAAATTAAAGGCTGGCTACCTGTTCCCCGAGATCGGCCGCCGCGTGCGTGAGTTTGCCGCCGCCAACCCGGATGCCAAGGTGATCCGCTTAGGGATCGGCGACGTGACCCGTCCCCTGGCCCCGGCCGTGCTGAAGGCCTTTCACGACGCCGTGGACGATCTGGCCACCACCGACAAGTTCGCCGGCTACGGCCCGGAGCAGGGCTACGACTGGCTGATCAACGCCATCATTGAGAAGTCCTACAAGCCGCTGGGGGTAAGTCTCAAGACCGAGGAGATGTTCATCTCCGACGGTTCCAAGTGCGACTGCGCCAACATCCTGGATATCTTTGCCTTGGACAACGTGGTGGCCATCGGCGATCCGGTGTATCCTGTGTACAACGACACCAACGTGATGATTGGCCGCACCGGCGAGGCCGATGACAAGGGCTACTATAAGAACATCGTCTATATGCCCTGCAACGAGGCCAACAACTTCATCCCCTCGCTGCCCACCCAAAAAGTGGACATCATCTACCTCTGCTTCCCCAACAACCCCACCGGCACCGTGGCGACGAAAGCAGAACTGAAGAAGTGGGTCGACTACGCCAACGCCAACGACGCCGTGATCTTCTTCGACGCGGCCTACGAGGCCTTCATCACCAACCCGGAGATCCCCCACTCGATCTACGAGGTGGAAGGGGCCAAGAAGTGCGCCATCGAGTTCCGCTCCTTCTCCAAGACCGCCGGCTTCACCGGCGTGCGTTGCGGCCTGGTGGTGGTGCCGGAAGAGGTGATGGGCACAACGAGCACAGGTGAGAGGTACAGCTTCAACAAGCTCTGGCTGCGCCGCACCACCACCAAGTTCAACGGCGCCTCCTACCCGGTGCAGAAGGCTGCTGCCGCCGTGTACTCTGATGAGGGCTGGAAGCAGACCAAGGAGATCATCGACTACTACATGGAGAACGCCCGCATCATCCGTGAAGGTCTGACCGCGGCCGGCGTCACCTGCTACGGCGGGGTGGATGCTCCCTACATCTGGCTCAAGACCCCGGGCGGCATGAGCAGCTGGGATTTCTTCGACAAGCTCTTGAATGAGTGCAACGTGGTCGGTACCCCCGGCTCCGGCTTCGGCCCATCAGGGGAAGGGTTCTTCCGGCTGTCGGCCTTCGGCCATCGCGAGAATGTGATTGAGGCGGTGGAGAGGATCAAGAAGAATTTGAAGTAACAAACAACTTGTTTTGACCATGAATAAAGGCTGCCGATTGGCCGCCTTTATTGTTTTTCAGTGAAGGAATGGGTAAACTATCCAAGAATTCATTTTGGGCTGGAGCGTATCATGATAAAAATATTCTTCATGGCTCTGATTGGTTGTTCGTTGCCACTCTTTAGCGGATGTGCGACACCTTTGTATACTGCGGTAGCTAAAGGGGATGTTAAAGCTGTCAAAGAGCTTATTGATAAAGGTGCTGATGTAAATGAGAGTTTTGGTCCGGCGAGCTCCAACCCGTTAAGCGCAGCAAGCTCTGTTGGCCACCTTGATGTTGTAAAGCTTTTACTCGCCAAGGGCGCTAACTTGGAAATAACTTCTGGTAATATGGGGTGGACACCACTGAGTAATGCTGCCTATCATGGAAACATAGAGGTAGTAAATCTTCTGCTAGATAAAGGTGCCAATGTAAGCAAGGCCATTGCTGGGCTACGTCAGGGAATCGGTACTCAAAGCGCCATTGACCTGCTTGTGCAGATACAGAAAGAAAGGGCTTTCGGGCAGCCTGTGGCCGTAACAGTACCCACTGCAAATCAGCCAGCCTCGCTTATGGTAACGTCAGATATCGACGAGGTTCCCGTTGCAAAAGCACCACCAAACAAGGCTGCGTATGCCATTGTCATTGGCATTGAACAATATCGGCTAAAGTTGCCTAAAGCAGATTTTGCCGTTTCTGACGCTACGCTGGTCAGCAAGTATCTGGTAAATGTCTTGGGGTACCCGGAAGAAAATGTTGTCCTGTTGACAAACGACCAGGCGCTGCAGAGTGATCTTTCAAAATATATTGAAAAATGGTTGCCTAATAATGTTGAGCAAAGTTCTAATGTCTTTGTATACTATTCTGGTCATGGGGCACCAAATCCGGTGACTGGTGATGCATATCTGGTTCCATATGATGGCGATCCTTCATTCATTGATGAGACCGGATACTCGTTGAGCCGGCTGTACTTGGCCTTAGGTAAGCTAAGGGTGCAGAGTGTTATTGTTGCTCTTGATTCCTGTTTCTCTGGCGCAGGTGGCCGCTCTGTTATCGCAAAAGGGGCGCGGTCATTGGTTGCCAAAATGAAAATGCCCTCGGCAACTCATAATATCACTGTTCTTTCGGCCTCATCTGAAACGCAAATAAGCTCAACCTATGACGAAAAGGGACACGGGCTTTTCACCTATTTCATGCTTAAGGGCCTTAAAAATGAAGAGGTTATAAACCAGAATGGGTCGTTACGTATTAAAGATCTCTATAACTACATAAAACCTCAGGTTGAGCTGATAGCCCGCAAGAAATACAATAATGAACAGGTGCCACAACTCGCTGAAAGTTCAGAAAATTAAATAGGTTGTGCAAGAGGATTCCAAGAGGATTCCGTGGACAGCATACTTAATTCACAAGGCGGCCAATTGGCCGCCTTGTCAGTTTTTGAAAATGTAGTGGTAACTTGCCACGCGACATGGCATGATATGGATACTTTATTAAGTACCAGAAGAGGTGCCGAAATGAATACCGTCCCTGCGCAAGAGCTAAAACGCCGCGGCCTTGCCGCGCTTGACGATCTGATCGTCAATGGTGACGTGCATCTGATCCGCAACAACCGGCCCGAGTACGTGGTGCTGACCGAGGCACGTTACCAGGAGCTGGTGGCCGACGCTGAGGAGGCCTACGTGGCGCGGGTAAAGGCATCACTGGCGGAGGTTAAGGCCGGGCGAGTGCGGCGGTTTGCCTCGGCCGAGGAGCTGTTGCAGGCAATTGACGCGGCCGGAGAGTGACCCGTGTTCACTGTTGCCACTCCTGAACCGTTCCTCCGCCAGGCGCGAAAGTTTTTCAAAAAGCACCCTGACCTGCGACCCCGCTTTGCCGTTGTCTTCGAGGCGCTTAAGCTGGACCCTTTTCAACCGAGTCTTGGGCTGCATCCACTCACGGGCAAGCTGGCCGGCTGCCATGCCGTCAGATTGACCTATTCTTATCGCATTACCCTCACCGTCATGGTAACCGAACAAGAGATTATCCTGCTCGACATCGGCAGCCATGACAAAGTGTACCGTTAGGACACCATGAAGATCTGGATTGATGCCGATGCCTGCCCGCGGGTGGTGAAGGAGATACTGTTCCGGGCCTCAAGCCGGCTGCAGGTGCCGCTCTGCCTGGTGGCCAACAAGAGTCTTGCCAAACACAACGGCCCGCTGGTGGAGACGATTGTGGTGGCTGACGGTTTTGATGTGGCCGACGACTACATCGCTGAGCATGCCGCCCCCACCGACCTGGTGGTGACCGCCGATGTGCCGCTGGCGGCCCGGATCGTGGCCAAGGGGGGCATCGCCCTGGACCCGCGCGGCGAGCAGTACACTGAAGAATCCATCGGCGACCGGCTGGCCTTTCGCGATCTGATGAGTGAGTTGCGTGATAGTGGCATGCTGCAGGGGGGCGGGCCGCCACCGTTCAGCATGAGCGACCGCAACCGTTTTGCATCGGCCCTGGACAGCCTGCTGCACAAACTGCTGCGGGGCCAGCGGCCAAACTGAAAAGGACTAGCTATGGCACTGCCTGCCACCATCTATAAAGCCACCATCTCGCTGTCGGACCTTGATCGCGGCGTCTATGAAACCCTGACCGCCACCGTGGCCCAGCACCCCTCCGAGACTGAGGAACGTCTGGTGGCGCGGCTACTGGCCTATGCCCTCTTTTACGAAGAGGGCTTAAGCTTTACCAAGGGGCTCTGTGCCGGCGACGAACCTGAGCTATGGCTGAAAAACGGCGATGGCCGGGTGCGGCTGTGGGTGGAGGTGGGGCTGCCGGATAACGAACGGATCACCAAGGCCAGCCGCCATAGCGAACAGGTGCGGCTGTTGGCCTGCGGCCGGGCCATGCCCAGCTGGGAGCAGCAGCATCTGCCCAAGTTGGCGCGTTGTGCCAACCTGAGCATCATCACCATCGACCAGCCGTTTGTTGCTGCCATCGTGCAGCGCCTGGAGCGTTCCCTGACCTGGGGGCTTACCATTACCGAAGGGGTCTGCTACCTGACCATCGGCAACGAGACCCTGGAGACGGCGCTGCAGGTAGTTGGATGAGTACGGCCATGACCAAACAGCAGCTTGTTGCCACCATTATTGCCCGTCTGGAGGCCGACCTGGCCCTGTTCACCGCTGCGGCCCTGCATGCCCACCGTGCCGCCACCCACGAGGAGTGCCAGCCGGACAACAAGTACGACACCACCGCGCTGGAGGCTTCCTACATCGCCCAGGGGCAGGCCAACCGGGCCCAGGAGATCCGCCAGGGACTTGAGGCCTACCGTAGCCTGGAGCTGCAGCAGTTTGACGACGATACGCCGCTACGCCTGGGGGCCCTGGTAACGCTGGAGGATGGAGCAGGCAGCCTGCGGCGGCTGTTTATCGGCCCTCAGGCCGGCGGCATGAAGCTGGCCGACCCTGCCGGTGAGATCGTGGTGATTACTCCTGCCGCTCCGCTGGGGAAGCAACTTATCGGGCTTACTGTGGGGGATGAGCTGCAGCAGAGTGATGCCGGCAAGCGGTCGACCTACACCATCGTGGCGGTGGTCTGATAAAGATTTTGTTGGATAGCGTATAAACGACAACAGGCGGCCAATCGGCCGCCTGTTGTCGTTTCAGTAAGGTGAGAACGAGATCTACAACTGCACATCCAGCTCGTTCTGGGTAAGCTGAGCACGGACCTGCTTCTTGCGGATCAGCACCAGTTCGCCGTTCTTGGTCTTCATAATGGCTCCCGGCTTGCGGTGGGAGTTGTAGTTCTCTGGTGACATGCTCTCGGAGTAGGCCCCGGTGCCGCCGATGACCACATAGTCGCCGATCTCGGGCTCGGCAATCAGCACCGGCACGATATTGCCATCATTGTCCAGGCGCACCGAGTCGCCGCTCTCGCAGCAGCGGCCCACGATGCCGAAGGACTTGAGTCCCTCAGCCGGGCACTGGTCGTACTCGCTGGAGAGCAGGGTGCCGTCCTGGCGCACGATGGCGATCGGGTGCTCGGAGCCGTACAGCAGCGGCCGGGTCAAGAGCTCCATGCCGCCGTCCACGATCAGGAAGTTCAGCTCGTTGGTCAGTTTCTTGTCGATGATGCGGGTGATGATATGGCCGGAGTTGGCCACCACAAAGGTGCCCGGCTCGATCTCCATCTCCAGTTCGCGGCCGGTTTCGGCCTTGAACTCTTCGATGCGCTGTTTGGCATAGGCGCCCAGGCTGGTGATGTCGGCCTGCTTCTCGCCCGGCATGCGGGCCACCTTCAGGCCGCCGCCAAAGCTGACCGTGACGGCATCCGGGAAGTAGGTCTTCACAAAGCCCAGCTCGCGGTCGATGTTCTGGCGCCACTTTTCCGGATCGCCGCCGGAGCCGATATGCACGTGCACCTGGGTGAAGCGCAGGCCCATCTCGTCGGCCATGGCCTTGACCTTGGGCACATCCCTCAGGTGTACGCCGAAGCAGGAGTACTCGCTGCCGGTATCGCGGGTGGCGCTCTCGCCGCCGCCGGACGCGCCGGGGTGCACTCGCATTGAGAGGTCGACGCTGTTGGCCTTGGCAAAGTCGGCAATCAGCTTGAACTGCAGCATGGAGCAGACGTTGTACTTGAGCCCCGCTTTGATCATCTGCTCCAGCTCGGTCCGTTCCTCGCCGGTGGGCACTTCCTGGGTGGTCAGCATCATCCGGCTGTAGGGGATGCCGGCGCTATGAGCGCGGGCTGCTTCGTCCAGCGACGAGCAGTCCAGATCAAGCCCCTGGTTGGTGACCACCCGCAGCACGGTGCGGTCGGAGTTGGCCTTCATGGCGTAGCGCACATGCAGGCCGAAGGCATTGGGCATGCCCAGCAGTTGCTGGCAGCTGTTTTCAATGTATGCCTGGTCGTGCAGGTAGATCGGGGTGCCCCACTGACGGGCTATGTTCGGGATCAACGCTGCGTCAAGCTTGGTTGGACCAAAGTGTGTCATCGTTTCAACCTCGTATCGTAGAGATATGGATTAATCTATGTAACATTTTCATGCGCTTCGGCGCAACACCTCTCTGTAAATGGATCGTGTAACCTGTTGCTATTGTATTGTCAGGACAGCCCGCTTGCGTTAGCATTTGCGTCATGACCTGCGACAGCCCCTACCGCTATTGCCCGATCGGCATCTTACGTTCTCCCTACAGCCGCCGCATCGACGCCCCCCACCAGAGTACGGTGGTGGCGGGGACCGAGAGCGGTGAGGCTGCCCTTGCCACCCTGGAGCTGGCCGATTGGCTGGATGAGCAGGTGTTGCAGGACCTGCAAGGCTTTGATCGGGTCTGGCTGATCTTTGCCTTTCACCTGAGCCAGGGTTGGAAGAACACGGTCAAGCCGCCCCGGGGCGGCCCCAAGCGCGGCGTGCTGGCCACCCGTTCGCCCCACCGTCCCAATGCCATCGGCCTGTCGGCGGTGGAGTTGCTGACGATCGAAGGCCGCACCCTGCAGCTGCGGGGGGTGGACCTGCTGGACGGCACCCCGGTGCTGGATATCAAGCCGTACGTGCCCTACGCCGATGCCTTTCCCGACGCCAAGGCCGGTTGGATCGACGAGCTGGATGCCCGGCTGGGCCGCAACTCGGCCCCGGGGCCGAAAAAATCCCGCTAACGACCAATCCGGGCAGGCCACTCAGTATAGAGTGAAAGCAGCATACTTTCAGTTTGACACACCTCCGGCAGGTGGGGTATATGGGTCGCTCCGCACGCGGCAGTCCGGCTCTACCTGTTTCCCTTCGAACCTGCACCGTTTCCCGTGCCAACATCCTGCTTACATCAGCACCCGCCAGGCCGCCAGGCTCAACGGCGTACTTTACCTATGAAACGAGACGAACGATGCTGAACCTGAAACCTGACGTTGTTGCCCGATTGGAGCGTGTACTCAGCTCGGTGGAGATGCTGCTGCCCCGCACGGTCAAGCCGGTGGACTGGTCCGCCTGTTACGCCGCCAACTGGCGTCGCCATTCATTTTCCGGCTACCTGGAGCCGGTGCGGGTGACCGACACCACCCGGCTCTCGGAGCTGCTGGGGGTGGAAAAGCAGATCGAGGTGATGGAGCACAATACCCGTCAGTTTTTGGCTGGCCTGCCGGCCAACAACGCCCTGTTGTGGGGCTCCCGTGGCACCGGCAAGTCCTCGATCATCAAGGCGCTGCTTAACGAGTATGCCCCCCAAGGGCTGCGGGTGATCCAGATCGAGAAGGAAGACCTGATCTACCTGTCGGAGATCTTCAGCGTGGTGGAGGATCAGCCGTACCGTTTCATCCTGCTGTGCGACGACCTGACCTTTGAGCCGGGGGAGTTGAGTTACAAGATGCTGAAAAGCGCCCTGGACGGATCGGTCTACTCACCGCCGGAGAACGTGCTGATCTACGTTACCTCCAACCGGCGGCATCTGCTGCCGGAATACGAGACGGATCAACGGGGCGGCATGTTTGTGAATGGTGAGCTGCAGCAGAGCGAGGTGATGGAGGAGAAGATTTCGTTGTCCGATCGTTTCGGTCTGTGGGTCGCCTTTTACGCCTTTTCGCAGGATCGCTACCTGGATGCGGTCCGGCTGGCCATTACCCGCGAGGCGCGGGAGCGGCAGGTGGAGATCCCGCTTACCAAGGAGCTGGAGCAGGAGGCGATCAAGTGGTCCCATGACAAGAGCAAGCGTTGCGGCCGCACCGCCTACCAGTTTTCCAAGAACTATGTTGGCCGCTATCTGCTGGCCAAGCAGCAGGGCTGATCAGCACTTTCAGATCAATAAAAAAAGGCGGCCAATTGGCCGCCTTTTTCGTATCCGCAGTCGCCGACTGCGTCGTCTAGTGACCTCAGCCTGCCGGCTGACCGGCTCCGGACTGGTTGCACTGCTCCACCACCTCGCGCAGCCAGGCGATCTCATCGGGCAGGAACTGCTTGGAGTAATTGGTGCCCACGTTCATGGCCATATGCAGTGGCGGCATGGTGGTGGCGGCTAGCACATGGCCCGGTACGCCGATCCAGGTGGTCTCCTTGCCGGTCCAGTTTTTCAGGCGCTCCGGGCTGTCAAAGATCATCAGGTAATCGTTGCCGTCGGATTCAACGATCAGCGGCAGCACCTGTCCCTCTTCAAGGGTGACATCACCGCTCAGTTCCTTTGGATCGAGGGTCGGCACGCAGAAGGTGGTGTTCAGGAACAGGTCGTAGAATTTTGATTGGCTGGCGGCGTTGGTCATGTCCTGCCGCAACAGCTCCAGCGCCTGATCAAGGGTGTCCGCTGCCTGGGGTTCGGCCTTGGGGGTCTCCCAGCGCTTGGTCACCTCGATCAGGTGGTAGCCGAACTGGGTCTGCACGGGGCCGATCAGCGTGTTGACCTCGCTGCTGAACACGGCCTGGTCGAACTCTGGCACCATCTGGCCGGGATTGAAGGTGCCGAGATCGCCCCCCTGCTGACCGGAGGGACAGGATGAGGCACGTTTGGCAACCTCGGCGAAATCGGCGCCGGCCTCGATTTCGGTCTTAAGCTGCAGGCACTGGGCTTCGGTAGCCACAAGAATATGGCGGGCATTAGCGGGCATAGGGGCTCCTTGTTGGGTGAAAACTGGCGCGATAGTAGCTGAATCGCCGGAATATGGCAACTGAAGGTAGCAAATGTATGGTTTTACATGCCCTGGGACGCCGATTGTGCTACATACCTGAACAGCGTCACCACGCCACCGGAGTAATGGAACCATGAAGATTCAGAAGGTAACCAGCGAACACCGCCCCAAGGTCTACGCCCTGCTGCAGCGGGCCTTTCCCGGCAGCGCCTACGAGACGGCCCTGGTGCAGCAGCTGCACGAACACAACAAGCCGCTGCAGGAGTGGGTCTGCATCCATATCAACAAGGTCATCGGCTACGTCGCCTTTTCCAACGCCTTCCATGGCAGACAGGTCTGCGGTCTGCACCTGGCGCCGATGGTGGTGGCGCCGGATTTTCAGCGCCAGGGAGTCGGCACGGAACTGCTCAACTTCGCCCTGCGTCAGGAGTCGATCAAGAGCCAGACGTTGTTTGTGCTGGGTGAGCCGGCCTACTACCAACGTTTCGGTTTTGAGCCCTGTAGCCAGCCGATCTGTCCCTTCGATACCAACAATGCCCATTTCATGAGTATGCGCAACGACGGCGCACTATCGTTCACGGTGGGTTATGAATCTGAATTCAAATCAGTACCGGCAGCACCCAAAAAGCGTAAGAGCCGGCGCTGATCGTATGAACATCCTGCAACCTGAGCCGGGACTGTACCGACACTACAAGGGGGGCCAGTACCGGGTGCTGGGTACGGCTCGCCACAGCGAAACCGACGAATTGCTGGTGGTCTATCGCTGCCTGTACGACAACAATTCACTCTGGGTACGCCCCGTGGTGATGTTTATGGAGAACGTTGAACTGGACGGTCAGCAGGTGCCGCGCTTTCAGCGGATCGGCGCATAGGGGCGGTGAGTGCGGCAGCTAGTCGAGGTCTGTTGTGGCAAAGATGGTGCCTCGCTGTTCCGGGCGGCGGTAAATCTGAAGAGATGGAGGAGCGTACTGTATGAGTGCACAAACACAGACGGTTTTAAAGGCTGCTGGTCTGGTACTGCTGGTGGTTGGTGTCGGTCTGGTGTTTTGGGGCTATCAGATGTCCGGGGCGGTTACGGCTCAATTGACCCGCGCCATCACCGGGGCTGCCCCTGACGGTGTGATGTACCGTTACATCGGTGGCGCAGCAGGTATCGTCGCCGGAGTTTTTCTGCTGTTCAAACGCTGATCCGTAGGGGTCTGAGCAGCTGGCAGCTTGCATTTCAGTTCACAGGCGGCCAATCGGCCGCCTGTGCTGTTTCGGGGATCAGAAAACCTCAGCGCAGCGAGACTGTGGCCCGCTGCAGGTTAATTGGTAACGGCTGCCACGGCCCCTTTAAGGCTGCAACCTCGCGGCGTAGCCAGTCCAGCCGTTCGCCGCTGGCCGGGTGAGTGGAGAGCAGGGCCGGCGGCGTGGGTCGCTGCTCCGCAGCCAGTCGCTCGTAAAAACGGACCATGCCGTGGGGGGAGATGCGGGCGGCCACCAGTCGTTGCAGGCCGTTGGCGTCAGCCTCCCGCTCGGCGTCGCGGGAGAAGCGCAGTTCAGTCAGACGGGTGGCGGCGCCGGTCAGCACGTTGTCGGAGATGTCCCCCGCTAACAGCGCCACCAGGGCCCGCAGCCCCAGCCCCTTGACCATGCCCCGCAGGCTGTGGCGCAGTTCGGCATGGGCCACCTCGTGGGCCAGAACGCCGGCCAGTTCTTCGGCTGTTGCGGCAGAGGTAAGCAGGCCGCTGAAGACCACCACGACGCCGCCTGGTGCGGCAAAGGCATTCACCTCGGGGCGTTCGGCCACGAACCAGCGGTAGCGGTGGACCGAGCCTTCGGTGAGCCTGCCGCCGATGTCGGCCAGCGCCTCCACTGCCGGGCCGCGGTCGATCAGCTTCATCTGCAGGCGGGTCTGGGCCAGCACCAGCTCACCCAACCGGGCCTCCTGAGCTACCGGAATTTTATCCACCACCCAGTCGGCCACGCGGTCGGCGTTCAGCAGGAACAGGACCAACCCCAAAAGTGGCATCAGCAGTACCAGGGCCAGCAGGCCCCAGCCCAGCCTGAAGCGGCGTTCCAGCGTGTCTGGCTGACGAACGGCAGCGGCCAGTTGACGGTTGCAGTGTTCAGGCGCCGTGGCTGCACACCGGCTGCGGTCGTCAACGCCATCGACCACCAGGGCGTAGGCGCCTTCTGGCTGCTGCCAGCTGAGTCGCAGGCTGGCGTTGTTGAAACCGGCGGCCGCAATCTCCGGCCGGTCGGCACAGCGTTCAGCCTGTCCGGATTCATGCGGCGTCACCCGCAGCCGACCGAGGGCGTCCCACTGTCCGCTGGCCGCGATGCCTGCACCGGGCAGGCCGGGTCCGAACAGCCGGCCCTGAAACTGCGACCCGTGCATCAGTCGTCGCTTCCCAGGATGCCGCCCAGGATGCCGGCGCCCAGCAACGAACCCTGGTCGGTGGAGCGTCCACCGGCCGCCGGCGCCGACATGATGATCCGGTTGGCCAGCCGCGACAGGGGCAGGGACTGCAGCCATATCTTGCCGGGACCCCGCAGGGTTGCAAAGAACAGCCCTTCGCCGCCGAAGATGGCCGACTTGATCTTGCCAACGAACTGGATGTCGAAATCAACGCTGGGCTGGAAGGCCACCACGCAGCCGGTATCCACCCGCAGGGTCTCGCCGGGGGCCAGCACCTGCTCCTGCAGGGTTCCTCCGGCGTGAACAAAGGTCATACCGTCACCATCCAGCCGCTGCATGATGAATCCCTCGCCGCCAAACAGGCCGGCACCCAGCTTCTTCTGGAAGGCGATCCCCAGTGAGACCCCTTTGGCTGCGCAGAGGAAGGAGTCCTTCTGACAGATCAGGGTGCCGCCGATTTGTCCCAGGTCCACCGGGATGATCTTGCCCGGATAGGGGGCCGCGAAGGCCACCCGCCGCTTGCCCTGACCTTCGTTGTGGAAGACGGTGGTGAAGAGGCTCTCGCCGGTCAGCAGTCGCTTGCCGGCACCCAGCAGTTTGCCCATCAGGCCGCTTGCCTGTTGTGAGCCGTCGCCAAAGACGGTGTCCATCTGGATGCCGTCCTGCATGTACATCATCGCCCCTGCCTCGCCGATGGCCGCCTCGCCCGGGTCCAGTTCCACCTCTACGAACTGCATCTCCGAACCGACAATCGTGTAATCGATCAGATCCATCGCCATCTTGGTGTACCTCCCTCGTAATAGTACCGTGCTGGGAATATAAGTGCGTAACAGGGCTCCGTCAAGTGACGCGCTTTGCGTTCAGATGGATGATTGCCAAGTCGCCGCAAGTGGGTATACTGTCTGACCAGACGCTGCTGCAGAGCGCGTTAACACCCACCACTGGAGGTACACATGCAACGGATGTTCACCCTGTTGGCCCTGCTGGTTACTGCTACCCTGTTCGCCTGCCCGGTATTGGCGGCCGATGCGCTGCCCAAGCCTGGAAACTTTGACGAAGAAGAGATACTGATCACCGAGCGCCTGGGTACCAACTATTCGGCCATTGTGGTCAAGGATTTTTCCTCAAAGGACGCAGAGATCGTCAATATTGATGATGAAGAAAAGCAGCTGCTGAAGGCCGCAGAAAAGGATATCGTACGGATGCTTACCGACAGTACGGTCAAGCACCTCAAGGAGTATGGCATCTTTAAAAAGGTCGAGGCCAACGGTTCCGCTAAGGCCAATGCGCTGATCCTGCGCGGCAAGATCACCCGTTTCAATGGTGGGGTCGGCGCCGCCAAATGGTTCCTGGGCGTGATGGCCCCCAAGGGCGCCAAGACCAACATCTCGATCGATGCCGAACTGGTTGATGCCACGACCGGCAAGGTGCTGGTCAAGATCAAGGATGTGCGCTCCGGTGGCGAAGGCACGTCCATGGGCAGCGGAAATATGACCAGAGCTTTCGTGATCCAGGCTGAGGATGAAGGCGAAGAACTGGCTGAGTTTATCAAGGAAATCTTTTAGGCATAGTGCAGTTGTATAGTGCCCGGCTCAGGTCCGGGCAGGTTGTAAACAGACAAGGCGGTCAATGGGCCGCCTTGTCTGTTTTGTATCTAGTTTATGGTGTCGCAACTAGCGGGCAAACCCCCGCTCCGGTTGTCCTGATCCCTGGTTGGGCTGCCAACGCTGCTCCTTGCCGTGGGGGCGCTGTTCTGACGGCGCTGGTCCTCGCTGCTGATGGCTGGGTTGGGAGGGGTAGCGCTGTTGCATCTCAGGTCCGGCCGGCCGGACCTGTTTAACCGGTGGCGGCTGTTTCATGGTTGGCTGTTGCTGTTGCGGCCCCCTTGGCTGGGGCTGTTCCTGCCACACCTGCTGAGGACGGTCCGGAGTTACCTGCATTCTTTCCGGCTGAGTATCATGCCGGCGTTGTTGCTGGTGCTGCTGCTGATACAGATACTGCTGCCGAACGGCCTTGGTGCGGGGCTGGTAGCGGTAATGCTGCTGATGCAGACGCTGTTGCTGCTCTGGCCGCTGCGGATAGCGTTCGCCTGCATACTGGCGCTGATAGCTGGGCAGTGGTGCCCGTGGCGGCACGGCGTGACGGTTCCAGCGGTTCCAGCCCTTGCGTTGCTGTTCCCACTGCGGTCCCCAGTGCAGGCCCCAACGGGGCGGTTCGTCATGGCGCCAGCCGTGGAAGTAGGGCGGCGGATAGCGGTAGTAGCGCACCGGGATCCGCAGGATGTAGAGCGGCACATCCCAGGGGTCCACCGTCCACCAAGGGCCGTTGTACCAGTTGCTGGCGTACCAGGAGTCGTCCTGATAGACCCAGTACAGGCCGTCGTAGAAGAAGTAGTTGGTTGCCACGCCCGGCGCGTAGTAGACCGGGTAGCCCGGCACCGCCACCAGTTGCGGAAACAGCGGCAGGTTGATACCGATGCTGACGTTGGGCAGGCTGATGCCGATGCCGACGTTGACCTCGGCCGAGACGCTGGTAGCCGTCAAGCAGATCAACAGCCAGAGTGTGATCACACCACCACGTAGTTTGCGCATAGTCTCCTCCCTGACAGATATGCCTGATGCTCCTTTAGTTTATCCCTTGTTGCCTGGCTGTCAAACGGGTCGGACTGCCGTTGCTGGGCTCAAGGTTTGCTGCGCCCGAGGCGGGGCAGCAGGAAGGGGACCTCGTGCTGGTAGCGGCGGAACTCCTCCTTGAAGCGTAGCGCCAGGATCCGTTCCTCCTTGCGCAGCAACAGCAGCGACCAGACCAAAAACAAGGGGTAGCAGACGACCAGGGCTGTCGTTGATCTCAGCAGCAGGATGGCCGCCAGCAGCATCAGGTCGTAGCCGAGGAACATCGGGTGGCGGCAGAGACGGTAGCTGCCCTCCATGATCAGCCGTTTTGCCGGGCGCAGCGGGCTGGGGGTGCCTGCGCCGAATCGGTGCAGGTCGCTGGTGGACCAGCAGACCAGGGCCAGGCCAGTAGCCAACAGCACGAGGCTGATCGTGATCAGCCAGGGGGCGTTCGGCAGGGGCTGGAGTCCCAGTAGCCGGTCCAGCACCAGCCCCAGCCCCAGCACCAGTGACGGCAGCAGCCCCCAGTACAAGAGGGTGGCGCCGATCTGCTGTCGCCAGATATCGTTGTGGAAGAGCGGCATGGGGGGTCAGCCGGTCGGTGCCGGCGCAGCTGGCAGCAGCTTGCCGTCTTTGAGGGCGATTACGGTCTCGGCCATGCCCAGCAATTCCTGGTCGTGGGTGGCGATGAACAGGCACATCCCCTTGGTGTGGCAGAGCGAGAACATCAGTTCGATCAGCTGGCGACCGTTTTCCGAGTCAAGGCTGGCGGTCGGCTCGTCCGCCAACAGGATCGAAGGGGTATGGGCGATGGCTCGCGCAAAGGCGATCCGCTGCGATTCGCCCCCCGAGAGTTCAGCCGGCATGGCCTTTTCGTAGCCAGCCAGGCCGAAGGTCTCCAGCAGCTCCTCGATGCGGTGCCGTTGGTCTGCGCCGGTGATGGCATTCAGTTCCAGCGGCAGCTGCAAGTTTTCGGCCACTGTCAGCCACGGCAGCAGGTTGCCGGACTGGAAGACGAAGCTGACCTCCCTGCGCCTGAAGAGTGCCCGTTGGCGGGCGTTGAGCCCGCAGATGTCGACGCCGTTGCAGATGATCGAACCGCTGTCGGGTGTTTCCAGGGTGCCGATGCAGTTCAGCAGGGTGGTCTTGCCCGATCCCGACTTGCCGGCCAGGATCACGCCCCGGCCGTGCGCTACGGAAAAGGAGATATCGCTCAGCGCCGAGACATGGCCGCGCCCGGAGACATACTGCTTGGATAGGGACGAGATAGTGATCATGGCTCAGACGCTCCGCAGGATGTCCGCCGGGTTTTTGCGGATGATGGTGACGATCGGCCAGATGGCGGCCGCCAGTCCGAACACCACCGCCACCAGCGGCGGCGTGAACAGCGCCAGCCCGGTCAGCCGCGGATAGAGCATGCCGGAGACGGAAAAATATTGGTTGTGGGAGGTGAAGGCGCCGATGTCGATGCCGATCTGGGCGAAGACGGTGACAATCAGCACGCCCAGCAGGGTGCCGACGGTTGCGGCAAAGACCGTCAGCAGGCTGATCTGGGATACCAGCAGCAGGGCGGTGTCGCCCGCCATGAAGCCCATGGCCTTCATGATACCGTGCTCACGGAGGTTTTTGAGGGTGAAGATCAGGAAGGTGCAGGAGATGCCGACCGAGACGATGGCGAAGACCAGCGTGATCACGATCGCCATGCAGATGTAGTCCAGGTCGATCAACTGCTTCAGGTCCGGCATGAACTCCATCCAGGGGGTAACGCTGGCCGTGGGTAGCCGTCTGCGCAACGTGCTGACCACCTCGTCAATCGGCGCTTCAGCCGCCAGGAACAGGGCCACTGACAGTTCCTGTGCGCCGGGCGGCAGGGCCGTTGTCGGGCAGAAGGCAAGTCCCTGGTCGAGGTGCGAGATGCCGGTTTTGTAGATGCCGCTTACGGTGAGTTGCTTCAAGGCGACGGATTGGTGCGTACGCAGGGTGACGCGGTCGCCGACCTGCAGCTTGAGGCGTTTGGCGCTGTCCTGGCTGAGGTAGATCTCCTGGCTGCCGGCTGCAGGATAGCGACCCTGCACGGTCTTTTTCCAGAAGGCGGTGGCCTTTTGTTCCTGGAGCGGATCAACCCCCAGCAGGGTTGCCGGTTCGAGGGAGCTGCTGGTGCTGAGGATCACCGGCCGGTGATGCCTCAACAGCACCTGCTCCACACCGGTTACCTGCAGCTTGCCGGCATCGCTTGCGCTGATGCCACTGCCGCTGATGTGGCCCGAGAACAGGCCGGTGGAGTTGCGGATCATGGCGTCGTTGGTGCCCACCGCCAGCGCCGAGAGAAAGACCAGCGCCGCCACGGCCGTGATCACCATGAACGACAGCACGGCGGTGGCCCGCCAGGAGCGTAGCAGGATCAGGGTGGCGATTTTGAGGATAAAGGCAAAGCGCATGGTGTCGGTACCGGATCTGGTGGCTTACTCAGGCTCTACGCCGATGCGTCGTGCAATAAAGGCGGTTGCCGGGCGGACCGCCTGCTGGTGACGGTCGAGAAACAGGCTGTGCAGGCCCCCTTCCAGGGTGGTCAGGGCCTCGCTCCTGATCCGCTTGAAAAGCTCCGGCTGGGCCCCGTAGAAGTCATCCTGGGGGTTGCCGGCGGCAAGCATGGCCTGCAGTTGGTCCCAGGTCTCACGCGGCTCGTTATGGTAGATGACCGAGGCCACGTAGTTGTGCCGCTTGTGCTGCAGGTCAATGAACAGGTCCACCAGGTCGTCCAGCAACTGGCAGCCGATACCGATCTGGTACAGCGCCTGCCGGGCCGAGTGGGCAACCGGTGAGAGCTGGCCTTCAAGCAGGGTTGGAATGGCCCAGGTCGATTGAAACAGGATCCCGGTCTTGTAGTGGTGGATATCCGTCAGGATGGCGGCCGGTGGCAACCGCTCGCTGATGCCGCCCTCTTCGGCGGCTTCCTGGGCGCCGCTCATGGCTAGGGCCTGCAGTGAGGCGTTGGCGGCCTCAATCGCCCGTTCGACCGGCAGGCCGTTGGCGTGGCAGTGTTCTGTCAGCAGGGTAAACAGCACCCGGTCGGCCACCATGATGTCGAGTACCGAACGGAAGCGGTGAGCCTGGCCTGGCAGGTCGGTCTCCAGGGTAATCTTGTACTCGTCGTCGAGGATGTTGTCACAGCCGGTGACCATGCCGCGCAGGCATTGGTTCAGCGCTGCGTAGAGAATCCGTCGCTGCGGGGGGATGTCGCTGCGGTAGTAGGAGTAGAGGAACAGGGTCGAGAAGAAGTTGCGCGGTAGCGACAGCGTCGGTTCATCCGGCGGGGTGAGCCGGATCGTGCTGTGGTTCAGGGTAACGGCGGCCGTCTCCCAGAAACGCCGCAGGCCGGCCTGCAGTTCGGACTGCAGTTCGGACTGCAGGGTGCCGAGGTCCTTGGCGTAGTGCCCGATGATGGTGAATGGGTTGATCACGCCGGTTTGGTGGTTGCGAACACAGAGATATAGCCGAAGAAGTGCGCCACCTGTTGCGGGGGCAGAAAGCCCGCCTCGACCATCAGCTCCGGCAGTACGCCGCGGATATTTTCTCCGATCTGCGGTTGCATGAACAGCCAGCGCGAGGCGTGGGAGACCAACGCCCCCATCAGGGTGGTGGGCTTGTGCATATCGGCGATTACCAGTCTGCCGCCCGGCTTGAGTACGCGGAACGCCTCCTTGAGGCTCTGCTGCTTCAGCTCAAGGGGGACGTGGTGGTAGAACAGGCTGGAGATGACCGCGTCAAAGGAGCCGTCCTCAAATGCAAGCTGTTCGGCGGCCATGGCCTCGAAGCGGCAGTGGGGGGCGCCCCGTTTTTCGCGGGCGGCCTCGATCATGGTGCCGGCGGCGTCGATACCGGTGACGCAGCCACCCTGGGCCGGGTCAAGCAGTGCGCTGATCTTCTGGCACAACAGACCGGTGCCGCAGCCCAGGTCGAGGATGGTGTCGCCCGGTTGGGGGGCCAGGGTCTGGATCAGGGTCTGGTCGTAGATCGCCTGCTTGTTCAACAGGCAGAGTGGCTCCAGCAGGTCGTAAACCGGTGCGGCATAATCAAGGGTGCGGCCTTTGGTCGGAACGGACGGGATGGTCATCGGTGGTCTCCTGATGATGGCAGTGAAGTCAGATAACCGACTGGTTAACTGCATCACGTTTCGCTTATAGCAGGTCGCGGGTCCGGTTACAATGGCTCTGATCATGTCACAAATAGTGAAGGTTGCTAAGAGATTGCACTGAACGGGCATACCGTGCTATAGCTGCGACGCATACGACCACAGGGTCCACCCCTGTGGTTTTTGTTTTCAAGGAGCGTCCCATGTCATTTGAAACCCTCGGCCTTTGCCCTGAACTGCTGCGCGCCATTGCTGCCCACGGCTACACCACGCCGACCCCGATTCAGGCCCAGGCGATACCGGTCATCTTCGAGGGCTGTGACCTGTTGGCCGGGGCCCAGACCGGCACCGGCAAGACCGCCGCCTTTGCCCTGCCGATCGTGCAGCGGCTGAGTGAGGCTCTGCCCAAGGAAAAACGTCGCAAGCCACGGGCGCTGGTGCTGGTGCCGACCCGCGAACTGGCGGGCCAGGTCAGCGATGTGATCAACGCCTATGCCCGGCGCTTCGCGCTGCGTTCCACCATGATCTACGGCGGGGTGACCATCCAGGCCCAGATTGAGCGGCTGCAGCGCGGGGTCGATATCGTGGTGGCCACGCCGGGACGGCTGCTGGACCATGCCGAGCGGGGCACCATCAACCTCTCCAAGGTCGAGTTTCTGGTGTTGGACGAGGCCGACCGGATGCTGGACCTGGGGTTTATTGATGATATCAAGCAGGTGGCGGGCTATCTGCCGCCCAAGCACCAGGCCCTGCTGTTTTCGGCCACCTATTCCCAGAGCATCAAGCAGCTGGCCGATGAACTGCTGGATGCGCCACGCCGGATCGAGGTGGCCCGCCGCGCCATCACCGCCGATGCGGTGACCCAGGCGGTGTATGAGGTGGAAAAGAGCCGCAAGCGGGAGATGCTCTCCTTTCTGATCCGTCAGGGGGGCTGGCGGCAGGTGCTGGTCTTTTGCCGCACCCGCTACGGTGCCGACAAGCTGACCGAGGAGCTGCTCTACGACGGGATCAAGGCCGCCGCCATCCATAGCAACAAGAGCCAGTCGATCCGCAACCGGACCCTGGCCGAGTTCAAGCAGGGCGACCTGCGGGTGCTGGTGGCCACCGATGTGGCCGCTCGCGGCCTGGATATCGAGCGGCTGCCCTATGTGGTCAACTACGACCTGCCCCAGGTGCCTGAGGATTATGTGCATCGTATCGGCCGCACCGGCCGGGCCGGTGAGCAGGGCCAGGCCCTCTCGCTGGTCTGTCAGCAGGAAAAGGTGCTGCTGGCCGCCATCGAGAAGCTGTTGGCCTATGCCATTCCCCGCCAGCGGCTGGCAGAGTTTCCCCACGTGGCGGCCCGACGGAGTACGCGGATTCAGGAGCTGAAGCAGGCGGCCAAACCGGCCAAAAAACGGACAGTAGCGCAACGGCCGGCCAAGGCGGCTGTGAAGGCTGAGCCGGCTGCGGCCGCCAAGCCGGCCAAGCCCCGGCGGGGCAAGCCGCCGACCGAGCGGCCGGGTCCCAAGACCGGGCGGCGGGGACGCCGTTCATAACTAACGCCCGGTCTGCTTGAGCAAGGGGCCAAGCTTTTGTATACTGCCGTAGCATTGCAGTCACGACTGCCCGGAGAGAAGCATATGGAACTGGACCTGCGCCAACTGCGCAAGCTGATCAGCGTACATAAGGACGAGATCGAACAGGCCGTGGCGGGTACCGGCTATCTGACGCGGACAGTGATCGGCGTGGCCACCTTTCTGCTGGATAACGAGGGGGACCTGGACCTGCTGTCCGCCAAGCAGCGGGCCACCTTCGACCGCTTCATCGCGCCGCTCTTGCAGCGGCCGCGCCCGTAACCGGCCCCGCGACCATGCACGAAAACAGCCACCCCTTCCACCGGCTGACCCCCGACTTCATCATGGATGCCGTCGAAAGCCAGGGCTTTCGCTGCGATTGCCGCAACCTGGCCCTCAACAGCTACGAGAACCGGGTCTACCAGGTGGGGATCGAGGACGCCAAGCCGCTGATCGCCAAGTTCTATCGTCCCGGCCGCTGGAGCGGGCAGCAGATCATTGAGGAGCATGATCTGACCACGGAACTGGCCGGTCACGAGCTGCCGGTGGTGGCACCCTGGCGCAACCAGGCCGGCGAGAGCCTGTTTCACTACCACAACTTCTCCTTTGCCCTCTACCCGCAGCAGGGCGGCCACGCCCCAGAGTTCGACAACCTGGACAACCTGCTGATCCTGGGTCGGATGTTGGGGCGGATGCACCGGATCGGGGCGCTGCGACCCTTTGAGCACCGTCCGCTACTGGATAGCGCCGGTTTTGGCCATGAGAGCGTGGCCCTGATCCGGGAGCGGTTCATCCCGGCCGAGTACCGCGAGAGCTACGCTGCCCTGACCGAGCAGCTGCTGGCGAAGATCGATGACTGCTTTGCGGCCTGTGGACCGATTCGCATGATCAGGACCCATGGCGACTGCCACAGCGGCAACATCCTCTGGCGGGATAACGCGCCGCACTTCGTGGATTTTGACGACAGCCGCATGGCCCCGGCGGTGCAGGATATCTGGATGATGCTGTCCGGTGACCGCCAGCGCAAGACCCTGCAGCTGGATGCCGTGCTGGAGGGCTATTGCGAGTTTTATGAGTTTGATCCGCTGGAGCTGCGCCTGATCGAGCCGCTACGCAGCCTGCGGATGCTGCATTACAGCGCCTGGTTGGCCCGCCGCTGGGACGACCCGGCCTTTCCGATCGCCTTTCCCTGGTTCAATACGGTGCACTACTGGGGCGAACATATTCTGGAGCTGCGCGAGCAGCTGTCGGCCCTGAACGAACCGCCGCTGGAGCTGTACTGACCATTGTTTCAGTAGCTTAAGCAGCGCCGCGCTTGCCCCGGTAGGCCAACTATGTTATAGCTGAACGGCACCTGAACCACAGGGAGACCCCCCCCTGTGGTTTTTTATTGGCTGCGGAAAGAGAGAATCATCATGATCAGCGCAAACAACATCAGCCTTGCCTATGGCAAGCGGGTCATCTTCAAGGATGTCAACATCAAGTTCGTGCCGGGCAACTGCTACGGCCTGATCGGCGCCAACGGCGCCGGCAAATCCACCTTTCTCAAGATCCTGGCGGGCCAGTCGGAAGCGGACTCGGGAACCATATCGGTTGGGCCGAAGGAGCGGATCGCCTTTCTGCAGCAGAATCAGTTTGTCTTTGATGAACACACTGTGTTCAACACCGTCATCATGGGGCATGCCAAGCTATATGAGGTGATGATGGCCCGTGAGGCGATGTACGCCAAGAGCGACTTCAGCGAGGAGGACGGCATCCGCTCGGCCGAGCTGGAATCGGAGTTCGCCGAGCTGAACGGCTACGAGGCGGAATCAGAGGCGGCGGTGCTGTTGAACGGTCTCGGCATTCCCGAGGAGCTGCGCCACAAGCAGATGAAGGAACTGGAGGGTGGTGACAAGGTGCGGGTGCTGCTGGCCCAGGCCCTGTTCGGCAATCCGGACATCCTGCTCTTGGACGAACCGACCAACCACCTGGACCTGAAGTCGATCTCCTGGCTGGAGGAGTTTCTGGCCCGCTTCAACAACACCGTGATTGTGGTCTCCCACGATCGTCACTTCCTGAACCAGGTCTGCACCCATGTGGCCGACATCGACTTCGGCCGGATCCAGGTCTACGTGGGCAACTACGACTTCTGGTACCAGGCCAGCCAGCTGACCCTCAAGCAAAAGCAGGACGAAAACCGCAAGGTGACCGACAAGGCCAACGAACTGAAGGAGTTCATCCAGCGTTTCAGCTCCAACGCCTCCAAGGCCAAGCAGGCCACCTCCCGCAAGAAGCTGCTGGAAAAGCTGACCATCGAGGAGATGCCGGTCTCGTCCCGCAAGTATCCCTACGTGGTCTTCAAGCCTGAGCGGCCCTGCGGCGACATTATCCTTGAGATCAGCGACCTGTCAAAGACGGTGGATGGCGTGCCGGTCTTCACGGATCTGACCCTGACGGTGCGCAAAGGGGACAAGATCGCCTTTGTGGGGGGTAATGGTCTGGCCAAGACCACCCTGTTCCAGATCCTGGCCGGCGAGCTGGAGCCGGATAGCGGCAGCTTCCGTTGGGGGGTGACCATCACCAGCGCCTACTTCCCCAAGGAGAACGGGGCCTACTTCGACAACGACCTGAACCTGATCGAGTGGCTGGGGCAGTACTCGCCGCCCACCGAAGGTGAGTCCTTTGCGCGTGGTTTTCTGGGACGGATGCTGTTTTCCGGTGACGAGGCCACCAAGAAATGCGCCGTGCTTTCCGGCGGTGAGCGGGTGCGCTGCATGTTGTCCCGGATGATGTTGGCCGGCGCCAACGTGCTGATCCTGGACGAACCGACCAACCACCTGGACCTGGAATCGATCACCGCCCTTAACAACGGCCTGATCGCCTTCAGTGAGGTGGTGCTGTTCGCCTCCCATGACCACGAGTTTGTCAGCACCGTGGCCAACCGGATCGTGGAGTTTACCCCGGGCGGCGTGATCGACCGGACAATGTCGTTTGAGGAGTATCTGGAGAGTGGCGATGTGGCCCAGACCCGCGACCAGTTGTGCAACGGCCACGTCGATCTGGACCTGTAGCTGGCTGAACGTTTAAGGCGTGTCAGGAAGGTTTGTCTGGCCGGCCCCGCATCTGCGGGGCCGGCTTTTTTGTGGTCAGCTGCCCCGTTGTCGAACGGCGCGGAGCCGTTCCGCGTCTGTCAAAACTGGTGTGTAGCTCGTGAGTTGTTTTGTTACTCTCTTGTGCCGATCAGCTGTCGGCGACGCCCCTGTGGCGTCACGGGCGCCAGTCTATCGGCCCCTCAATTTTTTTCCAGCGGCCTGTAAATACGACGAGATAGTGGTAGTATTGGTGAACGTGCGGCGAGATTGGCCCGCTGCTTGCACATGGGTGGCTCTGCATGAAACGGCAGGAATTCCCTCACCACAAAGGTTGCGCTATGAAAACGATCGGAATACCGAAAAAACAGGGGCTGTACGATCCCCAGTTCGAGCATGATGCCTGTGGCGTCGGTTTTGTGGCCAATATCAAGGGTAAGCAGTCCCATGATATCGTCCAGCAGGCCCTGACCGTGCTGATGAATCTGGATCACCGTGGTGCGGTGGGCTGTGAACCCAATACCGGCGACGGCGCCGGCATCCTGCTGCAGATGCCGGATCTGTTCCTGCGTAAGGCCTGTGCCCCACTGGGGATACGACTGCCAGAGCCGGGTGAGTACGGTGTCGCCATGCTGTTTACCTCGCCCAGGGCCACCGAACGGAACAGTGCCCGTCACGTGCTGGAGCGGATCCTCAAGGAGGAGCAGGTCCAGATCATAGGCTGGCGCGATGTACCCACCGACAACTCGTCGCTGGGAGAGACCGCCAAGGCCGGTGAGCCAATGGTGCGGCAGCTGTTCCTGCAGCCGCTGGATACCGACCTGGACGAGGATGCCTTCAACCGTAAGCTGTACCTCGTCAACCAGCGCGCCATCCACGAGATCCGCGACATTGACGTCGATCCCTACTGGTACGTGGCCAGCATCTCCACCCGCACCATCATCTACAAGGGGATGCTGATGCCGGTGCAGGTGGACCAGTACTATCCCGACCTGCGCGACCCGGATATGGTGAGTGCCCTGGCGCTGGTGCATTCGCGCTTCTCCACCAATACCTTCCCGAGCTGGGAGCGGGCCCACCCCTACCATTTCATGGCCCACAACGGCGAGATCAACACCCTGCGGGGCAACGTCAACTGGATGTACGCCCGGCAGTCGATGTTCAACAGCGAACTGTTCGGCGACGATATTAAGAAGGCGCTGCCGATCATCAACACCAACGGTTCCGACTCGGCCATGTTCGACAACTGCCTGGAACTGCTGGTGATGGCCGGCCGCTCGCTGCCCCACGCCGTGATGATGATGGTGCCCGAGCCGTGGGAAAACCACGAGACCATGGACAAGGAGAAGCGGGCCTTTTACGAATACCACGCCTGTCTGATGGAGCCGTGGGACGGCCCGGCGGCGATCTCCTTCACCGACGGCCGGATCATCGGCGCGGTGCTTGATCGTAACGGCCTGCGTCCCTGCCGCTACTACATTACCGACGACGACCGGGTGATCATGGCCTCCGAGGCCGGCGTGCTGCCGGTGGAGCCGGAGCGCGTGATCGAGAAGGGTCGCCTGCAGCCGGGCAGGATGTTCCTGATCGACACCGTGCAGGGCCGGATCGTACCCGATGAGGAGATCAAGAAGGAACTGTCTTCGGCCAAGCCCTACGGGGATTGGGTCAAGACCAATCAACTGCTGTTGAAGGACCTGCCCGAGGCCCCCAAGCAGCAGCCGTTCGATCAGGCCGGTCTGCTGCAGAGCCAGCAGGCCTTTGGCTACACCTACGAGGACCAGCGGGTGATCCTGGGGCCCTCGGCCCGGGACGGCGCCCAGCCCTTGGGCTCGATGGGCACCGACACGCCGCTGGCGGTGCTCTCCAACCAGCCCCAGCTGCTCTACAACTACTTCAAGCAGCTGTTTGCCCAGGTGACTAATCCGCCGATCGACCCGATCCGCGAGGAGATCGTCACCTCCACCGTTACCCGCATCGGCTCCGAATCGAACCTGCTCAAGGCTAGCCCCGGCAGCGCCCGGATCATCCGGCTGGAACACCCGATTCTGACCAACGAGGAGTTTGAAAAGCTGCGGCATATCGATCAGCCCGGTTTCAAGACCACCACCCTGTCGCTGTTGTTCAAGGCCGAGGATGGTGTCGAGGGGATGGAGCGGGCCATGGAGAGCCTGTGCAATGCGGCGGTGCGCTTCATCGAGGCCGGCACCACCGTGCTGTTCCTGTCCGACCGCGGGGTGAATGAGGAGTATGCAGCCCTGCCGGCCCTGCTGGCGGTGGCCGGTCTGCACCACCACCTGATCCGCACCGCCACCCGCACCCACGTCTCGCTGGTGCTGGAGTCGGGCGAGCCCCGCGAGGTGCATCACTTCGCCACCCTGCTGGGCTATGGCTGCACCGCCATCAACCCTTACCTGGCCTTTGAGTCGATCGATGACCTGATCGCCCAGGGAATGCTGCCGGGGGTCGACCACAAGACTGCGGTCAAGAATTACATCAAGGCCACCGTCAAGGGGGTCGTCAAGACCATGGCCAAGATGGGCATCTCCACGGTGCCCAGCTACCGCGGCGCCCAGATCTTCGAGGCGGTGGGCCTGCATCAGTCGCTGATCGACAAATACTTCACCTGGACCCCGTCGCGGATCGGCGGCACTGATCTGCACGGCATCGCCAAGGAGCTGCTGGACCGGCACGCCAAGGCCTATCCCAAGCGGGTGGCTGCCGAGCCGACCCTTGATCCCGGCGGCCAGTACCAATGGCGCAAGGACGGCGAGGAACATCTCTTTAACCCGCTGACCATCACTGCGTTGCAGAAGGCGACCCGCAGCAACGACTATCAGGAGTTCAAGGTCTTCTCGCAACTGATCGACGAGCAGAGCGAGCGTCACTACACCCTGCGCGGTCTGCTGGATTTCAAACAGCAGGTGCCGGTGCCGATCGAGGAGGTGGAGTCGGTTGAGGAGATCATGAAGCGCTTCAAGACCGGCGCCATGTCCTACGGCTCCATCAGCCAGGAGGCCCACGAGGCGCTGGCCATCGCCATGAACCGGATCGGTGGCCGTTCCAACACCGGCGAGGGGGGCGAGGATCCGGAGCGCTTCACCTGGACCAACGAGCAGGGCGACTCCAAGAACAGTGTCATCAAGCAGGTGGCCTCCGGCCGTTTCGGAGTTACCAGCCACTACCTCTCCAACGCCGGCGAGATCCAGATCAAGATGGCCCAGGGGGCCAAGCCGGGCGAGGGGGGCGAGCTGCCGAGCCACAAGGTCTATCCCTGGGTGGCCAAGACCCGTCACACCACCCCCGGCGTCGGCCTGGTGTCGCCGCCGCCGCACCACGACATCTACTCCATTGAGGACCTGGCGGAGCTGATCCATGACCTGAAGAACGCCAACCGCCGCGCCCGGATCAGCGTCAAGCTGGTCTCGGAAGTGGGGGTCGGCACGGTGGCGGCCGGGGTTGCCAAGGCCCATGCCGACGTGGTGCTGGTCAGCGGCTACGACGGCGGCACCGGCGCATCGCCGCTCTCCAGTATCAAACATGCCGGCCTGCCCTGGGAGCTGGGCTTGGCCGAGACCCATCAGACCCTGATGCTGAACAACCTGCGCAGCCGGATCGTGGTGGAGGTGGACGGCCAGCTGAAGACCGGCCGCGACGTGGTGATCGGGGCGCTGTTGGGGGCCGAGGAGTTCGGCTTCGCCACTGCGCCGCTGGTGACCCTGGGCTGCGTGATGATGCGGGTCTGCCACAGTAATACCTGTCCGGCCGGCGTCGCCACCCAGGACCCGGAACTGCGCAAGCGCTTCAGCGGCAAGCCGGAGTACGTGGTCAACTTCATGCGCTTCGTGGCCCAGGAAGTCCGCGAATTGATGGCACAGCTTGGCTTCCGCACATTCAACGAGATGGTGGGCCGCGTCAATGTGCTGGAGCCGAAAAAGGCGGTAGCCCACTGGAAGGCCCAGGGGCTGGATTTCAGTAATATCCTTTACAGTCCGGACATGGGGATCGACGCGGTCAGCTACTGTGTCGAGGCCCAGGACCACGGTCTGGACAAGTGCCTTGATATGAACCAGCTGCTGAAGATCTGTCAGCCGGCCATTGAAAAGGGTGAGCCGGTCTCGGCCGAGCTGGCGATCACCAACATTGATCGGGTGGTGGGCACCATCGTTGGCAACGAGATCACCCTCAGGCACGGCGCCGAGGGGCTGCCGGAGGGAACCGTCCGGCTGAAGTTTAATGGTTCGGCCGGCCAGAGCTTCGGGGCCTTTATCCCCAAGGGGATGAACCTGGAGCTGTGCGGCGATGCCAACGACTACCTGGGTAAGGGGCTCTCGGGCGGCTCGATCGTGGTCTATCCGCCGGCCGGCTCTCGTTTCAGGGCTGAAGAGAATATCATTGCCGGCAACGTGGCCTTGTACGGCGCCACCAGCGGCAGCGCCTACATCCGGGGCGTGGCCGGCGAGCGCTTCTGCGTGCGGAACTCCGGCGCCAATGCCGTGGTTGAAGGGGTCGGCGACCATGGTTGCGAGTACATGACCGGCGGCACCGTGGTGGTGCTGGGCGCCACCGGCCGTAACTTCGCCGCAGGCATGAGCGGCGGTGTGGCCTATGTCTTCGACGAGCACGGCGATTTCGCCAGCCGCTGCAATACTGAAATCGTTGCCCTGGAGACCCTCGACCAGCAGGACAAGGCCACACTGAAGGCGATGATCGAGCAGCACGAGAAACTGACCGGCAGCGCCCGGGCCGCAATCATCCTGATCAACTGGCAGGTCTACGCCGACCGCTTCGTCAAGGTGATGCCGATGGACTACAAGCGGATGCTGGAGGCCATCGAGCGTGCTAAGGCGTCTGGCCTGAGTGGTGATGAGGCGTTGGTGGCGGCCTTTGAGGAAAATGCGAAGGAAGCTGCCTGATCTTATCGATAACTATGTACCTCTGAACGAACGATACAGGATACCAACCATGGGAAAACCAACCGGATTTATGGAGTATGACCGCGAGCTGCCGGCGGACCGCGAACCGTTGGAGCGGCTCAAAGACTGGAACGAGTTTCACCTGCATATGTCGGAGGAGAAGCTGCGCATCCAGGGGGCGCGCTGCATGGACTGCGGCATTCCGTTCTGCCATACCGGGGTGCTGCTGTCCGGCATGGCCAGCGGCTGTCCGATCAACAACCTGATCCCCGAATGGAACGATCTGGTCTATCGCGGGCTGTGGCATCAGGCCCTGGATCGCCTGCATCGTACCAACAACTTCCCGGAATTTACCGGACGGGTCTGCCCTGCACCCTGCGAGGGTTCCTGCACCCTGGGGATCAACGCGCCGCCGGTCACCATCAAGAATATCGAGGTCAGCATTGTGGAGCGTGGCTGGCAGGAGGGCTGGATCGTACCGCAGCCGCCCAAGGTACGCACCGGCAAGAAGGTGGCGGTGGTCGGCTCCGGTCCGGCCGGCCTGTCAGCGGCTGCTCAGCTCAACAAGGCCGGCCACAGCGTGACGGTCTTCGAGCGGGCCGATCTGCCGGGTGGCCTGCTGATGTACGGTATCCCAAACATGAAGCTGGACAAGCGCGAGGTGGTGCTGCGCCGGATCAAGCTGATGGAGCAGGAAGGGATCAGCTTCGTCTGCAACACCGCCGTCGGCAGCAGCGCCTACCCGGTGGACAAGCTGCGCAACGAGTTTGACGCCCTGGTGCTGGCCACCGGCGCCACCCAGCCCCGTGACCTGCCGATCGAGGGGCGTGAGCTGAAGGGGATCCACTTTGCCATGGAGTTCCTGACCGCCAACACCAGGTCGGTGCTGAACCCCGGCAGCGAGTATATCTCCGCCAAGGACAAGGACGTGATTATCATCGGCGGCGGTGACACCGGAACCGACTGCGTGGCCACCTCGCTGCGCCATGGTTGCCGGTCGGTGACTCAGCTCGAGATCATGCCGCAGTCGCCCGAACAGCGGGCCGACGACAACCCCTGGCCGGAGTGGCCCAAGACCCTCAAGGTGGATTACGGTCAGGAGGAGGCGGCAGAGCAGTACGGGGCCGACCCACGTAGCTACCTGACCACCGCCACCAGATTCGAGGGGGACGCCGCAGGTAATGTGACTGCGGTGCATACCGTGCAGGTCAGCTGGGGCAAGAACGATAAGGGGCAGTTCGTGCCGACCCCCGTTGCCGGCAGCGAACAGGTCCGTCCGGCAGGTCTGGTGCTGCTGGCCATGGGCTTTCTGGGACCCGAGCAGCAGCTGTTGGATGCGATGGGGGTTGAGCGTGACCCCCGCAGCAACATCAAGGCCGACTACGGCAGCTATGCCACCAGCCTGCCCGGCGTGTTTGCCGCCGGTGACTGCCGCCGTGGCCAGAGCCTGGTGGTCTGGGCCTTCAACGAAGGGCGCGGCGTGGCGCGGGAATGCGACCGCTACCTGATGGGTGAGACCGAGTTGCCGTAAGCTTCACCTGCAGTGAGTACACAGCAGCATAAAGCCACCGGGCACAACCCGGTGGCTTTTGCATGAGGGGTTGTCTGCAGCGGGCTACAGGTGGCCGACTGAGGGGATACTTCAGGTCGAGACGGTGGTAACGCGGGGCAGCAGGGCAGGTTCCAGCTGCTGCATCCGGTCTGCCCCCAGCTGGGCAAGCCGCTGCTGGACCGTCTGCAGCTGGCCGATCAGACCGCTGACGTCGATCCACTGACAGGGACTGTTGACCTGGCTCAGATAGTCGGCAGCGCTTGACAGTAATGCCTGGCTGCCGTTGTAGTTGCCGTTCTTCCAATGGTGCAGGGCGATGGCCAGCTGGATGATCCCCTGATAGCAGTCGCGCAGCTCACCGTGGGCCTGCATCCAGAGCGGTTCCAGCGTCTCGTGGCATTCAAACCAGTGGTGGGCGTTAAACTGGCGGATCGCCAGCAGCACCTGGCCGGAGGGTGTGTCGTGACAGCTTTTGTGTGCCTTGCTGGCAGCGTCTGGTGTGCTCATTTCATGAAAAAGCGGATCGCCTTGATAATCAGTTCAAACAGGTCCGGGTCCGACTGCCGCAGCGGTTCACCATAGCGATCGAACCGGGTGGGGGTATCGCTGATCCCTTTTAGCTTCTCCCGTTCCTCTTGTTCCCGTTTTTCCGCTTCCTTACGCTGTTCTTCCTTGCGTTGCTGCTCCAGCAGGTGTCCCCCCAACCGCATCCATTCAAACAGTTGTCGCAGTTCGCCGCCATCCAGCCAGACCCCGTGCGCCCGGCAACGATCAACCACTACCCCGCTCTTGGCGCCGAAGTTGACCCGGTGCATCAATGCGCTGCAGACCGGGCATTTGATGTAGGCGATCGGGTGTTGGCTTGGCTGCCGGTCTTTGCTGACGGCGTTCAGCCGGTCACGGTCAATCTCGAAGACATTTTTGACCGTTGCCTCCAGCAGCGCCTCCAGTTCGCCGGGATCGAAAAACAGCCCGAAACAGCTCTCGCAGCGCTCGATCAGAAAGCGGCCCTGGCTGGTCAGGTTGACGGTTTTCAGCTTCACGTTACAACGGGGGCAGATGCGCGGGCTGTCAAGATCGTGGGTGGTGTAGTGGTGGATGCCGGTCAGGTCGATGTCGGTGCGGTTGCCACAGTAGTCGCAGACCTGTGAGCCAGGTGGTAAGGGAGCCTTGCAGTTTGAACAGCGAGCCATAGCAGCAGCCTTTAAGGGAAAATACAGTGTCAGCAGCATACCATCGAACGATCCGCTGCGCCAGCCTGTCTGCTTAACGGCTTGCTTTTAAGGGGCGGCAGGCTATACTGCCAGCCAGTGTCGGCACTATCCGTGAAAGGAACGTTGTGTCAGCAGTCATCGAAACCTCCAATTTACGAAAATCCTTTGGCAGCTTTGTGGCGGTGGACGGCATCTCGTTGAGCGTGCAGCCCGGCGAGTGCTTCGGCCTGCTGGGGCCCAACGGCGCCGGCAAGACCACCACCATCCGCATGCTCTACGGTTTCACTCCCCGCGACAGCGGCAGCCTGCGCCTGTTCGATACTGATTGCGACGGCGCCTGGCGCCAGCTCAAGGGCCGGATCGGGATATGCCAACAGGATAATAACCTGGACCCGGACCTGACGGTGCGTGAAAACCTGGAGGTGTTTGCGGCCTATTTCAATCTGCCGCAGGCGGTGGTGCGACAGCGGGTGGCGTCGTTGCTGCAGTTCATCTCCCTGGAGGGCCGTGAGCAGGCCGGGGTGCGCGACCTTTCCGGCGGCATGATGCGGCGGCTGGTGCTGGCGCGGGCCCTGATCAACGAGCCGCAGCTGCTGATCCTGGATGAACCGACCACCGGCCTGGACCCTCAATCGCGTCACCAGTTGTGGAGCCGTCTGGATGAGCTGAAGGCCCGCGGCCTGACCACCCTGCTGACCACTCACTACATGGATGAAGCCCAGCGCCTCTGCGACCGGCTGGTGATCATGGATCAGGGAAAAATTCTGGTGGAAGGTGCGCCCCGTGACCTGATCCGTCAGCATGTGGGAGACAGCGTGATCGAGGTGGTGGCCGCCTGTGAGGGGCTGCGCCGGATGATCTTGGAGCGGGGCTTGCCCCACGAAGACCTGGGCCAGCGGCTGGTGATCTACAGCGGCAACGGCGAGGCGCTCTATCGCGAGCTGCTGGCCGAACACTGCCGCGAGGGTTGCATGCTGCGGCCGGCCACCCTGGAGGATGTCTTTCTGCGTCTGACCGGACGGGAGCTGCGCGAATGATCCGCTTTGACCTGAGCCGCCGCCTGCTGCGGGTCTGGCAGCGCAACCTGCTGGTCTACCGCAAGACCTGGAAGATCTCCTTTGTGCCGCCCCTGACCGAGCCGCTTTTGTACCTGACCGCCTTCGGTGTCGGCCTGGGCGGGCTGGTGGGCACGCTTACCTACGGGGATGTAGCAGTCGGCTACACCGCCTTCATCGCACCGGGGGTGATCGCCATCAACATCATGCAGGGCGCCTTCTTCGAGAATACGTACTCCTCCTTTGTGCGGATGTACTACCAGAAGACCTTTGACGCCATGCTGGCCACACCGCTCACCCTGGACGAGGTGATCACCGGCGAGATCCTGTGGGGGGCCACCAAAGCGGTGATCGGCACCCTGCTGATGATGCTGGTGGTGAGCCTGTTCGGTCTGCTGCAGTTTCCCCATGCCCTGTTGCTGCTGCCGGCAGCCTTTCTGGGGGGGCTGGCCTTTGCCTGCGCCGGCATGATCTGCACCGCCCTGGTGCCGACCATCGAGACCTTTAACCTGCCGATCTTCCTGTTCATCACGCCGATGTTCCTGTTTTCCGGCACCTTCTTCCCGGTGACCAACCTGCCCGGCTGGGCCCAGCTGCTGGCCCAGGCGCTGCCGCTGACCCACCTGGTGGAGCTGTGCCGCAGCCTGGCCCTGGGCCGGTTCACCAACGGGGCGCTGGTGGCGGTGGTTTATCTAGCGGTCTGGAGCGCGGTGCTGTTTCCGCTGGCTGTGATCGGCATGCGGCGGCGATTGGTGCGCTAGGCCGTGAAGATCTCGCTGCTGACCCATTTCAAGGAACTGCCCAAACCGTCCAACACCGGCCGCCTGGTGCTGGAGGTGCTGGGCGACGCGGCTGAGCAGATCCGTTGGGACCGCCTGACCCCTCCTGCCACACTGCTGGAGGAGATCAACGCCGGCGGTGTGGCGCTGGTCTACCCCGGTGTGCCCGGTGAACCGGCCAGCGATCTTAGCGGCATCAGGCAGGTGATTATCATCGACGGCACCTGGCACGAGGCCCGCAAGATCCATCAGCGCAGCCCCTACCTGCAGCAGGTGCCGCGGGTGACTTTGCAGCCCCGCCATCCGTCACGCTACAATCTCAGAAAAAATCAGAAAGAGGCCGGGCTGTGTACCGCCGAATGCGTGATCGAGATCCTGCGCAGTATCGGCAATCATGCAACCGCGGATCGGCTGGAAGAGCGTTTTCTGGCCTGCCTCAAGCCGTTGCGCGGCAAACAAGGGGAGCTCCACGATGATTGACCTGATCCGTACCCGTCGCAGTATCCGCCGTTTTACCGACCAGCCGCTTGAGCCGCAGGCCGTCGAGTTGTTGGTGGAGACGCTGTTGCGGGCACCGTCATCCCGCAACCACAACCCCTGGCAGTTCGTGCTGGTGGATGACCGGTCCCTGCTGGAGCAGTTGGCCTCAGCCAAGCAGCATGGTTCCGAGTTTTTGAAGGGGGCTGCCCTGGCGGTGGTGATCTGCGCCGATGAGGGACGCTCGGATGTCTGGGTGGAGGATTGCTCGATAGCCGCCATCCTGCTGCAGATGACCGCCCAGTCACTGGGCCTTGGCAGCTGCTGGGCCCAGATCCGCAAGCGTCAGCACGGCCAGCAGACCACTGCCGAGCAGTTTGTGCAGCGGTTATTGGGGCTGCCGGAGCAGCTGCGGGTGGCGGCGATCATCGGCATCGGCCATCCGGCCGAGCGGCGTCAGCCGTTGGCGGCCGACAAGCTGGAGTATGGCAAGGTCAGCAGGAACCGTTTTGGTGCGGTTTGGGAGTCACTGTAAGGAACGCAGTCGTCTGATGGTTGTTGACGGGCACCTCGCAGGATGCCCGCCAACGTAGTGGTCAGCTTTGTCAGTTCAGGGTAACCAGGGCGTAGCCCTTGTTCTGCCAGGCGATCTGTGACGTCAGTACATTGCCCACCAGGATCACGTCAGGGGTCAGCTGGCGGTTTTCCACCTTGAAGGTGCGGGTGGCCACGCTGCAGATCTCAATCCTGATCCCTTTATGCTTCAGTTCGGCCAGTATCTCACGCAGCTCGGGCGGAGCCTGATCAGTGGTGAAGAGCCGTACCGCCGGCCCCCGCAGGGTAATCAGCAACTTCGGCGTTACCCCCTGCCGTTTGATCCCCTCCCAGGTCTCATTGATCAAGCCCAGGTTAAACAGCAGTTTGTCCAGATCGGTCTGGCGCACATCGAATATCGCCTTGGCCTGCTTGAGTCCTGCCAGGGCTACACGGTCATGGAGCGTGGTCTCGGCAACGGACGTGACCGGCACAAGGGCAATCAGCAGCATCAGACAGGTGACGAGCATCGATTGAGTGCGCATAGCGGGACCTCCCGGCGTTGTGTGGGGCAGGCGTGCATTTCATCCTGCCGACAGTGGTATCAACAGACCTTTATTTGCCGCAACACTTCTTGTATTTGAGGCCACTGCCACAGGGGCAAGGCTCGTTGCGTCCCACCTTGCTGGAGATGGTCGGCCGCTGCTTGTGCATCACCCCTTCGGTGAAGTGCCAGCTGCCCTGTTCCTTCCTGAACTGGCCGTGCTCGTGATGTTCCTGGAGGGTGCCGTTCTGATCCTTGAAGCGGGCGATGAACTCCACCTCACCGATGTTGTCGTCGGCGCCCCCCTTGTCGGTGCTGATGATCTCAAGCCCCAGCCATTCGGAGTTTTCGGCCCAGGCCCTGGTCCCCTCGTGGTCATAGCCTTCGCGGTAGTCGGGGTGGGTGCTCTCAAAAATGAAGTCCATCTCGGCCACCACGTAGGCGCTGTAACGGGCCCGCATCAACTGTTCGGCGGTCTCCGCCTGCTTCTTGCCGGTGACGATCGGTTTGCAGCATTTGGCGTAGGTGGCATCACTTCCACAATGACAGCTGTTCCTGCTCATACAACGTTTCTCCTTAAAGATCAGATTCTGGTGTGGGTGGTCAGTCTTCTATCAGGCTGGCGCTGGCCCGTGGCAGGGACCAGTTGCGCTGCACCGCCAACAGTCGCAGGACGATGACCGTGCTGGCCGCTGCCAGCAGCGACCAGGTATGGGGCAGACCGGTGTACTGGTGCAACAGGTAGAGCAGGGCGCCGCCGGCCAGGCAGGCCGAGGCGTAGACCTCCTTTTGCAGCACCATCGGTATTCGGTTCGAGAGCAGGTCGCGAATCATGCCGCCGGCGGTGGCCGTGATCACGCCCATCATCACGGCGCCGAAAAAGCCCAGCTTGAAGCTGATCGCCTTGCCGGTGCCGATCACCACAAAGGTGCCAAGCCCCACGGCATCGAAGTAGATCAGCGGGTGCTGCAGAAAATCCAGGCGGCGGTGCAGGATGAAGACCGCCAGCGAGACCACTAGCGACAGGTAGAGGTAGGTCTCGTCCTTGAAGATAAAGGGGGGCGTGTCGCCCAGCAGCAGGTCACGCAGGGTGCCGCCGCCGGTGGCGGTCACCAGTCCCAGCATCAGCACCCCGAAGACGTCCATCTCACGGCGGATGCCGGCCAGGGCGCCGGAGGCGGCAAAGGCGGCCGTGCCCAGCAGATCCAGTGCATACAGAAAGGTCATACGGTGATCAGGCCCCCGATTCGATAGTCTGGGCAGCATACGTCAAAGCGGTCATTTCTGCAATCGGCGAGACAGGGCTGGAAGCAAATTTGGGCATCCCCTTGGCGGCTGTTCGTGGTATAGTTGATCCGTAACCAGATCAGTGAAGGGAGGTGGCTGTGATGAAAGCGATGGTACTTCCGCCCAAGATGACCCGCCGCACCGTCATGCCGATGCTGAACAAGCATGAACAGATGATCCGCCGGGCCACCAACCACAATCTGCATGTGATTACCCACCACGGCAAGGTGCAGATCGGCCGCAAGGGCCGCACCGCCAAGTAGTGATCAGTTGTGTACTGTCTGAAGCCTTGCAAGCCCGGTTTTGACCGGGCTTTTTTAAGTCATACTCCATCTGCGCTACAGGATTGTCATGCATCTCCACCTGGTAACCATCCACGCCATGCCGTCGGCACAATCGGTGCCGCTGGCCGCCGCCTTCCTCAAGGCCTCTCTCGACGGTCGGCCTGAACCTACAGCCCCTGTCACCGTCACCACGGCCGAGTATTTCTGCGGCACGCCGCTGGATCGGATCGCTGCCGAGATCGTGGCCCAACAGGCCGACATCGTCGGCTTCCCGGTCTATCTCTGGAACCGCGCCGACTGCTGTAGCCTGGTCAGCCGCCTGCGGCAGCAGTGTCCGCAGTTGCTGCTGATTGGCGGCGGTCCCGAGGCCACCGCCAACCCGGCCGGCCTGTTGCAGCAGGCACCGTTCGATCTGCTGGCCGTGGGGGAAGGGGAGCAGACCCTGGCAGAACTGGTGGAACGTCTGGACCGTAACGAATCTCTGGAAGGGCTGCCCGGCACGGCCCGGCTGGTGGAGGGTGGGTTGCAGCAGGTGCCGCGCCCCAAGATCGACGATCTGGCCCAACTTCCCTCCCCCTACCTGGCAGGGCTGTTGGATGACCACATCAGTAATGGCATGGTCTGGCAGCTCTCGCGGGGCTGCCCCTATGCCTGCGAGTTCTGCTACGACGGCATGGGTGACCGCAAGGTGCGGCGCTACCCGCTGGAGCGGCTGGAGGCCGAGTTGGAGTACCTGGTGGCCCGGGGCGCAGCCCAGGTGTTTGCCCTGGATTCCACCTTCAACACCGAAAAGAAACGGGCCAAGTCCCTGCTGCGGCTGATCCGCGACCGGGCCCCTGGCGTCCATTTCCACTTCGAGGTGCGCCACGAGCTGCTGGACAAGGAACAGGCCCAGCTGTTCGCTGAACTGACCTGTTCCTTGCAGATCGGCCTGCAGAGCGCCGACCCGGCCGTGGCTGGCGGCGTGGGGCGCACGTTCGATCGAGAGGATTTCCGGCGCAAGGTGATGCTTCTGAACGACTCCGGCGCCACCTTCGGCTTTGACCTGATCTATGGCCTGCCGGACGACACCCTGGCCCGTTTCCGTGAGGGGCTCAACTTCGCCCTGTCGCTCTACCCCAATCACCTGGATATCTTTCCCCTGGCGGTGCTGCCCGGCACCGCCGTCGGCAACAAGGCCGCCAGCATCGGGCTGCAGCATCTGCCCGAGCCGCCCTACACCCTGCAGCAGTCCCCCAGCTTTCCGCTGGCCGACATGGCGGTGGCCCGGCGGCTGGGTGCGGCCAGCGACATCTTCTACAGCCGGGGCAAGGCGGTGGCCTGGTTTAACGGCGTAGCACGGGGCCTCAAGCTGCAGCCGGTGGAACTGCTGGAGCACTTCGGCGATTGGCTGCTGGCCAAGCAGGGGCGCCAGTGCGACGAGGCTGAGTTTGATGACGCCGCCATCTGGCAACTGCAGCGGGCGTTTCTGACCCAGCTGTTCACGGAGCGTAAGTTGCAGAAGCTGCTACCGGCCGCCCTGGACTGCGTCGACTACCACTATGCCTACGGTGTGGCGTTGATGGCGGTGCCGCCGATCCCGCCGGATGATGAGCAGTTGCTGCAGCTTGATCTGCTGAAGATGAAGCTGGTACGTGCCTCCTCTCTGACCCTGCTGCCGTTTCATTACGAGATTCTGGATATCCTGGAGAGTGGTGAGCCTGATCTGCCCTGGATCGCCAAGCACCTGAAACAGTCCGGTTCCTGGGCCGCCATCTACCCGGCCCACGGCGAGGTCTGCACCGAGTCGCTGATTCGGCCTTACTACCGTTTGTTGGAACAGTTGGATGGTAAGCAGCCCGCTGGACAGGTGGCGGCCAAACTCAAGATTCCGGCCGATGATGCGCTGGAGTTGTTGCAGTTCGCCCTGGCCGAGGGGATGGTGACGGCGGGGTAGTAAAGGGCAGAGGATTGAGTATACTGTCCCCGAAATTTCGATGGACAGATCAAGATCGACAACACCGATATCCGCCACATGTCGGCCAATGAACTGCGATCCATCTTCGGTGTCGTACCGCAGGAGACCGTCCTGTTCTCCGGCACCATCTATGAAAACCTGAACCACGCCAACCCCCACGCCACCTTTAAGGATATCGTTACCGCCTGCCGACAGGCCGAGATCCATGACGTGATTGAAGGGCTGCCCCAAGGCTACCAGACCGAGATCGGCGAGCATGGTGTCGGTCTCTCCGGTGGTCAGCGTCAGCGGGTTGCCATTGCACGGGCGCTGCTCAAACGGCCCCGTATCCTGATCTTTGATGAAGCCACCTCCAACCTGGATCATCAGACAGCTGAACACTTTGCGACAACGGTCAATCAACTGAAAGGCAAGGTCACCATGCTGTTCATCACCCACCAACTGCCCAAGGGCTTACAGGTGGATGAGGTGTTCAGGTTTGGGCAGCAGGGCCAGCAACCGCAGATGATGGAAGTGATGGAGCACAATCATGATGAGTAATGGTCGGGATTGCGCGGGATGCTGCGCTACACAAGCAAGTTGAAGCAATCAAGGAGGAATTGAAAATATGAAAAATGGAGAACTGACCCCTGTTGATTATCCCTCTAAATCCCGACGCGCTTTACGCAAGCATCAGGGCACAGGTTGCGGAGTGGATCGGCAACGGCACGCTGCCGGAGGGCGCAACCGTTTCCGGACATTTCATAGGCGGTCACCTCGCCGTTGCCCTTAAGAAAGATTATCCGGCGCACATTTCCGCCGTCTACTTCTTTATGGCCGACACGAGCGGAAAGATTCACGAGGAGGCGGATAACGGCGCTTTTGCCACTGAAACCCACAAGGTCATTATGGATTTGAGCGCATGTGCATGCAGCAGAAACAATTTTGCAATCGACACACACCATGCAACCACCCCCGTCAAACCAGAGGGGATTCAGACGTCAACCACACCTGATTTGGAGGACAACAACATGAAACGGCTTGCATCGCTCTTACTAGCGCTTGAACTCCTGACCGGCTGCACTTCGTACACCAAGATGAAGATGGATGCAGAGGTGGATCGCCTCTGCGCCATTGATGGCGGCATCAAGATTTACGAGACCGTGAGCCTGCCTCCGGAGAAGTTTAACAAGTACGGTTTTATCAACTTTGTAAAATTTACCAAGGGCGAAAACGCCCTCGGCCCGGAGTATATCTGGAAGAGTCATAACAAGTTTCTTCATCCTGGAGGAGACGAAAACGCAAGCCCCAGAATGTGGCGTAGTCACTACCAAATAATTCGGCAATCTGACGGGAAGATCCTGGGCGAATCTATCAGCTATGCACGTTATGGCGGTGATTCTCGCATCCTCAATGAACTGATGGGTGCCCCCCCCGAATCTCATCATGGTTGTCCCGAAGAGGGAGCGGGCGATAATGATCTCATTAAGGGTGTTTTTGTCAAATAGCCTGAAATTGGGAGGATAAAATGAGCGATATCATTACCAGCGGCGCCGTGCATTCTGAATTGGCCCTGGCCGCATACGCCACCAATCTTGTCAAAGGTGAGGCGCCAGATGTCAAAAAACTGAAAAAAGCCGGCATGACAGAAGCACAGGCACAGGCTTTCAAAGATAACTATACGGTTGTTGAGCAATTCAATGGCGTCATGGGCGGTTCCATGACAGTTTTTGAGGATATGACGGCAACAAGTACCTGGCGATTTGCGGGACACAGCCAACTGACCTGAGGGACGGTGTGAATGACATATTTTACGCATTCACAGGATACAATCTGCAATTAAATGAGCTCAAAGACAAGGTTCAGGAGTGAGGACAATAAGGGGACAGGCTACTTATTGAGTGTTTATTAAAGGAACTGCCATATGCCTAGAATAGCAAGAGCGTTGGGAGACAACTGCTATTACCACATCATCAATCGCGGTAATGGCAGGCAACAGATTTTTCACAAGGATGAAGACTATGGTGCCTTTCTAGGCCTGATGCAGCAAGCACGGGTGAAACACCCGGTTCGACTGCACACATGGTGCCTGATGCCTAACCACTTTCACATGCTCGTACAACCAGAGCATGGTGATGAACTCAACAAATATATGCAGTGGCTCATGACCAGCCATGTCCGCCGTTACCACGCTCACTACAAAACCAGCGGCCATGTCTGGCAGGGAAGATACAAAAGCTTCATCATCCAGAGTGACGAACACCTGTTAACGGTAGCCCGCTATATTGAAGGCAATCCCGTGCGTGCCGGTCTTTCTCCAACAGCCGTCCAATGGCTGTGGTCATCACATACCGACCGAACTGCCGGGAATGATGGCTTACGACCTGATACGTTTTTACTATCGTTGCCTGACGATTGGACTGCTTACGTGGATATGCCGCTAACTGACAGAGAAATAGAGAAACTGAGGAAAAGCGTGAACCGTCAGGCACCATTTGGCGAGGAGGATTGGCAACATGAATTATGCCGTGAAATGGGAATGGAATCGACATTGCGACCAGTCGGCTGGCCAAAAGGTAAAAAGCGGGGCACCAATAAGTAGCCTGTCCCCTTATTGCCCTCAACTGTTTGCCGAGCTGACCTGCTCCCTGCAGATCGGCTTGCAGAGCGCTGACCCGGCCGTGGCCGGCGGCGTGGGGCGCACGTTCGATCGTGAGGATTTCCGGCGCAAGGTGATGCTTCTGAACGACTCCGGCGCCACCTTCGGCTTCGACCTGATCTACGGCCTGCCGGACGACACCCTGGCCCGTTTCCGTGAGGGGCTCAACTTCGCCCTGTCGCTCTACCCCAATCACCTGGATATCTTTCCCCTGGCGGTGCTGCCCGGCACCGCCGTCGGCAACAAGGCCGCCAGCATCGGGCTGCAGCATCTGCCCGAGCCGCCCTACACCCTGCAGCAGTCCCCCAGCTTTCCGCTGGCCGACATGGCGGTGGCCCGGCGGCTGGGTGCGGCCAGCGACATCTTCTACAGCCGGGGCAAGGCGGTGGCCTGGTTTAACGGCGTAGCACGGGGCCTCAAGCTGCAGCCGGTGGAACTGCTGGAGCACTTCGGCGATTGGCTGCTGGCCAAGCAGGGGCGCCAGTGCGACGAGGCTGAGTTTGATGACGCCGCCATCTGGCAACTGCAGCGGGCGTTTCTGACCCAGCTGTTCACGGAGCGTAAGTTGCAGAAGCTGCTACCGGCCGCCCTGGACTGCGTCGACTACCACTATGCCTACGGTGTGGCGTTGATGGCGGTGCCGCCGATCCCGCCGGATGATGAGCAGTTGCTGCAGCTTGATCTGCTGAAGATGAAGCTGGTACGTGCCTCCTCTCTGACCCTGCTGCCGTTTCATTACGAGATTCTGGATATCCTGGAGAGTGGTGAGCCTGATCTGCCCTGGATCGCCAAGCACCTGAAACAGTCCGGTTCCTGGGCCGCCATCTACCCGGCCCACGGCGAGGTCTGCACCGAATCGTTGATCAGGCCCTACTACCGGTTGCTGGAGGGGCTGGACGGCAAACAGCCCAGCGGACAGGTGGCGGCCAAGTTAAAGGTCCCGGCCGATGATGCGCTGGAGTTGCTGCAGTTTGCCCTGGCTGAGGGGATGGTGACGGGGTGGTAGCGATAGTGAAGTGTTGAATGTGGTGTCCCGGTAATTTTTGAGGGCAGCATGAAAGGGATTTTCAAGAGGTGAATATGGCGTTTTGCAAAGCAATCAGGCTAATACAGATTGTCTTGTTTTTGAGTTGTTCTGTCAGCTGCGCACTTGTAACTGATATGTATGAAATCCAAGTTCGTGTTGTTGATGAAGATGGGGCTCCAGTAAAAGATGCTGATGTGTATATCAGTTTTGGAAAAAACACCTCTTCCGACTCAAAGATGTCATCAAAGAACAGTGTTACAGGTGCTGACGGGATATTTAAGGTTTCCGGGAGCGGTAACGGACACATTTCATATGGTGCAACTAAAAGCGGGTATTATCCAAGCCGCTATACGTATGACTTTCCCGGACGTGCTGACGCAAGCCTGCAAAAACGAGAGTTTGTGGTTCTGTTACGCAAAATCGGCAATCCGGTGCCAATGTATGCGAGAAAAGTAACAGCAATTCTGCCTGCTACGAATAAGGAAATTGGCTTTGATTTATTTCATGCTGATTGGGTAGCCCCTTATGGGGCAGGAAGTACGGCTGATTTTAATGTTTCTTTAGAGGCAGATGATAGTGGTCCAGATGATTTTGAATATAAGGTCACCATTAAATTTAATGGCAAAATGAGTGGAGTTTACGAGGTTACAGATAATATTTTGACTGGTAGTAGCTATAAACTACCACGTTTAGCCAATGATGAAGGGTACCAAAAAAGTTTGAATTTGATGTGGAGAGGGCTCAAAAGAGGGCAAAAAAGGACTTGGAATCAAAATAAACACTATATTTATCGTGTAAGAGCAGAGGAAAAAGACGGCAGGCTTCTGAGGGCTATGTACGGCAAAATCGTTTCTGATGTACGCATTGTAAGTAATCGGAGGGAGGGTAAACTTCCAAGTGTGGTCCTGTAAATGATTTTGTGTAAATGGTTTTTCGGTCATTTTATAGAGCAGGCATCCGTTCTTCAACGATGATAGTGAACTGATTTAGCACAGATTTCCAGTCCTTGAACGGCATGGTCCATTTC